>JAMCPC010000024.1:8435-22295 GCA_023379725.1 Actinomycetota bacterium
GGGGACTCGAACTACACAGGCTCTACCACCAGCTCCGCCTCGCCTCTTCCGGCCTGCTCAACCTCCACCTCCACTGCAACCGGCACCTGCATCCAGACAGTGAACCAAGACACAACCACCACCACGATCACCTCATCTGTGAACCCCTCTGTCACTGGCCAACAGGTCACCTTCACTGCCACGGTAGTATCCAACTCACCTGGCTCTGGAACCCCGACTGGTACGATAGACTTTGAAGAGACAACCGGCGCAACCACCACCACAATCTCAGGATGTGGTGCAGTTGCCCTTACCTCAGGTAACTCAGCTACAGCTACCTGCACCACCCCTGCAATCTCCGGCAACCCCCCGTCTCCCACCTCCACTACAGCACTTGAGAAAGCAGGCTCCACCTACACCATAACGGCCATCTACTCAGGGGACTCGAACTACACAGGCTCTACCACCAGCTCCGCCTCGCCTCTTCCGGCCTGCTCAACCTCCACCTCCACTGCAACCGGCACCTGCATCCAGACAGTGAACCAAGACACAACCACCACCACGATCACCTCATCTCAAAATCCTGTTTTGGTGGGTACACCTGTTATCTATACAGTAACGGTGGTATCCAACTCACCTGGCTCTGGAACCCCCACCGGCACGGTCACATTCTATGATAATTCTACGCCCATATCAGGATGTGGTGCAGTTACTCTAAGTAGTTCAGGTACGGCCACCTGTACCCAGACCTACTACACCGCTTCCAAACATGTCATTACAGCTTCTTATAATCCAAGTATCAGTTATGCTGGTTCTAGCGTAGCTGCAACATCAGCAATTACAGAACAACCCTATTTCCCTGCACCACCTGCACCATCTGTAACATCTGTGTCTCCAGATGTAGGTCCTCCATCGGGTGGCATATCGGTTACTATCGTAGGCGATAACTTTGCAAATGCGGGATATGTGTTCTTTGGAAATACAGCAGCCGTCTCATTCAGTGTGGAGTCTTCCACGGAGATACAGGCAATATCTCCCCCGGAGCCCTTTGGTACGGTGAATATCACCGTAGCTACCCCAGGTGGAACCTCTCCTACGACCTCAGCAGACCTCTTTACCTACGGGTCACCTCCATCTGTCACCTCCATATCACCGTCATCTGGCCCCATCAACGGAGGAACCTCAGTTACTATCACCGGAACCGGATTTAATTCCAGCGTAGATGTGTCATTTGGTAGTGTCGGGGCAATCTCAGTTACCTTCCAGTCCTCCACCTCCATTATGGTAGTATCGCCAGCAGAGCCGCTCGGTACGGTGAATGTAACCGTCACTACTCCAGGAGGAAGAAGCCCTATCAGCTCCGCTGACCTCTTTACCTACACAAAGGCAGTTCCAACTCTTCTTGTTAAGGGATCCACTTTCACAAATGGAAACGTGAGCTTTTCTGCTACCCTGACACCACCAGCTACAGATCTTCCTCCTGTTGGTGGAAGTGTCTCTTTTGCATACGGATCGCAGTCTCTATGTACAGCTGTATTGACAGATGGAAGCGGTTCGTGCCTTCTTATGCCGACATTTTCTCCAGGAACCTATACGATACTGGCCAGTTACTCAGGTGATGTCAATTATGAAGCCATGACCGAAACCTTCTCTTTCGACTACACCTATACATCTGCTGGTTCTCTTTCGTCTTACCATCCGATCACTCCGGTAAGGCTATGTGACACCAGAGAGCACAATCCCTCCGACCTGTCTGGTATGGCTCTAAGCCAATGTGAAGGAAAGACTCTTGGTCCACAGGAGACTCTCAACGTCGAGGTTGGAGGGCTTGGTCCTGTGCCTCCCAGTGCAACAGGGGTAATGGTAAACATCACAGCAATACATCCCAATGGAGCAAGCTATTTGACTGTCTATCCCGACGGAACCGACCGACCTGCTACATCTTCATTGAGCGTATCTTCCCCATATGCCACCGCAAAGCTACAGATGGTGGCAGTTGGCAAAGGAGGTAGGATATCTATCTACAATGCCACAGGGGATGTGAACGTGGTGGTAGATATACAGGGATATACGGCACCAGACACGAACACACAGGGTGCATTCTATATTCCAATATCTCCTCTGCGTATCTGTGACACACGTAGTGGCAATCCCTCTGGTCTCTCAGGTCCTCAGGCACAGTGTAATGGCCATGGTTTGGAAAAGGGCTCTGTATTGAATATACAGGTAGCAGGTCTTGGCTCGATTCCCTCTCATGGAGTATCTGGAGTGATACTGAACACAGCTGTTACCGATACCGGAGGTACCGGGTATGCCACGCTGTATCCTGCAGGTATAGAGCACCCAATGGCATCAAATCTCAATTGGATACCGAGTGATGTGGTGGTAAATGAGGCAGCGGTGCCACTCTCCCAAAGTGGGGCCATAGACCTGTACTCCTTCACTCCCGCTCAGGCAATTGTAGATGTAGTGGGGTACTATGTAAACGAATCCCTGCTGCCTGCAGACAAGCCACTTACCTCCTTGTCACAATCTTCTGCTGGGGCATTCTCCTTAGGTGAACCTGTAAGGGTATGTGATACCAGAAAGGGCAATCCCTCCGATCTGTCTGGTGTTGCTCTAAGCCAGTGTGAAGGGAGGACCCTTGGTCCACAGAAGACCCTTACCATACAGGTAACAGGCGTATCTGGTCTTCCGACCAACTCCAAGATAATAGGGGCGGTGCTTGACGTAACCACTACCGGCATGACTTCTTCTGGAGGTTACCTGACCGTATATCCTGGAGGTGCACTACCTGTATCTTCGACTATTGATTGGAATGAACCTGCCAAGCCGGTATCCAATATGGCAATTACTGAAGTCGGAGCGGATGGCACAGTGTCAATTTATAATTCAAGTGGCTATACCAATGTGGTAGTGGATGTGATAGGGTATATTATCAGATAGGGTATATTGTCGGATGAGGGTTGGATAAATATGATGGTAGCGCATAATTCAAATACTTTGCCGGGAGATGATAGCGGTAAGCAGGTTCGTGAGGCAGTGGCGGCCAATACAAATACGCCTATGGACGTACTGGCAGTGCTTGCTACGGATGAGAGTGCTACTGTCCGTGAAGCAGTTGCCAGGAACACAAAGACGGCGTCGAGTATATTGGCACAACTGGCAAAGGATAAGGATTGGCGAGTTCGGATGGCGGTTGCGTCCAGTCAGAACGTGTTACAGAGTGTGCTGGAATCTCTGGCGAACGACAAGGATAGGTATGTCCGCAAAACGGTCGCGAGAAACCCAAGAACTCCGATACATGCGCTGGCGATATTGGCGAAGGATGAAGATTTAACCGATGTGGATTCGAGAGGATTAGAGTCGGTCGAAGGAGGTAAAGAATAGATGCAACCTATAAAGACAGGCGATGTGGTCAGACGCGTGGTGCTGTTGTTGCTGATTTGTGTGGTGGTGGTAATGGAGGTAACGGCAGTGGAGGTAGCGGTGGCGGTGCCCCCCCAGCGGATACGGTAGCGGTGGCGGCGGGTGCTCCAGTGCAGCTCTATCCAGCCCGTCCAGTAGCTCGATCTGGTACATGACCGATGGCAACGGATATGCGGTAGTTGCGTGGTGGAACAATCCACTGCCGTCGGCATCGGCTAACCTTATCCTTACCCATATGGTCATAGAGACCGGATGAAGATCATGACTTTTAGCTCATCACTCCGGCCAGGACGGAACGGTAGCATCTTCGCTTCCTCCTCGCCAATGCATCGGCGCAGGGTTGCTGGATTCCCTGCAGATGAGGGGTTTACCATCATAGAGCTCTTGGTGGTACTGCTTATCATGGGCATACTCATGGCGATAGCCGTACCCATGTTCTCGAGTACGGGTGCCTATGCCGACGATTCCAGCGCGCAGTCGGATCTGGCCAATGCGGGGAATGAGAGCAACCGGTCAGAGGTAGCAATTTTAGTAGGAAATTACAATAAATATTGTAGGAATTCACTTAGATGTTTTTACAACAAAAACAGGTATATTATTGTATTCTTATCCATAGACAGTAGCAGTATATATCTTTATAATGGTTTTATGAGTACTGCAGAGGGAGTAAAGAGGGATTCAACGGTCAGGTGTCTGTTGTTTTCCGCGTTTCCTGGTGTGAGATATAAGTCACATGGCTTGACGAACGGTGGAAAGCGAATCAAGATCGGCAGGAAATCTGGCATGTCCGTTGACAGCATGGAAGAATCCGGTATGACCCTTGTAGAGGTACTGGTCAGTTTGATGCTTATCCTGATCGTACTGGTTCCCTCGGCAGAGTTTATGCTTTCGGGATTAAAAGCAGAGGCAGCCCAGAGATACCGGGTAGCCGCTACCGCACTGGCTCAGGGTCAGCTTGCCGCCCTTCAGGGACCGGCTTTTTCAACGGTATATTACCCGGCGACATCTCCCTACAATAATCCTCCCAATCCGGGGGTATCGACAACGCCATCGTGGTGCGATACTGGTGGAGACGGGTTCCAATGTTCACCGCCCAAGACGACCACGATTCCCTCCTGTGGGCTACTGTCCTCTTCCCTGAGTACCTATCCTCCACTGGCGCATCAGTGTAGATTCCAGCTGGCAGGGCAGTCTCGTAGTGTAATCTATACCTTTACCTACGGCGTAACATGGGAGCCAACGGCAGGTTCGCAGCAGATACCGGCAGAGGGCGGGCCGGGTGCCCTGCAATCGCCGCCTGATTACTTTACAGCCGGGTGTGCTCCATCGTATCCAGGCATACCTGGTTCTACTTCGCAGTCTTTGGGGGTAGAACCGACATCGTTCCAGATTGATCTGAACGTCGATATCACGTGGACACCGCCCCAGCCTCCCGCTGCCAGACCTGCCGCACCTCAGCAGGTACAGGTTTCAGGGTCACGCTCTATTCCATTGCACTACTTTGATAGCGGGAAGGGCAATATAGTCGTCTGGGGACTCAAGCCGGGTAGCTCGATCAGTGCATCCAATGCCAAGAACAGCTATTCTACAACGGCGTTCAGCTCCAATAAGCAGTCCGACTGTGCTGTCCTATTCAACGTGAATCCTGGTACTTACACAGTCGACGGAGTGCCGGGCGTAGACATTACTCCTGACACATCCAGCGGAGAGTTCACTGCATGTGTCGGCGTAGCCCCCGGAGCATCCGGATTCACTGCTACGAGTCAGCCCCCTGGGCCGCCTACCAGTAATAAAAACTTTTCTCCACCAAACTTTTCTCCACCGTTTGTAGGATGCCAGTACTTTGGAGTCACATCATGAGAGAACAGAGCAGGTGGCCGGTCGGGCCATCAAGGCATACCGTGGTGGCAGGATTCCCGTTTCACTCTGTGCGATGGCGAGTTGGCGGGAAGCGAAACGGTGGCAAATGGGCCAAGCGGAGCACCGGCGGCACCGAGTCAGGGTTTTCTCTTATCGAACTCATGGTGGCATCGTTCATCTTCATGATCGTGCTCGGAATGGTATTTGTGACGACAGACTCAGTGATGACCACCAGTACGACCGCTTTTGCTGGCAGTAATGAGACAGTACTGGCGGGTCAGACGGGAGAGGAGTTGTCCAGCTACATAAACGATGCCAATCTTTTTGGTGCAGGTATGCTTACGGCCTCCAGCGTTCCGAAATGTTCCGTTGCCTGGTGCTATCCGAACGGCAAAGCCGTACCCGGTGGGTCTTTACTCTATGCACCTACCCCACCTGCAGGATCGAGTCCCCTGGTCATTGCATGTCCTGAGGAGATGCTCTACTGGGGTGTCTCGCAGCCGGCAGGATCTACATCTGTATATCCTGCATGGTACTTTATTTACGCGGGAACAAGCCCGGGTTCACCGTCCGGTATATATACGCTCAAGATGATTTCGTTTCCGCCTGGTTCCGGGTATGCAGCCACGTTAGTGGAGCAGGTGAAATCCGTCGGTTGCCCATCGTCTGCTCCCACCGGAGTGACGGCAGCCATAGATAGCGCCATGTCGACCAACGGGGTATCCGATGCCCTTACCGGTGAGCCGGTATCAGACCTACTCATCGACACGAATGATCTGTATATTCCACCCTCATCCCCATACAACACAGACAATGCGAGTTCTTTATTCAAATACGTCAGCCTGTCTCCGGGGACATACCTGCCTGTTGCCAGTGAGGGCAAGGGTTACTACAGCTATACGGGCACAGTTACCGATATATATGTGGATGTAGAGTTGACCAGCAGGGTAAAGCATGTTGCCGGTGCAGTTCCTCAGATTGGTACGATCGGGCGGTTTACCGACGAAATCCAGATTGACAGTGTAACGATCGATCAGACTATGGCTGAGGTGTCATGTGCCGGACAGCCTAGTTGCGCTCCCACCCCCAGCGGCGGTGGTTCCGGCGGTGGCGGTGGTTCCGGCGGTGGCGGTGGTTCCGGCGGTGGCGGTGGCACTGGAAGTTCTACCTTGTTGACTATTACCATCAATAACGGTTCATTTACGTTTGTAACTTCAGCCGGCAGCCTCTCGGCATCCGGACTTAGCGGGCAGATGAGTGGCACGTACACATCCGGTACGATAGACATTCCGTCCAGCGGAGTAGCGCTTAATCCGATGTCGGCTTTCTTGGCTGGCATCACGGCAAATGTCACTATTGAAGCGTCAGGATCGGCGACAGGATCGTTTTCGGGTGGGCAGATATCCGGTCTCAATATACCTGCAAGTGTGGCCATATCGGCAGGATCCTATGGTGGTTGCACCTATTCGCAGCCACTTGATGGGCTTAGCGGTACTATCAGCAGCAGCGGTAGTGGTACGCTTACTGCCAGCGGTATGGCAGTCGGTAATCTGGCTGCAGGTAGCGGTAGCCTGTGTTCCATACTGTCCGGCTATATAACGTCGTCAGATAAGATTAGCATATCGTGGCCGGTTACGGTGAGTCCGGCCAATCCATGAGAGAAAGTCCATGAGAGAAAGAGGGTAGGTAGATGTCAAGTGTGCAGAGGTGTGCAGAAGTGTATATGGGCAGGGGATGGTGCTTGGAGCGCTGTCCCATGCCGTATATGTCGTATAGGATAAGAAAAATTAGAGAGAGGGTGATGTTGCCATGAGGCATATAAGACATACCATTGGTCATATAAGTGAGATGCGCCGGAGATACCTGAAACGGCACACCCCACATACGCCTATAGGCAGGTTGGTGCACTCAGATGAATTGGGTCAGGCTATGCTCATAGTGCTGGCGTTGTTGCTTATATTGACCATAGTGCCAATGGCGATATTTACGTCGAACCTTGCCAGCGGTCCTACGGTCGTCCAGCAGCAGAACTTCCACTCATCTACGAGTTCCGTACGTGCCGGGCTTACAACAGTGGAGCAGGAGATGGGTATATCCGTGCCCGTGAATGCGACTCTGGCGGGCAAACGATCGTTGGCAGCATTGCCGTTTCTTGCCGTCTATAATCTTCAAAGCAACTATATGGCCAATGGTGCTCCATTACCAGACAATGCGTTCAACTACGAATCGCAGGATGCCCCCACTAGTGGACCACCTCAGATATATCCGACAAACTTCTCATGTACAAATCCGTTCTCTACCTCTCTGAATGGCTACTATGCCAACTGGAGAGTGATCCCTGGCACTACTTCACCGGCGTGTGAGCACTATACCTATTCAGTGGATTACCCGGGTTACAACGGAGGAAATCCGGCGCAATCGAAGGCTGGTCCTATAACCGTAACTGTCACGGGTGAGAGTGGAAGGCCGGGAAACCTGGTGGAGCATTCGGAGCAGATTACCTTCAATTACACCCCTCCCTCCACCACCACGAACACGCCTCCATCGCCTGCACAGAATGTATTTCAGACTAATTTCGAGATTGCCAACCCGGCACACTCAGCGCTTACATCGTATGTGCAGGAGTTTATCGGTCTGATAGGTGCTTTGGGAGGAGGAGGTCTTGCCTATCACTCGTATGACAATATGATACAGATTACGCCACCCAATGGTGGAGCGCCCATTAATCTGTCGCTTCTTACGCTGGTGCAGATGGCCTGCGTGCATTATTCGGGTCAGAGCTGGACCATTCCTGATGAGGGTATCACTTTCATCGGGCCGGCTCCTGGGTGTCCCTCCAATCCGTTTGCCGGTGGATACGTGTGGAATGGAGGTTTCTCTTCAGGCGATTTCTATACCGCAAATGACACGGTAAATGGTCCCATATCGTCCAACGATGCGTTGTATTACTGCTCCGGTCCCTCTACTACAAGTACGATAAGCATCTTAAACGTAAGCGAGGATCTTATCGAGGCATTCATGGGAAACTGGAGTGCCATCATAGCATTGGTTGGCACTGTGGCCATCTGGTCATTCCTGGCCATACTGACCGATGGATATACTCCGCAGGGGCCATCGATAAGTGGTCCGGTTACGGTGGGAGCCGGTGCGGCTCAGACCGGTGGATCTTCCAGCCCCTTCAGGCGTCCACCCGGGCTTGGCAACTTCCCCAGTTATCTGGTGGACAGTATAGGCCACCTGTGGGGCATCCTGACCGGTTATCCCGAGTGCACCACCAGCCCTTCGCCTTACAATACGTCCAAGGTGAAGAGGGTCAGCACGCTTGTGCCTCTTCCGTTTGTCAATCAGAGTATTCCTCAGTTGGCAGCCAGCGAGGGTGCAGGTCCTGCGCCTGCACAGACCAGCACCATTACTTCACTGGTAGCCGGGGCACCGTCTTCCCAGGGGGATACTTGGACATGCAGCTATAATTGGTTTACAGGTGAACCTGGATCGCCCTGTCGGGATTCAGCAGGTAACGAATGGAATGCCCCGATACCGCCGAATTGGAGTTGTTCATTTACCAGTGGATTTTGGATAGGCGGATACTGGACATGTACCCAGCCGCCCAGTGGCCCACCGCCGGTTACCTGGACATGTACCCAGCAGAATCCATGGAGCTCTGCAACACCACCATGTACTGATTCTGCGGGACAGACTTGGACTGCTCCGATCCCGTCGAGTTGGCAGCCGGTAGCGCCTGTCTGCTACTGGTTCTGCTTTGGAACATCGGCACAGTATCAGTCCGGTCCGGTCAGTACGGTAAATCATACGGTGACTACAGCTCCACCGGGATCTGGTGGCGGGTGCTACTACGTAGGTCAGACGGTTGTCAATTTGCAACCCAGCCACACTTACAGCTACAGCTGGCCAGGTGAATCCCCCGATTCGTACTCGGCTACATATAATTCCGGGGTGATGCAGGTATGGAGTCCCGACGCTGCACCATACGATAGTACGGGCGGAAATGGCTGTCCGGCAAATGGTGGAGTGGCGAGAATACCTACCAATGGTGTCATTTACGTACAGAACGATGCCAGTCCCCTGCCGAGCATATCAGGTGGAACATTTGCAGCATCCAGCATCCCCGATACAGCTGCCGGAAGCAACTCCAACATAGACGGTACGGGTAATCCGCTCGGCTGTTCGGCCTTCCCCAATCCACCCTTCAATGACCTCAACTATGCCTACGGTACGAGTCAGACCACTCCCATCCAGTACACACTTGATTCAGGAGCATGGAGTCAGACTGGGCCGCCGTCGTCGAACTATGGGCTACCTCCGGGTTGGAACCCCTGTAATACCGGTGATGCGCTTGTGCAGGGCACTCTTAACGGGCGCCTGACCATAGATGCTCAGAATGACGTGGTTGTGACCAACAGCATCTTTTACGGTGGACCGGGATGCCCAGGGACAGGAAGTCCCGCAGTACCGTCATCATCGTGCAATTCCATGCTTGGCCTTACCGCGGCAGGTAATGTGGTGGTGAATCATCCGCTTAACGAGGGTGTAAATAATTTGAGTACTATACTCAGTTACGTCAGTGATGCATGTGCAATTGCAGGTGGAATTGCTGGGATACTGTCGCTTGTAGGATTTGGCGTGCCGATCCTTGCCACCATAGCGGCTGTGTGTAGCACTATAGTGTATGTGCTTCAGATGGCGCTGATGTACCTGGTCGGTCGGAATGACAACAACTGCCCGCAGAGTCCGTCAGCCTACAATTCCTGCGCGGCATACAACAGCAGTAATTTTGGTTACAATCAGGAGGCTGCTGACCTCGCTGCTTATTATGCTGGTGACGCTACAGCATTGCAGGGTACCCAGTCGCTGAACAATACGATTCAAGGGACAATGGACAACCTGTTGAACAGTGTAAACAACTTCTTCCAGGGCGTGATCAATACGATGAATAGTTGGTTGGCACCATGTCACTGGTATGAACCATGGAACTGTGCTTGGGATGCACTTGTATATGCTATGGAAGCTGTTGTATATGTCGTGTGGGGAATCGCTGACGCTGTTGTATATGTCGTGTGGGGAATCGCTGACGTTGTGCAGGGGGCACTGGATTGGTTTGTCAATACTCTGGATCCTCATACCAACTTCCCCTCGATATATGGGCATCGAACAGCCGGAGCGGGCGCCGCCGCGGTGATAGATGCAGATATAGTCGCCATAGGACCACCGGGAGCATTTCTCAACAGTGCTACATCACAGCCATTGTCGGCAACGGTGCTCGAGAATCCAAATGGCAGCCCACTTACAAGCCCGCTTTCGTGTCCTGCATGGAACAACAACTGCGGACAGTTCAAGGCGAACAACTCACAGGATGGGATGTCGCTCGGTACTCTGGTAGTCAATGGCGGCATTACCGAGTACTATGGTGGAAAGGTGACAGGCCAGTGCGGGGCACTCTCCAACCTCTTCTCCAACGTGTCAAACATTAGCTTCGGGGCAACAAACCCGCTGATGGTGAACAGCACGTTGCCATATCTGAGCTGCCTGACCCGTTCCACCTACGCAAAGCAGTACAACTATGATTCGAGGCTGGCAAACAGCGCCAATCTTCCACCCTACCTCTACCAGGGTGAGAGCTATTCGGGCATGCAGCCGGTGACCACCTATACGCCTCCGCAGTACAAGAATCCTGTGGTGGTGCAGAACGGCAATGTTCCGGTGGTGCAGAAGGTTCCTCTTGGGAAGCTCCCCGGCTTCAACTAACCCCGACTTCAATTAATCAGTAGATGTTGTAGTGTTATATAGAAAGGAGAAATATTTATATGGCAGATCAGAGTGGAGTGACAGGTATATCGGCTCAACCAGGCAAGAGGCCGGGAGGACAGCTTGGCTTTATGAAGGAGCGCAAGTGGCAGGCTGTCACAGGCGGTGTGGTTGTCATCATAATAGCGCTGATCATCGGTCTGGTGATGGGGCTTTCGAGTAGCGGGCAGAGAGTGGCCCTACGGCAGAAAAAAACACATACCACGACAACCGTTACGAGTCCGAGCCCCGTTACCTCACCGGCAAAGCTGCCGGCGGGGACACCGGTGAGTAGTGCACAGGTGAGTGCTTTCATATCCAAGATAAAGAGTGCTGCAGGTATCAGCTACCAGGCAACCTATATCATGAGTGGGTCTGTCACCGGAAGCACCAAGAGTACATCTCAGATACTTGTTGTAGCGCAGCAGGGGAAGGAGTCGTTTTTCAAGATGACCTCCGCCGGATCCGGCGGCATTGCTGCCGGTACGGAGATGGAAGAGATCGGTACGAGTAGCGGAAACTATAATTGCGTCATCCCAGCCAAGGGAAGTACGGCAACGGGCAGTACTGGAAGCGGTAGCCCGATCTCCGGTCCGTTCTGCACAAAGGCAGCCTCTTCCAGCTCTGCAATCAGTTACTTTTCACAGTTTGGTCAAAGTTTTACAAGTACTTTGAGTCAATTGAATAGTCACACGACCTCCGGTGCCGGAAAGCCTGCAGGTGCAACCGGCAAAGTCGCGATGGTGGAGACACACAAGCAACTTTTTGGTATGACATTGACATGTGTCGATGCAACCCCTACTGGCAGTAGCGTGCCAAGCTCGATCAAAGGCGAGGTAATTACGATCTGTATTACTCCACAGGGAATCTTGGCATCATTTTCCGGTCACGGAGCATCTATGACTATGACCGGCTTTACCACAAACGTACCGGCCAGCGACTTCCAGCTCCCTCCTGGTGCTCACGTATATAACCAGACGTTACCGGTATCTCCACCGTCCAACGGGGCACCATCGTCGAATATCGGCTGATAGCTACTGGTGCGTGCGTTGGCTGTGCCAGACGACCGTTTGGGCGAGCTTTGAATACAGGTGGCCGCAAGCCTAGTCCACAAGGGAGGAGAGGCTCACCACAATATTATGACTTAAGACCATTTTTATGTCAATACGTACCTGAGTATCGTTAGTATAAGTATAATTGATATATGGTAAGTGTCACAGAGTGGTCGTCTAATGCGCAGAAAGCGATCTATGCATTTATAGATCAGATAGAAGATAGCATTAAGCTGGTAACCAACAGTATTATTTCGGCGATAGACTTTTACCAGACTGTACCGATCCAGGAACTGGAGGATTCGGTCAGGGTAGCAATTACTACGATGGTCAATGCCTTCTTGGAGATGCGTGAATTAAACGACGAGGAGAAGGAGCTACTTTCTCAATGGGCAGAGGAGCGTGCCATCAGGGGAGTTCCTCTGGAGATAATGATGAGTGCTGTGCGTGATGGCATATACATTTTCTGGGATGAGATACTTAGATTTGCTCAGCAAGAGGGCGTATCCGCAGAGGAGGAATTTCAGCTGGGTCAGATTATCTGGTCTGGAGCCAACGAACTGTCGTATCCCATTGTAGCTGGGTACCATCGTGCCCATGAACGCGATGTCCGTGTGGATCAGCAGAAGCGAGATACACTTTTGCGTTCTATATTGATTGGTAATGATGATAGCGATGATATCCTTGCTCATATAGAACATTTTGGTCTGTCTACGACAGAGGAGTACTTTGCGTTCAGGGCAAGATCGTATAGCAGTACTCCACAGGATGAAAGATTGTTTGATAGAGCTATTAACGACCTTTGTACTATAGGACCATTCGTAGCCTCAACTACCATGGGTAGCGATGTGGCTGGCCTGTCACAGAAGCTTCCTATGCAGATTCCACCTTCTGGGGTGATAGGCATTGAAGGGCCTACTACCCTTGAAAACATTCCTGCCGTCTTCAAGAAGGCTAGCGATGCGCTTCATACTGCATATGCATTTGGCAAGAAGGGCGTCTATACAGCCGGATCGCTTGGTTTACTGACTGCGGTTGTGAATGAAACCAATGTCGGGGATTGGGCGGTAAGCCGGTACTTGCACCCGATTGGCCTTGCGGGTTCATCGGCTGGTTCGATTAGACTAGCCTTGAAGGTACTGATAGATCACGATATGAAGCTGGATGAGGTCGCCAAACTCCTGAATGTGCATCCCAATACATTGCGCTACAGACTGAAGCGTTTTGAGAAGTTGACCAACTCCAGCCTTGATAGCATTGAAGACATGGTCGGGATATGGTGGGCATTACAGTTTAGCGAGATGCAGAAGCAGGGAAAGTAGTTAACGAGTTACGGGCATCCAGGATGGTCTTGATAGCTCGTATGCTGATATAAGATCTTCGTAACGTTGAGTAAGTCCGATATCGTCCCAGCCGTTCAGTAGTCTCTCTTTGGTGAAGTCGTCCAGCGGGAAGTTGGCTGAGATCATAGCTGCTGGTGCCTCTATCGTTGTTCTGTCCACATCAATGGTGATCTCAAGTGCCGGATCGTTCTTTATGGCCTGCATAAGAGAGTCCACCACTTCAGGGGCAACCTGGACGGGCAACAGACCCTGTTTGGTGCAGTTGTTCTTGAATATGTCTCCAAAGCGGGAGGAGACCACGGCCTCAAAGCCATAATCCATCAACGCCCACACTGCGTGCTCTCGTGATGATCCGGTTCCGAAGTTAGGCCCAGCAACCAGTATCCTTGCTCCCT
>JAMCPC010000025.1 GCA_023379725.1 Actinomycetota bacterium
CATGGTAGTAGCTACACTCAGGGTAATCAGTAGTGCGGCCATCCCCAGCAGAAAGGCTCCCATGCTGCCAGATACCTCCAGTAGATCGCGATTCGTGTGGAAGGGAATTATTCCTGCTATGAAGATCGGCAGGGAGCAGGTGAGTGATGCCAGCGCATAGGATACCCCGAACAGTATCATAGACGACCACGATATATGTGAATTTGCTGGGTTGCGCCAGGACAATGCCGGCATGGTGATACCAAGATGCCTGCCGGACATGGTATAGATGCCAAACAGCACCATAACGATTGCCAGGGGTATCATCACCCATGGTACGAACTTCATAAACACTGTAAAGCCGGATTCCAGCAGGATGCCCAGTGTTCCAAAGACGGCCAGGAATCCAACCGATACCAGTGCACCTGTGATGATAGCGTGCCAAGCTGCCTGCAGAGGAGTGGCAGAGACAGACGAGTCATTATACGTCGTTCCACCCGGCCTACGGGCCTCTTGCCAAGGTTGCAGAGGAGTGGCAGAGACAGGCGAGTCGTTATACGAGGGGTATGAAGAGCTTAAAATTGACAGGTAGGCCAGCAGCAGAGGTAGACCGCACGGATTGACCGTGGTGGCCATTCCAAGGGTAAACGCATATGTGAGTAGAGCGCCATTCATCGGCTTATACTCTCATTGCCCTGTTCCCGTATTGTCCTGTTCCCGATTTTGTTCCCATTGATTAACCATTATACCGCTCTGCTTATAGTTAGTTTCCTGCAAGTACTACGTACCATAAGCGGTCTGATACTCCCGATACCAGATCGGCTGTCCTGGCGTAAGAGCGATACATCTCTCTACGCACGAATATATGTTTCAGATCCTCTACTTCACGAAGGGATGCCATGGCCTGCCTGTATCCATATTCCACTGATCGCACCGATCGGATAGCCCTGTCTGCTGATTGTCCTGCAGCGTCATGGTCAGTGCCGAGCACTTCGAATGCCCTGCCAAGATGCTTTACTCCCTTGCTCAGGTGCTCTCCCATAAAGGCAGCGTGTTCATCAGGCTCCCATTCGAGTACTTCGGCTTCTCGCACGATGTTTTTAGCTGCGTTTACAACCCTGTCGCAGCGTTCCGACAGCACGTATATGTCCTCCTGATCGATCGGAGTGACCAAGACGTTTCGCAGCGTTTTCAGTAGCTCTTTCCTGGTGTCATCCGCTTTGTGTTCCAACTCGCGTACCTGCTCTGCGGCCCCTGCACCACCTCCAGCCGACCATTCAGAGAAGGCGGCAAGTGCCTGGACACTGATTCTACCCTGATCCGTAAGTAATGCCATGACCTCGGGTGTTGCCGGTACAAACATACGCCTCCACCACTGTGTCATATTTATACGATGTTTTGGGTTGTGGTCGTTGGTCAATTTCGTGTTTATTGCTTTCTATATTACCTTAATCCGCCTACTGCACGCCAGCCGATGAACAGGACAAACCCAAATATTGCACATACTGGAACCGTAAGGATCCACGCCCACGCCACATTTGTCACCTCGCGCCACCGTACATGATGGCGGCGCTTGACCATTCCTGCGCCGACCATACCCGAAGTGACTACCGATGACGTGGAGACTGGAAAGCCCAGTAGCGCACTGCCGAATATGACAGCGGCAGCTGCTGCCTGTGTGGTTACTCCTTCGATTGGTCCACCGTGGTAAAGACCGCGTGCCACCGTCTTTATTATTCTTCTACCACCGATAGCCGTAGCTACTGCGAGTGCGGCTCCACACAGTACTTTTATCCACCATGAGATAACTATTCCGTGCCCGCCGCCCACATCACCAGCGGAATAGCCGCTTGCTACGGCGACAGCCATTATGCCCATAGCCTTTTGGCCGTCGTTAGTTCCGTCCGAGATTGCGACCCAAGCGGCCATCGCCCAGATGCCTTTTTGTATAGGCTTGAGAGATTCACGTGACAGATGCCTATCAGAGCGTGATATTACTTTAGTTACCAGCGCGGCAATTCCCACCGTAGCAAGGGGAGCGACGAATATACCTGCCAGTACCGGCGTTATTCCGGTTATCCGGTATCCGTGGACGCTGTACCAATTGACGGCTTTGAATCCTGAGGCTGCAATTCCCGCCCCAGCCAGTGCACCCACCAGACCTACGCTGGCACTGACAGGAAGCCCTTTTCGGGTGGTAATCCAAGTGAATACCACCGAAACCATGCATCCTATACCAAGTACGGCTATCAGCGACGAGGCATGAAGCCTTACGAGACCGGTAATCGACTCAGCTACGGCTACTCCGGCAATAAGAGCACCTATGAAATGCCAGAAGATCGACCATGCAGCCAAGCTCCTGTACCGGCCTGCCCGTGCCGCGATCAAAGATGCAGTCGCATTGGGAGCGTCGCTTATGCCCAGTAGCACGGCGAGCAGTAATGCGCCGGTTATCGCAAGTATTTCCGAGGCCATGTCCAATATTACCGTTATTTGCCTGTCGATACATCGTAACTTAGCGCTGTCTACCCCATTCTCCCGATATCTCGTAGCACTATTCAGGTTATTTGCCTGTCGATACATCGTAACTTAGCGCTGCGGCAGCAGGAGAGGTTGTACGCGGCTTACTCGATCCAGCTTATGCGATTCGATACATCGTAACTTAGCGCTGGGGTAGCAGGAGGAGGAGGGCTGCCGGTGGAGAATGGAGTCACTGGAGTCTATAGAGTCCAACTCCGTTCCAGCCCCGAAATGTAGAATGCTGGTGGGGGGATTAGAAGGTGTTGGCAGCTAATGGGAGAATGGGCGAATGAGCTGGTGGGCGAATGGATCGGTAGTGGCGCATGTACTGGCATCCTTCCCACGGCTACAGCCGGGGCTTGCACTCACCGTATTGGGGTGGCTGCGAAAAATGCTATGGGGAGATGATGACACGGCTACAGCCGGGGCTTGCGCTCGCCGCAACGGTCAGTGCCCTACACCAAGCTGGATAGTTTTGACAAGCAACATTATGACTGCGAGTACGATATATGCTCGTAGAGTGTACATACCTATCCTACGAATCGGCGACCAGGTTGGCTTTTCAAGCAATGCCAGAGAGGGCATGCTCCAGCTGGCCCGCTCTTCCCTGAGGGCTTCCCTGGCAGCCCGGCGTGATGCCCTGTTACTTTGACGTGAGACTTTGTTGCCTGCACGCGATTCCCTACCATCCTGGTCAGACAATCTGATATCCTGGCTATCCTGGCGTGACACTCCGTCGTCCCGGCCAGATTCGTTTATACTCTGATCAGGCATCCTGCTATCCTGGCCAGACGTGATATTGTCCTCATGCCTACCCTGGTTCCGGCCGCGTTGTCTTATTGCCAGTACTACGCCATCGTGACGTTCCTTGCGCCCTTTAATGGCCAACCACGCTCCCAGTCCTCCGGCTCCGATCACCAGAAGTACGGTCGTTACTGCAAATACCGATATAGCACTCCACGATGGAAATACAACTGTAACCGTAAGCACGATAGAGAGATCTACCAGTATTCCCACTATGATTCCTGCAGCGATATTCAGCCAGGTAGGATTTACCCACGGGCCAAGGACATCGCGATCGTTGCAAAGTATCAGCAAAAAGACGATAGCGCTGGGAAGTAGCATACCGGCAAGTACCTGCACAGACTCTGTCATCAGTCCGAGAGGCGCGTGTGGTATGAGAACTATTCCTGCAGCTATGGCAACTAGCAACGCATAGGAGCCATAGAAACCCTTGGCATCTTTCCAGGAGCGATGCAGGGAGTGCTTCATTCCAAACATGTCTGCAGTTGCATACGATGTCGAAAGCGTTACCGCTGCGGCGCCTATTATTGAGGCATCCAGAAGCACTATTGAAAACATGACTCCTGCGGCATGTCCGATTGTATGGCCAAGAGCGTTTTCTACCCCAAGAGCACTGGTGAATTGTCCGTGGAATGATGTGTGGAGAAAGGCGAAAGCGGTTACGATCATAATTGCCGCTGCCGCGATATTAGTCAATCCTGATCCTATGAAGGTATCTGCCCTTTCGTAGTTTACCCAGCGCGGCGTGATTCGCTTGTCCACTACATTGGACTGCTGGAAAAACAGCTGCCATGGAGCGATAGTCGTGCCGATGATGGCAATGACAAACATCACAAGTACATTGTTTGTTCCTCCGGGCATAGTGGGGATAAGGGTACCTTTCAGGATCGGCATCGCAGCAGGGTGAGCTATAAGAGCCAGAGGGTATATAAGTAGGCTGGCAAAGATGAGGATGTACATAGCACTCTCCCAACGGCGGAAACTGCCCGATATGGTAACGCCCACCAGAGCGGCAGCTGCGATCGGAATCGATATGTAAGGGCTTACCCCCAGGTAGTCTAGTGCCATTGACACTCCGATGAATTCGGTAACTATAGTGAGGAAGTTCAGGATCAGGAGATCAATGATTGAAAACATTGCCCATGCCTTACCAAAGCGCTCTTTGATTAGCCTTCCGTGGCCTACTCCCGTTACTGCCCCCAGCCTGACCACCATCTCCTGCGCTATCATGAGTACCGGTATAAGAATGAGCAATACCCAGATCAGGCCGGTGCCGTAGTTCTGTCCGGCTTGAGCGTAGGTAGCCACTCCACCTGCGTCGTTGTCTCCTACCATGACGATCAGTCCTGGTCCCATTATTGCCAGCAATGCCAGAATTTTTTTCAGGCGAGAGCTGGTAACCGGCTGGTCGTTCACTCTGATTGTGCCGAGTGCTCCTTTTATGTCGCCGATGTGAGCTTCGTCGAGTACGAAGCGTGAGTCATTCTTCATTGTTTCCATTGTTCATCTCCTTTCTCTGTAGTCCTTTAGGGTATTTGCTCTGTTGCTTGCTCTTTGCTTGCTTGAGATGCTTGCTCTTACATACCAGCGCGGTACTCGATTGTGCAATGCATTGGCCGCGAGATTGGAACTCTCGCTTGCCCCCTATAGGATGGACGGATGAACCTTAACGGATGCTGTTCAGCACATTCAGTCCACAGAAACGGCCGGGGGCGCGCCTGAATGAGGTGGTACTTCGGGGTTTATCACGCATCTTTTCCCTACCTCCTTTCATCGGTAATGCACTGCTTTAGCAGTGCTTCTGCCGCTCTCGGCATTATTGGACTGTCATGCTAAATGGTCAATCTCAGCTTTAGAAACGATAACGGTCAGATCGACCATTTATAGTATATATAATTTATGTTCCCTGTGCAAGTCATGCCAGTGATTCATTTCACTAAGTATCCGCTAAGAAGCCTGGTGCTTGCGGAGCCTGTTGGTCAGAGGAGCTCTGAACGGCGTTTCCAATTCTCTGGAACGATTTGTTCCAGAAGGTCGTCGACCGTTACCTGTCCTACCAGCGTAAAGTTGGCATCCACGACAGGAACGGCGGTCAGATTGTAGTCTTCCATGGTGGTCGCTATGTCCGGCAGATCGGAGTTGGTGGATACATGTGGCGGATCGGGATGAGCAATATCGGACACCGATCTGTCCGGAGCGGCACGCAGTAGCTCTACGATATTGAATGAGCCGATTAGCTTGTTGTCTTCAGAGACTACATACAAGGTGCATGCAGTCTCGTAAGGCTCATCTCCGGCCTTGACCCGTTCGATTGCATCGCTGGTAGTTTGGTCATTGGTAATTGATATTACAGCAGGGTTCATGAGGCCGCCGGCGGTCTCTGCATTGTATCCTAGTAGGCTCCTTACCCTCATCTGTTGGCTGAAAGGCATGAGTCTGAGAATTGGTTGTCGCCTCTCCTGCTCGATCTCGCTTAGCAAGTCTACCGCATCATCCGGTGCCATCGTTGCCAGCAGGGAAGCGACCTGCGCGTCAGTACGCCGGGCAACTAGTTCGAGCTGGTGCTCGTCGTCGAGCTCTTCGAATACATCCGCCTCAAGCTCCTTGTCCTCACCTACTGCGGCGATAATCTCCTGTCCTTCTTCCGGAGATGCTGACTCGACTAAATCAGCCAATTCGCTGGGATGTACTTTTGCAAGTTTGCGGTATGATACGCGTAGGCGCGAAGTTGGTACATGGGCCAAAAATGGCTCCAAATGGCTCCAGTCTATAAATCCGGTATGCTCTTCTTCTTGCCCGGGAGAGTGGCGAAAGATTCTCCTATGCTTGTGGACTTCTATACCGGCTACTCGCCAAGAGCCTCCTATGTCAGCGATGTTGATTTCGGCTGCTTTTATCAGGCGTGGCTTTGTATGCTCGCCAAGGTAGATCAGTTTCCTGCCCAGTATATCTCTCTTAAGGAGCACCTCTCCGGTTCGCCTCTTGAATGGATCAAAATTGGCCAAGTCTCTTTCGTTGCTTACGGCCAAGTCGCCTTTATTCATGCCTGTTATGAGTTTCATCGGAATAAAAATTTGACGGCGATTGTAGAGTACAAGCAGTCCCGTGATGGGGGGATACCCCTCTACTGCCAAGCGTGTAACCAAGTCTATTACCCTGCCGACATGATTGGCGATACGGCTATGGATCTGGCTGCCTACCAGGTCTTTTATGTTCACCATTATTGGGTTGGAAGGTAATGAATTACTTGACATAAGCCTCTATGTGTGATATACTAATAAATGGATATTAGCATATAAAGTATCAGAGAGTAATCAGTGTGCAGCAAAAAATATTTTGCAGGTATGGCTGTGAGGGAAAGCAGAAGCTAAGTAACAAGGTCGAGAAATTATGAGTGTCATCTTACCTATTTTACAGGGAATGAATGGTACAGCCAGTGATACTTCTTCGGGCAGATCGGGGAATTCGCCCGGCGGCGGACAGGGCTCGCAGAGTGGCGGGGTATCAGTTGGCACTCAAGTCGACAACTCTGGTCAAACGGTTGCACCCAGAAGCAATGTCGGTTTGACAGATGCCTCAAGCAGCAGCACTAGTGAAAACAGTGCTGCATCAAGCGGCATTGCAGCCGAGACAGCCAACCCAAGCAAGGTGGGGGTCCCGTGGCCTTCACCCCTTATGCCGGTACCTTTCTGGATGTTGGTCAGCAATGGCCATGGCTGGGGGTGGGCATTTGCAGTTAATAATGTTGCTAATGGTACGGCAGGATCCAATATCTCCGGAGGGTCGGCATCATCGTCATTGGCTACCTATCTTTGAACTTCGAGGAACGGTAACATGTATTACGGCAGCCAGGCGACATCATCATTTGCTGCCTATCTTTGAGCAGACGGCGACCGCAATCCCAGTCCGTAAGGACGGAGCAGTTCACCTATCTGCATAGCCGTGCGAGTTACCCATGAGGCTGTTCGCTGTAGTGCGCTCCCATCCATTACCGGGAACGTAGCGGCGTACAATACGTGCCGGAGCGCCTACTACAACGCACCTATCA
>JAMCPC010000026.1 GCA_023379725.1 Actinomycetota bacterium
TTTTTACAGGCTTGCAGACACCTGCCTTGCCTGCCAGGTAATCTACTGCTCGGCTTCTCGTGCGCTGCTTGGATTCCGGTTCGATCCTACCGTTTTTTACTGCCACTACTGGCTTAATAGATAGCACTGAACCTAAAAAGGCGGAAGCTCCACCGATACGCCCACCTCGTCTTAGGAACTCCAAGTCGTCTACCACTGCAAATACATGTATCCTGCTTCGTACATCCAGTATCTGCCTGTGTATCTCCTCAATATCCATGTTTTGCTCCAACAGCTCTGCTGCTTTCAGTACCAAAATACCCTCACCCATGGAGACGTTTTGTGTATCTATTACGATAACCGGTACAGAGTCCTGGAAACCCTGAGAGGCGGTAAGGGCAGACTGATATGTAGCAGATAGGCCAGAAGAGATGGTCAGGCATAGAATACCGGTTGCCCCTTGTGATATGGCTGTATCAAATGCTTTTTGAAAATCACCCGGAGAGGGCGCTGAGGTTTGAGGCATAACTCCCTTGGTGTCGAGCATGTCCCAGAATTTTGATGTAGGCAACTCCGTTCTGTCCTTGAACTCCTGATCACCAAAGCGTATCGTGAGAGGCACCATGTCAATATTATGAGAATTCAACAATTCATCGGGAATATCGCATGCGCTGTCAGTAACGATTCTTATCATTATCAAAAACCTCCTTAGTGCATACTAGCATAGTGTCCCGCAAATAATCATGGGTTCTCGCCAGCTCGAGATGCCTATCCGCTGAGTCTCTTAGAGGTGGCGCATATGTCTATCTACCGTTCCAAGGAGCATAGAGATCAATAGATAAAGTAGCCCACCACCCACAAGCGCCGTACCTACCCGGATAAACAGCCATTGGGTAGAGTCAGATCCGGATATGCTTAGTCCGGCCGCAATAGCCAACGCCATGAACGTAGTGGATACGCATATTCTGGTAATTACTCGCCACGGAAAGTGAAAGCTATCCGGCAGCAACCTGCGTGCCAAAAAGATTAACGCAACTATGGCCATTATGTCGTAGGATAGCGCGATCGAAAGCATAAGACCCCTTAATCCCATAAGTGTGGGCAATAAAAGAGCGAGTCCGACGTTTATACAGTTTTGTACCAGGTACATGATGAATACGGTCTTCATGCGTTGGATTGACTGGAGGGTGGCCATACAATACATGAAAATTGAAAAGCCGGGAAGTCCAAGCGCTAACATAGCAAGTGCCTCTCCAGTAGCCGCAGTATTTGTAAAGTTGCCGGCCCCATGACCCAGCAGTAGAGCTATCAACGGCCTTGCAGTAATTACCTCCACTGCCATAGCTGGGATTACTATGGCCATAATTCGCATAAGCCCTATCGAAAAAATCCTACTGAACGATGAAGCCCTATCGTGCAACCAACTGCTGGCAAGGGCCGGTACGGCTGTACTCATGATTGAAACCGTAATAATACCAAATGGTACTTGAAAGAACGAGTACGCGTAGGTATAGGCAGAGATAGCTCCCACCTCCAAGTGTTGAGCGATTATAAGGACGATTAGTAAGGAGACCTGGTTGGCTATTACGAATCCCAATGTCCATGCTCCCAGATGCATGATTTTTTTTACAGGTGGTGAGAGGAATGAAAGGTTCCAACGTAATCGTAGGTGAAGTTTGCGGATGCTGGGAAGGAGGATTATCAGTTGGAGAAAGATCCCAAAGGTCGTACCCAGCCCCAAAAGCAAGAGTAGATCAATGTGATGGCTGAGCCATATGGCATTCGGATTTCTTACAAGTAGGCCAAAGGCAACCAACACCGCTATAGTTGAAATGTTGTTAGCTACTGGTGCAAAGGCTGGCAGTGCAAACCTCCTATGTGCATTGAGTAGTGAGGTTATCAATCCAAATAATCCGTAACAAGCGAGCTGAGGTGTGAAGAGTCTCAAGAGATCGACCGTTAAAGGGAGCTCCTGCTTCTGTACGCCAGAGGCAGCGGCTAGATCAATGAAATTGACTATATAAGGAGCAAGAAGAAGAAAAAGCAATGAAGCTACTGCCAGTAGCACGATAGAGGTAGTGACTATTGCTGAAATATCGTCTTTCATGGTTTCACGCTTGGACTCGATATACTCCACGAATACTGGTACGAAGGTAGCACTTAGTACCCCTCCCAGTATCAGATCATGAACTATGTTTGGAAGCGTGTTGGATAGATTGTAAGAGTCTGCCAGTGCCCCGAAGCCCAGAGCATAAGCTAGAGCAAAGATACGTATCAATCCAGTCAACCTGGACAGTGCTGTTCCGACAGCCATATAAATAGTATTACGTGATGTATTTTCGAGATCTTCGTTGTTGTCTATTGCTGTCACTTGTCTACACTGCTTACACTATCTCGATCGGAGTGTTCCTATTAGTTGGTCCGGAGATGTTGTGGATGTCTCGAATCAGCCTTATGCTTGAGATGAAGGGTATGCAACCACCACCCCAACAATACCAGAATAGCTCCGGCTGAGAGGATTATAGCTATAATAGAGATAGCTGCTGATCTGACAGGTAGATCAGCAGAGGCTAGTGACATTTGGCCATTCATCGAGAGTAGTTTAACTTTGATGTGAAAGTATCCTGTTGCTCTGACGGTTACAGGTACGTATACGACGGTGGTGGCATGGTCGACGGCAACTTTCTGCTTACGGATCTTTCCGGCATCAATTCCGCTGCTACTGAGTTCCAATAGCGTGTTTACCGGGTAATGTAGGTGAGAGATAATTGTAATTGGGATGGTTGTTTTAGAAGATGTGACGGTAATCGTCCTATCGGATATGAGTGATAGGTTGGAAATGTACGACATAATAGCTTGTCTCAAGTTGCTCAGTTCCAATTCAGAGGAGCGTGCGGATAGGTTGGTATCCATTGAACAGAGAAATGTATCGTAGAACTTGTTAAAGACAGATCTATTCTCAAAAGACGACCTGAATGCCTGTAGGTTTTTATATGAGTTAAGGATGGCATTATGCAGGGCTAGAGGCATGCTTTCATGAGCTGTTGTGGTGGAGCTCGACAACAGGCTTCGATTAGCAGCTGATCCAGTCGATGGTGGTACTTGTGTTACGTATTGGGAGAAAGTGACTGGACGCAGTATCGGGTTTTCATTTAATAGCTGGAGTAACGTGCTGGTAAACCGTGAGAGTAGAGGTGAATTGGGATTGTCGTATGCTATTACCCCACGTGCGGTCGATTGGTAGGGAGTTTCAAAGTACACCATAGAAAAGTTCGCGATCATATCATATGCAGATAATATTGGTCCGGTCGAATTTATTTGGTTCAGGATGACACGGGAGCTACTGTCTATCGGATATCCCAGTACGCTGCTGTTGTTATTCAGGTTCAACGTAAACGGATTGGTGAGCGTAAGGTTGGTATATTGAGAGTTCAGGTCCGAAGAGCTGAGCACTATATTGGTAATACCCTGCTGCTTGAGTGCCAATGCTGCTTTATTTGCAAGCGGTGATGATGCCAACCATAGGTTGTTGTATGTGTGGATATGTGTAGCAGACAGTATACGGCTACCCTCTTGTATCTGGTTGTGGATTTGGTTCTCGAGCGATCCGGCGGTAAGTCGATCTATATTGATCGGCACATAAGGGCCGGAAAGGATTTCGTTGTGCGGTGATAACGACATGGATTCCAGGGATTGTAGCGAGTTACGAGCCAAAGTGGCTGTTTGGGAAGAAGGGTGTCTATTGGCAGTAGAGTAGCATATGTTGGCATTTATGTTTGAGGTACATGCCAGTTGTTGGAGAACAAAAGGTTCCAGCTGAATGGTAACCGGTACAGGTGGACTGTTCTTGATGGCTGAAATGTCTGATTCAAATGACTGTAGAGCAGTGCTTGCATTTTTTACCGTAGAAGCTGGTGAGGTGGGAAGAGTCAAAGGCGTCGACAACGGAGCTATATAGCTTATTCGTAATGGCTGGGCGGCAGGGGTGGTATGGATGTAAGTCAAGTATGTGTCCAGTGTGGACAGGGCAGGAGGCGATGAAGATGAATTACCGGTGGAGCTGTTTTCCAGGGTGAGTTGTAAGGGATAGACTCCGTGACAGGGAGAGCTACCGGGAGTACAGGGTAGGCTAAAGGCTACGATGTTTGGTGTTGTATGGGTAGCGGTGCCATTTAGGGCGATACTGAGCTCAAAGCCGTTTCCACTGTGAGGCAGGACGTCGAGGGGGATACCCCCGGATGTGGCAAGTACAGAGTCGTTGGATATGTTGGCAAGAGTTGACTGAAAAGCCGATTGGCTGGTCAAACGGTCGTATAGGGATACTGAAACCTGTAGATTTTGTAGAGCTTTGGCCGGTAGGGAGGAATAGGAAAGTCCGAATGTCAGATGAAATGTTTGGGATGTCGATACCCAGGGTGACTGAGAGACGAGGGTTAATTTGGGTGCAGCGGTAGTCGTCGTAGCGGCGGCGGTTGTAGCAGTGTCCGGTCTGCCTGTCGATCCAAATAGGTTGCCTATCGAGAATAGACTACCTACCGAGATGGTTGTAACGATGATGATATATAGTATTGCAAATGAACGCCTATAAGCCTGCCCGATTTTTTGGACAGTACAATATAATGTTCTACAGAACGACCATATGCAACGAGCCATCCCCTTTAGCTTATATCCAGAATTGTACCTGTGGCGATATAGGTTACTATATACCGGTGTCATATGACTTTAGGTCATGTCCAGACTGCAGCTTACAAGAAAACCTTGATCCAAGTTACTGTGTAGCGAGGTCATATTACTCCGTGTCATCCTATTACTCTGTTTTTCCACACGGAAACGATGATACTCCTACTGCGGTGGTGAGTCGTTCATGGTAATTCCAGAACGCGCAAACGAGATGCTGGTGAAGACTTCAGACATTAGCAGGATATTTCAGAATGCCGGTAAAGAGTTGTACCTTGTTGGCGGAACGGTACGTGACTTGATACTTGCCGAAAGAGATGGCGGTAAGTCTGTCAATATGCAGTCGACAAAAGATTATGATTTTGCTACGAATGCCCTTCCTGGCGAGACCCTTTCTCTGGTGAAAGATTGGGCTGACAGCGTATGGACACAGGGGAAAAAGTTTGGCACCATAGCTTGCCTCAAGGGTGATGCACGGTTTGAAATTACTACCTATAGAGCCGAAGTATACAGTAATGATACGAGAAAACCGGCGGTTGTATTTGGCGAATCTCTTGAAGACGACCTGATTCGCAGAGACTTTACCGTTAATTCTATGGCATTGGCGCTACCCTCTCTTGAGCTTGTCGATCCATTCGAAGGTCTTTCCGATCTTGCGTCAAGCACACTTCGTACACCCAGAGCCCCCAGCAAGTCATTTGATGAAGATCCGTTGCGTATGCTCAGGGCAGCCCGGTTCATTGCTGGATATCATTTGCAGCCGGTAGGTGAGCTTACTGTGGCGGTATCGGAGATGGCTGCCAGGATAGAGATGGTCTCTCCCGAGCGGGTAAGGGATGAACTGGACAAATTACTTGTAGTCCATGAACCATCACCAGGGTTGGCTTTTTTGGTGGACACTGGTCTGGCGGAGAGGTTTCTACCTGAGCTGCCTGCCCTGGCATTGGAGCAGGATCCAATCCATCGTCATAAGGATGTACTAGCTCATACGTTGGCTGTAGTAGACAAGACCAGTCCAGAGAGGCTGCTGAGATTGGCAGCACTCTTTCATGATGTCGGTAAGCCCAAGACGCGTACGTACACATCGCAAGGAGTCTCTTTTTACCATCATGACGTGGTAGGTGCTCGGATGACTCGAGAGAGAATGAGAAAGCTGCGTTATTCCACAGGGGACATATCAATAGTGGCGAATCTGGTTGCATTACATCTCCGTTTTCATACTTACAGGTTTGGCTGGACTGACAGCGCGCTAAGGCGCTATGTGCGTGATGCTGGCCCCCTGTTGCAATGGCTCAATGAGCTCACCAGGTGTGATTGCACCACGAGAAATCCTGTAAAGGCGAGGGAATTGAATGAGAGAATGGATGAGCTTGAGAGTCGCATTGCAGAACTCAGGAAGCGTGAAGAGATAGAGTCCATCAAGCCTGATCTGAACGGAGTGCAAGTCATGGAGCATCTTGGTATTCCTCCCGGACGCGAGGTGGGAGAGGCGCTGGCATTCTTGCTTGAGCTCAGGATGGACCGGGGACCACTATCGGAAGATGAAGCATACCGGCAACTCGATGAATGGTGGCAGAGAAGAATTTACAGGGATTGAACTGGACAGCGACCGCAATCCCCGTCTGCAAGGGCGGGGAGGTTCACGAAGCAACTCTTGCTTACTGTGCGTTTATGAATTCTTCGACCAGATCCCGTGCGACGTCATCGTGGTATTGCTGTGGAGGTGATTTCATAAAGTAAGAACTGGGGCCGATAAGTGGACCACCTATCTTTCTATCTAAGGCAAGCCGTGCACAGCGAATAGCATCGATCATCACACCTGCTGAGTTCGGAGAGTCCCATACTTCGAGCTTTAGCTCTACCGACAGCGGGGCATCACCAAAGTTTCTTCCCTCTAAACGGATATATGCCCATTTTCTGTCATGCAGCCAAGGTACATGGTCAGATGGCCCTATATGCACATCGGGAGCTTCCAAGTGTGAAATGTCTATTTGACTGGTCACAGCCTGCGTCTTGGAGATTTTCTTTGATTCCAGGCGAGAGCGTTCGAGCATGTTCATAAAGTCCATATTGCCACCGAAATTGAGCTGGTAAGTATGGTCTATATTCACGCCTCTATCCTCCATTAGCCGAGTTATGACTCTATGCAAAATCGTTGAACCAACCTGACTTTTGATGTCATCTCCGATAATGGGAATATTTGCCTCCGTGAACCTGGATGCCCATTCTGGGTCGCTTGCAATGAATACCGGAATTGCATTTATAAACGCTACTCCGGCCTTAAGGCAGGCCTCTGCATAGTAGCGCTGGGCATCTTCTGATCCTACGGGCAGGTAACTGATCAGTACTTCAGCACCGCTATTGGCAAGCTCTTCTGCTACGTCTACCGGCGAGGCAGGAGACTCTTCGACCATTTGCTGGTAGTACGTACCGTAGCCATCTAAGGTAGGTCCACGTTTGACCGTCACATCCAGAAAGTCAGGCTTTGCAAAGCGTATAGTATTATTCTGGCCGGCGAGTATAGCCTTGGAGACATCCGATCCTACCTTGGTGTTGTCAATGTCGAAGGCCGCAACTATCTCGATATCAGATATGCTATATCCACCGAGAACATTGTGCATAAGCCCGGGTATATTCTCCTCTGGGTCTGTATCTCTGTAGTACTCCAGACCCTGTACCAGGGAGCTGGCGCAGTTGCCTATTCCTGCAATTGCCAGTTTTATGGGTGTCTTTGAAGTCATGCTTTACTCTCCTTTATATATTCTTATTGCTGTATGCTTGATTCTGCCGGTAACTGTCCGTTGTCGCTAGCTGCTTGTGAAGCATCCAACTCTTTTTGGATCAAATTATCGAGCCATGCAAGATCCTGTTGCATGGACTCTATATCGTGTTCGATGACAAGATTTTCGTAGCGTTGTTTCCATTGGCTGCGTTTGGGTTGCTGCGAGATTGCTTCTATGCGCTCCAGGGTAGTTGCTACGTGAGACTTTCTACGTTCGAGCAGCCTCAAACGAGCGGTAGGCGACAGGTGTCGGGCAAAGGCCAGCCGTATATCGAATGAACGCCGGTCAGTTACCCCGCTGTCATCGTTGAGCAATTTTTCGAATAGCTCACGACCATATTTGGTCAGTTGGTATACTTTTTTACCCCGAGTCGATCTGGTCGGCGGCCGCAAAAGCACCCCCGCAGCGGCTCTTTCGCCGGTCAACGACCCAGTGAGCGGCATACGGGTCGCCATTCCAGTACCGGTAGCCTGGGCAGGGGTGATCGGAGAGCTCTGTGAGAATGATTCAACCGCTCCCGCTTTTTCCAGCCGCGCCAATGCCGGATAGAGGGTACCGAAAGAAAGACTCATCAAAAGCCCATCCTCTATCAGCAGTTTACGGATTTCGTATCCGTGCAGATCTCGGTCGGCAAGTATTCCAAGTATGGCAATTTCAAGCATTACCCATATCGTACCGATATATCGGCAACAATGCAAATCAGGTAGGAGAAAATATATTTTTGCTTGTTGCTCGGTGTCAATGGCTGGCCAGCCAGCCTGAAACCGGTTAACCTATGTATATGGAAACTACCGGTACAGGCAGAGGCCCTAACACAAGTAGTATAAAAGATCTGGAAGATACAGGATCGTTGGACGGATCAGGCAATGGGGGTAGCAGGAGTAACGGGAGTAACGGGGGAAGCATCGTAGGCGACCTCTCCTTGGAGGGAAGGGGTAACGGTAGTAACGAGAGTAGCGTTCAAATTGGCGACAATGTCATGTCTGGTAGCGATGTGAAGTCAAATAGAAATGTGGCCATCCAGGCGGGACGTAAGCGCGGTGCTCCAAAGGCTGAGGTGGAATACAGGTTGTCTCGCAATTTCCTGATCAACCAGTTTCGAAAGGGTCGTATATCGAAGAGAGATATCTGTGATGCACATCCAGAGTTACTCAGAGCGGCACGTAATATCGGTAAAAGATCTTCCGTAATAGATTGCCCGGTATGCGAAGTTTCCAAGGTGTCTTATGTCACCTATGTGTTTGGCAGTGGGCTTCCTTCAGGAGGACGGTGCGTTATTAATAATGGAGAGATATTGAAATTCAAATCCCATACTCGCAACGGTCATCTGGCATGCTATGTAATAGAGGTATGTCCCAATTGCGGTTGGAACCATTTGGCAAAGATTTTCTGGGCTTAGAGGCTTAGTTTCTTAACTGTCCAGCAACTTAAATAGCTGAAACGCTACACTGTATAATTGTATTATGGCTCGCATTACTGTACCAGAGATAAAGTCACGCAAAGTGTCCAAAGGAGATCCCCCAGTCGTCATGCTGACTGCTTATGATGCGCCTGGTGCCAGGATTGCTGATTCTGGTGGAGTGGATATAATTTTAATTGGCGACTCTATGGCAACGACAGTACTCGGGCAACCGGATACGATTCATGTAACTATGGAGCAAATGGCTACCCACGTTGCGGCCGTGGCCACCACGAAGCCCGATGCTCTTGTCGTCGCTGATATGCCATGGCTCTCGTATCATCTTGGTAATGCAGATACGGTGCGTAATGCTGCCAAGCTCATAAGAGCAGGAGCGGAAGCCGTTAAGCTGGAAGGTGGGCGATCCAGATTTGAGTGTGTCGAGGCTCTCATATCTGCAGAGATACCTGTAATGGGCCATCTTGGACTGACTCCCCAATCTATAAACCATTTCGGAGGATACAAGGTACAAGCGAGAGATGATGATGCGGCAAAGCTGCTCATAGATGATGCCAAAGGTCTTGCTTTGGCTGGATGCTTTGCTGTTGTGCTTGAGGCGGTTCCAGGTAAGGTTGCCGCAGAGGTTACTCAAGATATTGCGATTCCTACTATAGGAATTGGGGCTGGTGTTCACTGTGACGGTCAGGTACTTGTTTTTCATGATCTGCTTGGGTTCAGCGATAGGGTGCCAAAGTTTGTTCGTAAATACGCCAATCTGGCTGACGATGCTATAAAAGGAGTATCAGCGTGGGCGGCAGATGTCAGGGCGGGCACTTTCCCATCTGATGAGGAGTCTTACCATTGA
>JAMCPC010000027.1 GCA_023379725.1 Actinomycetota bacterium
CATCGTATGGCGGTAATCGGGTCCGCTGCAGATGGCATCTTCAAGCGGTTGGATCTAGCAGAACATGAGCAGATCCGCATAAGGAAGCGTATGGGCATATCGAAGCCGTTTGTCCTGTCGGTTGCCAATACGAACGAACACAGGAAAAATGTAGCTGGGCTGTTCCAGGCATTTGCCATGTTGCCCCAAGACATAAAGCACCGCTTCCAGCTCGTCATACCCAGCAGTGGCACTAAGGCCGAGAAGGACGCCACATTGCACCGAGCCAGGGAGGTCGGCCTGAGTGACGGTGATGTGGTGCTTACTGGATATGTCACAGATGATGACTTGGTAGCTATGTACAACCTATGTTCGCTGTCTGTCTTTCCTTCGTTGTATGAAGGATTTGGTTTACCGGTGCTCGAAGCGATGGCATGCGGGGCGCCTACCATCTGCTCATCGACGACTTCCCTGCCGGAGGTGATCAGCTGCGATGAAGCGCTCTTTGATCCAGCGTCTCCCAGTGCAATAGCTGCCAAGATGACCGAGGTGTTGACTGATGATGCCTTCGCCGACCGGTTGGTGGGTAACGGCAGGAGGCAGGTGGCCAGATTCTCATGGGACAGAAGCGCAGAACTGGCCTTGGCCGCATTCGAGGATGCACTTGGCAGGAAAAATACATCTCTCAGATATGCCGGTGGTATCACCGCCACAGGCACTGCCACGGTCACAGATGCAGTTACGGATGCATCGACAGATGCGGGTACGAGCACTGCCAAATATGTCGGCGCAGAACTGGCAACAGCCACAGATGTAGTTACGGATGCAGCCACAGATACGGGCATGGGTCCGGCGGGAGAGGCCGAGGTGCATCGTGCCTCTGCTCACAATTCATCCAAACCAGCCCTTGCCTTCATCTCTCCCCTTCCACCGGATCAGACCGGTATCGCCAGCTACAGTGCTGAGCTGGTACCTGCTCTGGCTGAGTACTACGACGTTGAAGTCATCACCGGCCATGGTACTGGCAGCATCACCGGTGGTGGTGCGCATGGTATAACCGTACGCACGCCGCAGTGGTTCGAGCGAAATGCCGACCGTTACGACCGGGTGCTCTACCAGATGGGCAATTCCCACTTTCATATTTACCAGCTTGATTTGTTGGAAAGACATCTGGGCGTGGTCGTACTTCACGATTTTGTTCTCGAGGGACTCTACTGGGAGCTCGAGGGCACTGGTAGCCATCCTCATGTGCGGCAGCGGGCGGCGTACCATGCCCATGGATACGAGGCAATTGGTAGAGTTGGCAACCACGTAGGATCCACTCCTGCTGATTTCCCGATGAATAGGTATGTCTGCGAAAGAGCTATCGGGATGATCGTCCATTCCAAGTATGCCCGAGATCTTGCCTCGCAGTATTACGGTAATGGCGCGGAAGCAGATTTTGTGGTGGTGCCTCAACTGAGAGGTGCGCAGGCATCTTTGAGGTTGATAGATCCGGACGGTACTACCCTTCGGAGGAGGCTGGGGATCGGTAGGGACGGCCTGCTCGTATGCTCCTTTGGTTTAGTTACTCCCGCAAAGTTGAGCCATCAGCTGCTCGAGGCATTTACCAGCCTGGATGTAGCGTTGCAGGACAAGTTGCATCTTGTCTTTGTGGGAGGGCGCCCCCCCACCGCCTACACAACCGCACTGGATGAGGAGATCGAGAAGGCCTCGAGCGCAGGGTGGGATGTGCGTTGTACTGGATGGGTAGGAGTAGAAGAGTATGATGAGTACCTGCGCAGTGCGGATGTGGCGGTGCAACTTAGAACCGATTCTCGTGGCGAGACATCGAGGGCTCTTCTCGACTGCCTGGCCTATGGTATTCCGACGATAATCAGCGATCACGGTCCAGCGAGTGAATTACCCGGCAATGTGGTGGTGAAGCTGCCGGACGACTCCAGCGCCAGCGAAATCTCGCGTGCTCTCTCGGCACTTCTGGCTTCCTCCGAGAGGATGTCCGCTATTGGTCGGGATGCAGCTGCCTACGTCAGCGTGGTACACGCTCCTGCTCGGGTAGCGGCTCTGTACCGGGAGGCAATCGAGAGCATGTATGCGAACGATCTTGGTCGTAATGATGGCTACGTTGTATCACGATTGGCCAATATTGCACGCCAGGTACACCCATCGGACAATGATCTGCTGGAAACCTACCTGTGCATGGCTCGCAACGTCAGACGGTATACAAAGAGGCAGCTTCTCTTGGATATTTCGCAGATTGTGGTACATGATTTGCGTACAGGTATAGAAAGAGCCAGCCGAGCCGTCCTGTATGAATCCTTTCATTGCTCGCAGTTGTCGTCATTTCGTGTGGAACCGGTCTACTCCATGAGGTCTAAGGACAGCTCGCTTTCATACGCGTCAAGCAAGTCGACTGGAACCGCTGCACGTACTTGCTACGGGTATGCCCGGAAGTACACGTCACGGTTTCTGGGAGTGGAAGACTCTTGGGCAGTGGATGGACCGATCACCTTTTCTTCCGGCGATGTATTCTTTGGCCTTGACTGGGCTGCCGACAAGCTCCCTAGGATGGCGAACGCGCTGGCGGATATGCGAGATAGTGGGGTGAGAGTATTCTTCTTTGTGCATGATATACTGCCGATATCACATCCTGAATGGTTTCCGCCAGAGATGGAGAGTACCGAGACTCCGTGGCTGCAGGGAGTGTCTGCGGTATCTGATGGGCTGATCTGCAATTCCAGGGCAACCGCCCGCGCTGTGTTCGAGTGGATGAATACTGCGGATATTTCCCGGCAGAGGCCATTACGGATCGGGTACTGCCACCTTGGGGCAGACTTGGAGCCGAGTATTCCAACGGTCGGCCTGCCTTCCAGTATCGAAGTCATGTTGCCCGCACTGGCGAAGAGCACCACATTCCTGATGGTGGGCACTCTGGAGCCCAAGAAGGGCCACGAGCAAGTCCTGGATGCGTTCGAGATGCTTTGGGAGGAGGGCTACGAGGTCGACCTTATTATTGTCGGTAAAGCTGGCTGGATGATGGATGACGTGATCAATCGTATCAGGAGCCATGCAGAGCTTGGAAAACACCTATTCTGGTTCAATGATGTGAGTGACGAGGCACTGGAAAGGCTTTACCGGTCGGCTTCATGTCTGGTAGCGGCCTCTTTTGACGAGGGATTCGGGTTGCCACTTATCGAAGCGGCCAAGATGGGGCTTCCAGTAATCGCCCGTGATATCCCCGTATTCAGGGAGATTGCCGGTGATGGTGCGTTGTACTTCGACGGGCTTTCGCCAAATGAGCTGGTATCAGCGGTAAAGCGCTGGCTTGGGCTTCACGAGGCAGGAGAGGCACCATCACCGAAGGATATAAGCTACTCATCCTGGGCTGATTTCACATCTACCATTGCAGAGATGTTCGCAGATGAGAGCCACGCCAACTGGCTGTATGAGTGGGAAAGATGACCGCCGTTGGCTCACAATGTGCCCCGAAGTTTCTTGCCTACGATCCAAACCCGCATCCAGTCACGCTTCAGACTATGGCACACGATCCTCAGGGTACCTACCTGATGGTATTATCGCCATATGCGCTATGGGGGTACTACAACCCTACCGGTGCTGGTACCGAGCCTGGTACCGGCTACCAAACACAACGGCGGTGTTAATCTCAATGGCAATGGCAGCTAAGCACACTTCTCTGTTTCTCCACGCCACTTGGCGGAGTGTGAGCATGTACGCGTTTGACCAATGTTACGACCTACCAAAAGTATTACAACTTTGGTGGTTGTACGCAACTCCCACTCTCTTCGTGGTACCAGGCCATGGAAGAACAAACAGTTGCAGATGATGTTTTGGATTGTTTAGTACTACATAATTCCATCAAGGTGGAACTCTTCGGGGAGTTGATGCGAAAAAGCACAAGCTCTCCCGACAAGCACCTAGCTTTGAACCATCAGCCAGACTGTCATTAACCTTAGACCCTACAGTACACGATAGTCCTCTGGTATCAGCAGTGGGATCACTTTACAAGACGTGTCGGCAAAGCAGCTGTCTGGTTCCCAGCAATACAGTGGTTGAATACATTCTGGACGGCCGTAGACGAAGGTGATATTATGCGTTGAGCGGACTGGTAAAGAGTTACTGGAATAGGTGGTAACGAGACCACCCTTAGAAACTTCATACGTTCCATCCGTCCTCCACGCTCCGTCCAAGTAGCAGTAAGGCGCTACGAGACAAAACCAGGAGAGCAACTCCAGTTTGACTGGGGTATCCTTCCCTTTGTCAACAAAGACAACAAATTTGCAAACTTGCCGTGTTTTGTCGCCACCCTCTCTTATTCTAAGAGACGCTACATACGGTTTGCCGACTCGATGGACATCTATGGCCTTATCACTTGTGTGATCGAGGCTTTCAGGTACTTTGGCGGGCTTACCAATACCGTGCTTAGAGATCATATGAAGACCGTGGTTATCGGTGCTATCCAGAAAGGGGGATGGAACTACAACCAGCAGTTCCTGGATCTATGCCGTTACCTCGGAGTATCCATCAGACTGTGCCAGCCAAGACGAGCACAGACCAAGGGGAAGGTTGAACGCTCGATCAGGTACGTGAAAGAGAACTTCTGGCCGGGTAGGGAATTTGAGAACCTGGTCGATGTAAACACCCAGGCTATTGCATGGTGCAAGGATAGAGATC
>JAMCPC010000028.1 GCA_023379725.1 Actinomycetota bacterium
GATCCATGACAGTGACAAACCCAGGGGCCACCAGTATATTTTGATCCTCTGACGAAAATGACGACTCAGCCCTCAACGAACCCTCCGGTGGCATTTCATCCTTCCATAACAACGAGTTCCAGCCATGTACCCTGCTCTCCGTATCGAACATGACCTTCAGTAAAGCATCGGTCTCTGTGGATGCCCATCCGCCTACCACTTCAAACAACCTCTGCTCTATCCAGGCAAAAGCATTGATGCACCTGGCTCTTTGGACGATATCAGATGGTTGCGTGACAACTCCGGCCCGTAAAAGCGCTTGATCGAAATACAATCTCATAATCTGACTATACCAGGACTATCCACCTACAAGATAGTTATAAACGGACGCTGACCCAACCCCGTCTGTAAGGACAGGGAGGTTCACTATATGTTCCAATGGCCATATTCCAGCTTTGCAAGCTTTGTAAGCTTTGTCTGACGATAGATGTTTAAGCTTTGTCTGACGATAGATGTTTAAGCTTTGTCCGACGATAGATCTGTTGCAGGTATGTCGCGATAGTGATTAGTAATAGGCACCCTTCTATCCTTGCCGAATGCTTTGGTAGTAATCTTAATTCCCGGTGGCGACTGCCTTCTCTTGTACTCAGCCAAGTCAATAAGGCGTGCCACCCTGGAGACGATCTGTGGATCAAACCCTCTACCTACCAATTCATCGATAGACATATCCTGCTCCACCAGTCCATTCATTATAGGGTCAAGGAGATCATATGGGGGCAACGACTGGTCATCTCGTTGATCTGGTCGAAGTTCGGCAGAGGGAGGCTTGTCCAGAACGGTCTGAGGTATCAGCTCTCGTCCAGCTATTTTGTTGCGATAACGCGCCAACCGATATACCATAGTCTTTGGAACGTCCTTGATCACTGCAAACCCTCCGGCAGTATCTCCATACAAAGTAGAGTACCCGGTAGCCAATTCACTCTTATTTCCTGTGGTAAGGACTATCCAACCGTTGGCATTCGAGACTGCCATCAAAATGATCCCACGGATACGGGACTGCATATTTTCATCCGCCAGTCCAGAGGGTTCAGCACCCAACACCTCTTTAAGCCCCTCGGACAGTACGCTATGTGCGTCCTCTATTGGAACAACCGACAGATCTATACCAGCATTCTCTGCCAGCAGGCGAGCATCCTCCAGCGACCCTACGCTGGAATACCTGGATGGCATTGCTATACAATGTGTGTGCAGGCTGCCTACAGCATCAGCTGCAATCACTGCAACCAGCGACGAGTCTATACCTCCCGACAGCCCTATCACTGCATCAGAAAACCCGTTCTTGAACAGGTAGTCACGTGTTCCGAGGACGAGAACACTGTATACCTCCGCCTCGACCAACCCTGACTCGACCAACCCTGACTCGACCAACCCTGACTCGACCAACCCTGACTCGACCAACCCTGACTCGACCACCTCCGCCTCGGCTACCCCTGGCTCGACCAACCCTGGAGAGAACCCCGTATAGGTAGAAGATTCGAGCGGCTGCCCCAGAGGGGTAAGATGACGTACCTGGCCATGACCGGCTGAAACTACCGTGCCTGAAGACGCATCCCACTCTAAATCTACTATCATAATCTCTTCCGCACACTGAATCGCCGTGGCTACCAATACTCCCCGGCCATCTATCACCATTGAGGCACCGTCAAAGACAAGCTCATCCTGCCCACCTACCTGATTCACATACACTACTGCACACCCCTCACCAGAGGGGGTCACTGACTTCATCTCCTCCACTCGCTGTACAAGCACCTCCTTGCGCTGATCCAGCTTACCCAACGAATAAGGGGAAGCATTGATGTTTACGATAAGGCGGGCACCCTCCCTGGCCTGTACAGCCAAAGGACCATTGGCAAACCACATATCTTCACAGATAGATATACCTGTATCGATGCCCTTTAATTTGCGGATGACATATGGTGTATCACCATGCTCAAAAAGGCGCTCCTCATCGAATACACCATAGTTGGGCAGCAACTTTTTGTGATATACGCCAATAATCTCTCCGTCGCCACAAAGAGCGGCAGCATTCCTACCTGCCTTCTGGCATCCCTGTCGATGATCTACGAATCCCACCACCATATGGCATTCTGAAGTAACAGATGCCAACTCGTGCAAGGCATCAAGGTTTCTTTCTACGAAAGACCTCTTCAGCACCAAGTCTTCCGGCGGGTATCCGGTAATTGACAGTTCGCTGAATACGGCCAGATTGCTCCCATGTTCGACCGCCACACTGTAAGCGTCGGCTATCCTGGCGGCATTCCCCCTGATGTCTCCTACAACGACATCAAGCTGGCATAGAGCAATCCGCATGGATCTACCTTATCGGACGACTCCTGCGAAGTACCAGAGGTGCGGCCCACCACCTACCACTGAACTTCCATGGGGTGTCTTCTCTGGAAACCCCTTCAGGATCGCCGATGATAGCTCCTCCGCTGCTGGTACACGCCAAGCCGGTGACCGCAGCAGCAATCATAACAGCTACGGCATCATCTGGTGGATAATCTGTAGACAGGAATGGAGCAGACTGCCCAGAGGCATTCCCAATACTCTCTCCGGCAGCCTGACCACTACCGACCTGCCCGTCGGCATACCCGCCTGCCTCCCCACCGATCTGCCCACCAGCGCCCTCACTCATAGTGGCACATTGCCGTGCTTGCGACGGGGGAGTTCTTCGCGCTTGGATCTGAGCATTCCAAGGGCACCGGACAGCACCTTCCTGGTATCGGTTGGATCGATGATATCGTCTATAAAGCCTCTTTCAGCCGCCAAATAAGGGTTTGCATGTCTCTCTCTATATTCGTCCACCAACTCTGAACGTCTGACTGCAGGATCGGCAGCCTCTTTCAGCTCTCGACGATACACTATCTCTACAGCTCCCTCAGGCCCCATAACTGCCATCTCCGCTGATGGCCATGCATATGCTAAATCTGCTCCTATGGACTTGGAGTTCATGACCACATACGCCCCACCATACGCCTTGCGGGTAATCAACTGTATACGCGGAACAGTAGCTTCACAGTACGCGTACAACAACTTCGCACCGTGACGTATAATCCCGCCATACTCCTGGTCGGTCCCTGGCATAAACCCGGGAACATCTACGAATGTAACCAGGGGTATATTGAATGAATCGCACATCCGAACAAAACGACTTGCCTTCTCTGATGAGCTGATATCCAGTACTCCCGCCAGTACGGAGGGTTGGTTCCCCACTATGCCGACAACATGGCCATCTATACGCCCGAGCCCACAGGTAATCGACTGCGCCCAATGAGAATGAACCTCCAGATACTCTCCATCGTCCACTACAGCGTAGATGACTTTCTTCATATCGTAAGGCTGATTAGACGAGGATGGTATTATCTGAATCAACTCTGGTGTAAGGCGGTCAGGGGCATCTTCCGGCTCTACGTATGGAGGCTCTTCAAGGTTGTTCGAGGGTAGAAATGACAGGAGATAGCGCACGTCATCCAGGCACGACTTCTCATCGGGAGCCACAAAGGTAGCCACACCCGACTTGGTGGCATGAGTCATAGCACCCCCGAGTTCCTCCAATGTAACCTCTTCACCGGTTACAGCCTTGACGACATCCGGTCCCGTGATAAACATATGACTTGTATTGTTCACCATGAAGATAAAATCAGTCATAGCTGGCGAGTAGACTGCCCCACCTGCACACGGACCCATAATGACGCTTATCTGCGGAATAACTCCAGACGAAAGAACGTTACGATGAAAGATACCACCATAGCTGTGTAACGAAACCACCCCTTCCTGGATACGAGCACCGGCTCCATCGTTTATACCAATCATAGGAACTCCAAGAGAGAGAGCAAGATCCATTATCTTGTGTATCTTCTCAGCAAATACTTCACCCAAGGCACCTCCGAATACAGTAAAATCCTGGCTGAACACACATACCTGCCTACCGTCTATGGTACCGAATCCAGTAATGACCCCATCTGTCCATGGTCTTGTATGATCGAGACCTACACCGTGCGCCCTGTGCCTGGCAAGCATATCTAGCTCCTGGAAAGAACCCTCATCCAGTAGGTACTCTACACGCTCCCTGGCAGTCATCTTGCCCTTGTCGTGCTGGCGTTCAATTGCCTTGACCGATCCCGGGTGAGTAGCCTCCTCCTTGCGTGTAGCTAGAATCTTTATCTGTTCAGATATGTCCATTATCCTTTAACCTTTCACCATGGGGGATAGGGAGTATGCTCCTATGTCCTTCGACTAATTCCATTGTTCCTGAATCTCCCCGCCTTTACGGATGGGGATTGCGGTTGCTGTTTGTTCAATTATTCTTCGACCAGTTCGATCAACATACCATTTGCGGAAGCGGGATGCACAAAGGCTATTGTAGTACCTCTGGAGCCGGAACGGGGCACCTCATCAATAAGCTTTATGCCGGCAACTTTCAATGCCTCAACGGCAGCAGAACAGCTATCTACCCTATAGCCTATGTGATGAATACCCTCTCCGCGACGATCCAGAAATTTGGCTACTGGCGAAGAAGGGTCTGCCGGAGAAAGAAATTGCAGATAAGCGTCGCCTACTGCCACCAATGCCTCATTTACTCGATCTTTCTCGATATATTCTTTATGCACTATCTCATTTCCCCAGACTGTCCGGTACTGCGATATGGCCGACTCCAAGTCGACTACCGCTATACCTATATGATCTATCCCCTTGATCAACGGTTTTACCTCAGGAATCACCTCAGGAAAGCTGGAATCGCTCATGCCTGCTCTCTCCTGAACAGAGTCAACCTCTCCTCGCCTACCTGTTCCCTAAATGCAGGATCATCTATTCCCATGCCCTCACGAGGGGCAAGGCAGAGTACGCCGATCTTCCCCTCATGCAAGTTGTGATGGACCTGATAGCTTGCCTCACCTACCTGATCCAACGGGTATGTGTAAGACAGGGTAGGTACAACCTTTCCTCTCACTATCAGGTCATTGGCAGCCCAGGCTTCCCTGTAATTTGCAAAATGAGACCCTTTGATGGTCTTCAGCTTCATCCACAGATGCCTGTTGTCGTACTCGACCATGTACCCTGAGGTCGCCGCACAGGTCACAATTACCCCACCACGCTTTGCCGCGAACACCGATGCCCCCATGGTCTGACGTCCGATATGCTCAAATACGATATCAGGGTCCTGTCCTATCAATGACCTTATGTCCTTACCGAACCGCCGCCATTCAGACTCATCCTGAGTAAACTCGTCTTTCCAAAATTTGTATGCCTGTGCTCTTCGATCCAGAACTGCCTCGACGCCCAATTTATGCAACAACGCTACCTTCTCGGGTGAGGAAACCACCCCTACCGGAATGCTGCCACCATTCAGTACATGCTGGACGGCATAGGCACCTATACCGCCGGTAGCCCCCCAGATAAGTACGCTCTGATCCTGGGTCATACCCGCACCGTTATGAGAGACAATCATGCGATAGGCAGTGGAGTTGCAAAGTGCGTTTACCGCCGCTTCCTCCCAGGTAAGATGCGCCGGTTTGGGCATAAGCTGGTTGGCTTTCACGACAGTCAGGTCGGCCAGCCCACCAAAATTGGACTCATATCCCCATATCCTCTGGTTCGAGGCATTCATAGAATCCTCATGAGCAGATGGGTCCTGATCATCTACATAATTACAGTGAATAACTACCTTATCCCCGGGATGAAAATTGTGTACACCTGGACCGGTACGCAACACCACCCCGGAAGCGTCCGACCCGATTACGTGCAAGGGCAAATCGTGCCTGGCTCCATATGCGCTCTCCCTACCCAGCCTGGCCAAAAAGGCGAAGGTAGGCACAGGCTCGAAGATGGCAGACCAGACAGTATTGAAGTTTATAGATGAAGCCATCACCGCTACATAGACCTCATCTGGTGCCAGCTCCGGCACCGCGACTTCGCCTACATGCAACGACTTGCGCGGATCCTTCTCAGCGCTGGGTAGCCCTTCAAACATATCAATATCGTCACGCAACAAGTATGCAGCCCTATATGACTCGGGAACAGGTATTGCAGCTATATCATCGCCACTTGCACCTGCCTCGATTGCCTCGAGAAAATCTTTCATATACTCTCCTATTCTAATAATCTTTGCCGGTAGCCTATTATAACGGATTGCACTAAGCTCAAGCCTCTCATGGATCTTCTTGAAGCTGGGCAAATGATGGCAACGCTCCGGATGAAGATAGCCCCTGAAATGGCTGCGAATTACCTACCAGCTCATCCAGAAAAAAGTCGGTGGTCACCTTTGCCACCGCCTGTTCAAATGGATCACTATGAATATATGGATGGTAGTGGCCTGCTCCCACAAGCTGAAGAAAGTATTTGGGGGGCGGAGCCTCTTCCCATATGTTTTGGGAATGTTGTGGCAGATTTACCGTATCGGCAGTTCCCTGCACAATTAGTAACGGAGGTGTACCCGGAGGAAAATAGCTTCCACCATCTATATAGAGTTTCGCCCCTGATAATATGGCGGCAGCTTTGACCTCATGGTTCATGCAACAGGTATCGTAACCGACTGCCATCATGGTCTCCCCCCCATCCGAATGACCTGCTATTCCTATTTCGGAAGTATTTATAAGACCATCAATTGGACTTCCGGCCTGGCTGTTCAAGCTCAGTAGTTGGGAGAGGACGAAATTGACATCTTGAGGCTGGTTGACGATGTCTTCTTCAAACAATCCTCCCGGCGCATCGGGGTTGGTAAGTGGAAATATAGGTGCGGCAACCACAAAGCCGGCATTTACCCATGAATAAAGCAACGGCTGATACTGCCATGGCCATAGGTCGAATCCATGAGCAAAGACTATCAGCGGCAACGGCTTGCTCCCATATGCACGAGGAAGATTATTTATTTGAGAGGGTCCGTACTGGCTTGTGTCTCTGTTTTCAGAAGAGTCTGCGTCAGGTGAACTCCCCGGCAATCTGGCAGTAGAGCTACTCGCCGATGATTGATTACCCGATCCGCTATTCCCAGAAGTATGTGAAGACGATGTATTACCTCTCGACTCTGGACTTACCGCTGGATAGTACAGATAGGTAACCAACGTACGCGGCTCCGGCTTTCCGGTAGCCGTATGGGGTGGATAGATCAATCTGCTTGTGTCTACGAAGGTAAACGAACGCACTCCTACCGCATCAGGGTCGACATTGGTCGGGCTGGTGGTAGTAGAAGTAGCAGGAGTGCTGGTGCTGGTGCTCACGCCTGTATGTAAAGTGCTTGTAGTAGTTACACGGTGCCTTCTGGCAGTGACAGAGGTGGCCAGTCTCTTGAAAAAACGTAAATCCCCAGATGGTCCTGTTACCAGCACCGCCACACCGCCGACCAGTACCAAAGCAACTACTATTCTGGTTATTCTTATCCTCCTGCGGTATTTTTTTCGCAGGTGGCGACGCCTGACTAAATCTGGAGACGGCCCGATATGGCTCTCTCCAGCTCGATAACTATTGCTCATCGTTAAATCAGTCTATGCGACCAAGCGCTACCAGCGGTGGCATGTCCTCATAATAAGCATCCAACCCGAGATACTACCCGAGTCTTGATGCCGCAGCCTGGTCCAGAAAGAGGGTGGCATTATCATGGAGACGCAACAACGATGCAGGGCAGTCAGGTGAGATATCGTCTTTGAGTAGATCTCGTACTATGTCAGCTTTATGCTCACCGGTACACGCAGCAATAATGCACTTCGCACTGAGGATGGCCGTCATGCTCAGTGTCACAGCCATGTTTGGAACCTCATCCATATTACCGAATAGCCCCTCCTCTACCTGGCGCAATCTGGTCTGTTCATCCAGATGGACGACTTTTACGAGTGGCCATTTTGTCCGGTAGCCTCCCCCCTGTAATCCTCCCTCCCGTGACAAGCCTTCCCTGTAGCCTCCTTCCCGGTGCCCCACCTCCCGTGATTCCACCTCCCGCGATTCCACCCCATGCGATTCCACCCCATGCGACAAGTCTTCTCGTTGAGTACTGCCGACCCCACTGAGCAAATCGTGATATTCTCCCTCGTCTATAGAGCCTGGTTCATTAAAAGCGAGATGACCATTGCCGCCTATACCGAGCACACACAGATCTGGTACATGGGGTCTCAACTCAGCTGAGTACC
>JAMCPC010000029.1 GCA_023379725.1 Actinomycetota bacterium
GCGTTAGCTCTCCTTCGTATTGGCAGGCAAACAGGCTGGTCAATACCGCAGCCCAAACCGATATCCTTAGCATGACCGAATACTCCGGTACACCGGGATAATTTGCACGCTTTACAAATTCAATAAATCTCATTAAAACAATCTTATTGCAATCCAATATAGTGATCTGACTCACAGACTGCCCTGGACAGCCTGCGTCCTGCGGTCCTGGAATCGCGTACAATTCCCTGTACACGACCGTGTGGCTCAAGAGTGTGCATGACTACCGGCTTACCAGAGCGTATGGCTGCCTCAGACAACCCCATATACTCCTGTGCAATACCATCTGCTTCCACCAGATCATCCGGAAGCCGGACATCGATTAGTAGCGGATAGCTATGCTGCTCATCACGCTCTCTCACCATCATTTTTCCTACATGTGCAGTTGCCGGCCAATGAACATCCCTGGGGGTATCGCCGGGCACATACTCCCGGATACCCCTCTGATCCCCGCTGTAGGATGCACCCTTCCCTACGGTATCGTCATTTGCAACATCGAAACGCGTAGCCGACCTCTTGCTCCGAGGCAATATATATATGGGTCGCTCCAGCCCAACAATGAAATACTTACGCCACCAGAGAATCCCAAATGGCCAAGAGGTAGCAATCTCTAAATTAAGGTGTTCCACCACACCTCGGTAACGCGCAGATAAAATATACTCACCTCGCCCGCTACCGGAATCAGAGAGCGATAGGCCAACATAATCCTGCTCATCAGGGCATATCTTCAATCGTACTGCGTGGTTAACCCCAAATATGATTACGCCATGGCTTCCGGCCACGATGTCCTCCGGCATTGAAAGAACCGTCACTCTCGACGTCCAGCAGGCGATTGCCGGAGCAAACAAGCCAATAACGGCGAATCCTCCGATCAATACCCCAATTGCCTGGACCCATCCCGAGCCACTTTGATGGGCAACTCCCCCCCAGGACAGGATAATTATCGCAGTAATGGCAAAGGGAAATAAACCGCGTACTGGCCGTGGTAGCCCTCGGGCACTCCACCCGGTCATGGACGGGGCATCTCCAGAGTAGCGAGGCATTCTGTCACTACATCCATACCCGCCATACCGTCAGCGAGTATACGGTGATGCAATACTCCATGAGCCACCGCTTTTACATCATCCGGAATGACATAAGTTCGGCCGGATACGATCGCATATGCCTGAGCAACACGCGTAAGATTGATAGAAGCTCGTGGGCTGGCACCCAGCAGCACGCTTTTGTGCGAGCGAGTCTTACGGATCAGCCGTACCACCATCTCGGCGACCTTATCCGACACCGTTACAGAGGCGACCGCATCTCTGGCAAACTGCCATCCGTAAATATCGCATACCGGCACCATGCTATTCAATGCCCCTTCGCCACCGCGGAATTGAGACACATCAATCTCGGTGGCTTCATCCGGATACCCTATAGTGGTGCATATGCCAAAACGATCGAGTTGACTTTCTACGAGAGGAAAGGTTCCCAACTCGGACAGAGGGTTCTGGGTTGCAATGACCAGGTGGGGAGAGGGCAGTGGAACTGTCTGACCGTCTATGGTTACATGTCTCTCGGCCATGGCTTCCAGCAGCGCAGCCTGGGTCCTGGGAGGTGTCCTGTTCAGCTCATCGAAAAGAACTATATTTGCAAAGAGCGGACCAGAGTGTATCTGCCACTGCCCTTTGTCTGGCATATATACAGATACACCAGTGATATCGGAGGGAAGTAAATCCGGATGACCCTGCACCCTACTATGAGTTGCCTGCACGGACAGTGCCATCGCTTTTGCAAGTAAGGTCTTACCCACACCAGGTATGTCTTCTATTAGTAGATTGGACCCGCTGAGCATAGCAAGTATGGCAGCCAGCACCGCATGATCAGAGCCCAAGAGCACTTTGGATATAGCAACTTTCAGCGACTCTGCAACTGCCATCGTAAAGGCGTATGGATCATCGCTGACATGACGGTCGCTGCCATCACCATCCAAGATACGACCTGAGCTGTCACCGATCGTAACAGCCGATACGCGCTCGCTCCATGCCTCCACAATTATATAGTAGTCTATCAGTAAAGAGAACGGAACACCATGCCGGTGCGAGGCTTAGGCCAGAAGTACGTGCTCTTGGGCGGCATCCGTTTTTTTTCACGGGCATAGGCTGCAATCTGCGACACCGTAACAGACCTCATCAGAATTGCAAAGTCAGCCTTGCCTGTACTGACACTTTCGACTGCTGCATCTGGTTCACTGGTATATGACACATTTCCGTCTGGTATATCCAGTGCCGATAACGCCTGCCTTACAATTGATGAATCAACCACCATCTCATTGTCTCGATCCCTGCGAATCAGTTCGAATATTTGACCGTGCAACACCAGAACCATGCGCCCTTCCATGCGCCCTTCGCTGGATGGCCTGGACGGCCAGGTAAGCGACCCACTATCATCCGACCCAAGCGGTAACACCTCAAAAAAGGTCTTGAACGCATCGATAATATCTGCCTGCGGTATAGAGTCAGATGAGGATAATTTGACAAGCCTATGTATAGGCATCACTGTCATCTGTTCATCAGAAAGCTCTACAATAAATGCCATGACCAACCCAGACCCCTCACCTACGCCCAGAGAACCAGGGTCGACTGCTTCACCGGCATATGCCAGTGCTGTCTCAAAGCGATGATGCCCGTCGGCAATCACGATAGGACTGCTCCCCATTACCTCACATATTCTGTCTACTACCGCAGCATCTGAGATGACCCAAAGCTCGTGAACCACACCATCAGAATCGACTGCAACAGCAGTAGGGACATCTGAAAGTAGGTCGCCGTAGAGAGAGGCAAGACCAGAGGCCAGCGAAAGTCCCCATATAGGCGAGATGTTGGCCTTGCAATGTCTAAGGAGTTCCAGACGATCGGTCTTGTCCTTTGAAATAGTTTCTTCATGCGGCAGGATACTGTCGCCAGGCTCTTCCAGTCTGAGTGCTCCCACTATACCTGTAGTGGAGCGCCCGTTAGATGGGGTCATCCTGTATACATACAGGGAAGTGGCCGGATCATGCAGAACTGTTCCACTATCTATCCATTCACGCCACACAGATGCAGCATGCTCGTAGCGGTTTGAATAGTTGCCATCTTCTGAAGGAAGCTCTACGTGGATGGCATTTGCGCTGCTTCGATTGGCATAGATTTCGCGTTGATCAGGGCTGACGATGTCATACGGAGGGCATATGACATCGTTCAGAGTTATGGAGGGTGTATAGCGTAATCCACTGAAAGGTTCAAAATGAGGCATAGTCTATAATTACCACATACTGAGCCGAGCAACCAATTGAACGGTTCCTGGGATACCAGCAGGGACAATATTGGACGTGTAACGATAATTAACTGCTGACCTCTATATAGGCATCTCTCAGTGAATATATGATGCTATGACGGTATACAGTTATCTGAGTAGATCAAACCGAAGGACATTCATTATCAGACTGCTTGGAAGTGACTTAGTGATGGACGACTTAGGCCTCTGATATACGCACATCTCTAGGACAATCCTGACGGACGTGCCATGAAGCGGTAACTTCTCTGACTACGTTGTATCGACTAATTGGTATAACAGGAGATATCTCCGTCCCACGAGTCCCCGCTGGAACCGCCGGTAGGACCATATTGAAGCAACCAGAGTGGACCCTGGCTGAATGGAACGTAGTTACTGTTAACGCTGGTCGAGCAACTAGAAGGTGCAGTATTGTTACTGCTCTGCAAATAGTAGGCCAGCCAATTGCCCACCACATAAAACTGTCCCTGAAGCGTTGACCAGTCATTGGTAATACTGGACCATTCAGACGGGCTGGAGTACAGCCCTACATACATAGAATTGTAAATAAAGAAATCTAGGTTACCTTGTATCGTCTCGATATTGTCAGTACAAGCAGTTGTGTCCGTACTACTACAACTTTGCCAGGCAGGAGTTGAGCCGATATCATAGTTTTCCACATCCAGGAGCCACGTAGATGGAGTACTCGATCCCAGTATTGAGGTTGCATACTGGTATGCAGATTGAGCAGTCTCATACCCATAGCGGCAGTATTCATTGCCTCCACAGATATCGATACCAGTTACCGTAGAACTGGTCCCCGAAGCTGGAACAATGTAAGTTTCGAGCGGACTTGAGGATGAGGTATCCCAGGTTGCCTCCGATGACAGGCAGGAATTCCAACTGCCAGGAGAAGAATCTACTCCCACGATATTGACCGTATAGGGAGTCGGAGGGTAGTTACTGGTACTGCCACACTGTGGCCACGATATATCGTATCCTGTGTAATTTTGTGGATATGGATTCGTTATAAAGCCAGTACACTGTGGAATGGGTGGAGTAAATTCGTTCACTCCTGTCGTGTTCACTGTCGTATCAGATATCCATGTAGCAGCTGAAGTGAGATCCCAAATGTCACTTGTGCCGGAGGGTGAGGAACTGTCAGACACTGCCTGTCCGGTACCCTGGCAGATGAGATCTACGGTGGTATTTGAGGCGATGCTGCCTTCCTGAGTAAAGTTATTGCCAGGACCCAGATACTCAGTTGCAGTCGATTGGGATGTATAGCTGTATAGATTCGGGGAACCGATTGTAAAATTCACCGTGTTCGATGTGTTGCCTGATGAGACAATTGTAACCGCCATGGAGTCGCCGCTATATGGTATCCAGCTTGCGTTGTCCCACCATCCGCTATCACTCGGTACTTGGAACACCACCTGAGTATTGCTCCAGCTTACAATATAGAAATAGGCTCCATCTCCTGGTGCACCCCACCCGGTACCAGTGGTCAGATCGGCAAGTTTGACATATCCCGGGCTGGACCCGAATCCATCACCTGTCAGAGTAACATCTGAGAGCATAGAAGCTGTGGTCGGAGAAATATTGGTGATATAAGGAGTGTAGGTGAACTGATCGGCACTACTAGTCGCACTGGTGTCTCCAACAGTAGTAACTGTCACATCTACTGTACCTGCAGACTCTGCAGGTGATGTTGCAGTCAAAGAGGTTGCTGAGTTGTAGGTCACACTTGTAGCCGCTGTAGATCCAAAATCAACAGTTGCAGAGGAGGTAAAGTTAGTACCGGTAATGGTAACTGAGGTGCCACCAGCAGTAGGACCAGAGGTAGGAGATATGGAGGTAATCGTCGGGGCAGGTGCAGGAGGCGGAGCAGGTATAAAGTATCCCGCCAGATCGATGAGCACATTGACACTGCCACTTTCACCCCCATTTTCTATGTTCACCTGACCTGAGGAATTAAGCCCTGAGATGACCATATTGGCATTGGTGGTTCCGGTGGCAAAGTTCACATCCGATGTAGTGGGTGCAGTGGTGGCACCGTAGATCGTCAGGTATCCACCGCCGTTTCCATCAGTTGCAGTTAAGTTGCCAACAACTGCAGTTGCGCTGCTCGGTATGCTGTCAATGCCTGTCACCTGAACGGCAATTGACTTGCCTCCAGCTATTGCTGGCAAAGTGGCATTCGCAGATGGTAGAGACGCACAGTAGGAGCTGGTGATACCTACAGGTAGGGACGACTGACTGCACCTGGTATCAAGTATCCTGGCTGGGGTAACTGGATTAAATAGTGAACCAGTCTGGCTGCTACTTGAACCATCAGTGTAGTAACCAGATACATCTACAGCAAAGTTGGTATTACCTGAGAAGTTGTAGATGCTTATCTGTCCATTGGAGCCAACCTTTACTATGACCCTACTCGGAGTTGTCTCTCCCTTATTGAAGTTCACAGTAGATACTTCAGCCTTGGTTGCACCTGTAGGGAATGCCGTCAGATAGCCAGAAGATGTAGGTCCTATAGCTGTAAGGTTCAAAACAACTGCAGATACTCCACTAAATGGTATACCTCCAATGCCAGTTACCGTGACATTCTCTGTCTCGCCTGGACCGAGGGTGGCGAGCTTACCATTTGCACTCGGAATAGTCGAGCAATAGCTGCTCGTTATACCAGTAGGTAACGGCGACTCGCTGCACCTACTGTCTGCCAACCTTGTCGGAGTGACAGCGTTGTAAAGACCTGCAGGAGTGCTACTTGGAGGTGTGTAGTAGCCCTCTATGTCCACTACGTAGTTCACAGTACCGCTCGTGCCACCATTGGCTATCACGATCTCTCCATTGGAGGTATTTACCGGTACTGTTACTAGATTTGTTACTACACCACTATTGGCAGTCCAGTTCAGGCTGGATACTACCGCTGGAGTGGCTCCTTCAGAATAGATACTGAAGTATCCTGAAGTCGTCATGTTCAGCGCAGTGACATTGATTACTACAGCTGTAGCGTTACTTGGAATACCATCTATTCCTGTCACAGTGACATTCTCACTCTTTCCGCCTGCAGGGCTGGTAAGACTGGCATTTGGACTTGGAAGATTCTCACTAGCACAATAACTTGGTGCTGGTGAAGCACTACAACGGGTGTCAGCAAGCCTCATCGGATTGACAGGTGTGTATATACTCTCCTGAGATATGCTCGTATTACTTGTGGTGCCCGTAACAGAAGATGTATTGGAAGCACTAGGAAAAGATACGGCAGTGGCTTGCGCCTCAGCTGACGGCATGGGTAATACGCCAGCGCTGGTAGATACTGCCAGCGTACCCAGAAGCAGCCCAAAAAACATCAGACTAGCATGCAGATAAGGTAACATCGGTACTTTTTCTGTCCTGTTGTGATTATGGATAAGTTTTTGTCATTACAATCCTTGTCTTTCCTCGTCCCCTATAGTTTACATTTTCATACAACAACTTTACTGCTGTAGGGAGGAGGAAGTACCCATCCTCTGGGTTGCCGGAAATAATAACAGCAAATCCTGTTCGTATATTTGCGACCACTCTGATACCTGCAACCTGCCAGCAACTTGCAATCCAAAAAAATCGCTATGCCGATTTGACTACTGGAGAAATTTGTATTGATATAATTGTATAGACAGTCAGTAAGAAAAGCTAAAACCAATTATTCCCAAGGTACCGGGATGATACGGAACCACTGAGACAGAGCCAAAAGGAGTAAAGTGTCAAAGACAATATGTGAACTGCTAGGAATAGAATATCCGCTACTAGCTTTCAGCCACTGCAGAGATGTCGTAGCAGCGGTATCAAAGGCAGGAGGTATGGGCGTACTGGGAGCAGTAAGTTACACCCCGGATGAGCTCGAAATAGAGCTCAAATGGATTGAAGAGCAGATCGGTAATTTGCCATACGGCGTAGACGTGCTGATTCCGGCCAGTTTGAAGGGGCTTGAGAACCTCAAGCCTGAGGACCTACAGGGAATTGACATAAAATCACTTCTCCCTGCCGAACAAGTCAAATTCCTAGACGACCTCCTCTCTCGATACAATATCCCCGAGTTGACCGAGGAACAGAAGTCCTCGGGTGAACTGGGCAGACTCTCACTGCCGACAACACTGGCAGATATTGGCCTGAGGCACCCTATCAGACTCATAGCCAGTGCATTGGGGCCACCTCCGGCCAAGCTCGTCGAAGACGCTCACAATGTTGGTGTGTTGGTAGTCGCTCTGGCTGGGACAAAGGAGCACGCTATCCGCCAAAAAGAGGCAGGTGTAGATATTATCGTTGCACAGGGTACTGAGGCAGGAGGCCACACCGGACAGATCGGAACCATGGTACTGGTGCCTGAAGTAGTAGACGCAGTATACCCTACACCGGTGCTGGCTGCCGGAGGAATCGCCACCGGTCGTCAGATGGCTGCTGCAATGGCTTTAGGGGCGCAGGGCGTCTGGACAGGATCTGTATGGCTGACCACAGAAGAGGCGGAAACCAATCCAGTAGTCAAGCAGAAGTTCCTTAAAGCATCATCTAGCGATACAATAAGATCTCGTTCCAGAACAGGAAAGCCTGCACGCCAATTAAAGAGCGCTTGGACTGACGCGTGGGAATCAGAGGATAGTCCGGGGACACTACCTATGCCAATGCAACCGTTGCTGGTACAAGAAGCCATCGAAAGAATCGACAAAGCAGCAACTTCAGGGAATGATGGAGCCAAAGAGCTGGCAAACTATTTCGTAGGCCAAGTGGTTGGTATGCTCAATTCCATCAAACCTACCAGGCAGGTTGTACTCGACATGATACATGAGTATGTCGATACCATCCAGGAACTACAAGAGCTGCTGAATTAATTTACTCCCCACGGCTGAAGCCGGAGGCTTGCATGGCGTAAAAGCCGTGTCCGTCATGGCACGGAGGTTCAATTTGATATTAATATCTACGCATTGACGCAGTGAGGTATCAGTAGGTTAAGGAACATACAGATGTAGGAATGCAAGAGTGGAGTATGCCACAAGGCTGGCAGCCAGTCCAGACAGCACAAGCCTCTCAATCCTAGGACCGGCTGTCAAAAATGCACCGGCAATGACCAGAGGAAAGGCCGACATTGCATAACGTTCGAATGAATCTATATTATGGCCGGATAATGCCACTAAAACCACTGCCAGTGCAAATGCTCCGTAAGGTGAGGGCAACTTCCAAAAGGCTACTACGATCAACGCCACAGCAAGAAGAGCCCATGGTAAATGCAGCGCCTCCTCCAAATGATGACCAGATATAAGCATTGATGCTTCATGGTACAGGGTAACAAGAGGATCAGTAAAACCGCCTCTATGACGTTGCTCTATATGGATTGGAGCCAGTAAATGATTGTAATACAGCCCCAAAAATGACAGGTAGCCAGCAACACCTATTGGCCCGCCAGCAATGGCAGCTATTCTAGCTATACGCTCACGAATATCCGCTTCCCATAATCCTCTGAATCCCTCTACCAGGACAGGTATCGCGAGCAGTATTCCGATCGGCCTTGTCAGGCCAGCAAGGATACCTAATGCCATAGTCCACCACCATCTATGGCTCCTCAATGCAATAAAGGTAGCCACGGTGAACACAAGCAACGTCGCCTCTGCGTAGCCCATGACGTAGGTAAATGCAGCCGGAGCAAGGGACATAAGCCAGGCAGAGCGAGCGGCAAGCCCGTTATCTCCAGTCTCTCGCGACACCAGAACTACCAGCAGTACAAGCCCGCACAGATCGGAGAGATTGGCTACTGCCAGCAACGACAAGCGAACGTTCCCCAGTAGGACAAAACTGAATATTTTGACAATAAGTGGGAAAAGTGGAAAAAAACGGAGAGAGGAGTAGCCAAGAAACCCATAACCATGAACCGCTATGCTTTCATACCACCCTGCATCCCAGCTAAATAGCCCCTGCCTGGCAACACTGGCCATGGATGCCGGCAAATGTCCTTTAGCGGCGATTTCACGAGCCATGTACACCACGGGAATGACAACCAATCTGGTTACCAACCATGGGAAAAAAGAGGTTCTGATGCCAAGGCGTAGGCTATCTCTATTCAGCCATCCACGCTTATTGCCGGATGAATCAACATCTAAAGGTTGGAAATACTCGGGGGTATCATCCGGGGGTCGAGAAGTAAGCACCGAAGCAAGTATAGTCCAAGAGAAGGTTACAAAACCAGGGTTTCCGGCAATAGCACCCCCCCCTACTCCACCAACAGCCTAAGTATTAGGTGTCAGGTATCCAGGAAACGCCTTACGGCAAATGCAGAGCCAAGGGTACCAATCACTATCCCGATCAAAAGAATAGCAACCAAAATAACTATCAACTCCCCACCTGCTAGCCTCATCTTGTACAACGTGCTGAGAGTATTCCCAGCGCTGGCAGCATCCAGCTGCCAATTCAGGGTTAAAACGACCATTATTGCAACCAACGCACCGATAAGTCCCTGAACCAACCCTTCAAGCATGAACGGGACTCTTATAAACCAATTCGTTGCACCTACCAACTTCATAACTGACACCTCCTTACGTCGGGAGAAGATGGCAAGCCTAATAGTATTGATAATGAGCGCCAAAGCAGAGATAAGCAGTATGAGTGCCACGATCAAGAACGACAGCTGCGCAATATGTGTGACATTTTCCATATTATGGATTGCTTTGCTTGGGTAACTGACGTTCAGCACGCCTGGCATAT
>JAMCPC010000030.1 GCA_023379725.1 Actinomycetota bacterium
GTCAGTTCAGTGACGGCGGCGGAGAACTGAGCAGAATCGGCTACGACCGTAATCCCCCATACTATTCCGATGGCAATCACGACCCATGGCGGTCCCCCATAGGCAATACCAATTGTGAGTGCACAGAGTCCGCTAATTGCCATAGCTACGCTTGTTACCGCAGTTCGCCCGATTTTATCAGCGAATAGACCTCCAGCCAACGAACCGATGGCTCCGGCGACGCCGATTACAAGAAAGCCGATCATGGTCGAGCTTGCGACCACTCCCTGGCGTTCACCATACGTGATAAAGCTGGCATAGACAAACGCAGGGAACCACGTCCACATAGCGTACAGTTCCCACATGTGTCCGAAGTATCCATAGTTGGCCAACATTGCCGCTCTGTTTGCGAACACAGATCGTAAGGAGATAAGAGACACTTTAGGGGGATTGCTCTGTGCCTCGCCTGGGTGGTCTGGGAGTAGGAAGGCGACGATCCCTGCCCCAAGGAGTGCGAGGCCCGAACTAACGAGCAGCACGACTTGCCATGGCGCATTGACTCCGATAAAGAAGATGAGATGCGGAAGTGCAGAGCCCAGGGTAAGTGCACCCACCAAGATGCCCACGGCGGTACCCCTGCGTGAAGGTGACCACTCCGTTACAAGCTTCACTGCCACCGGATAGACACCAACCATTGCGACACCCGTAAGCATACGCAAGAGCACTCCCACTTCCCAGGAGTTACTAAATATAAAGAGGGTATTTACGCCTGCACCACCGACCGCTGCCAATGAGAATATCCACCGCGCATTGAACCTGTCTGCTGTGCCGGTAATGGAGCTGACAACCGCGCCTACGACGAACCCTAATTGCACAGATGCAGTCAACAACCCTACTTCTACAGAGTTCAAATGCCACAAATGCTGCAGGGGCACGGATACAACGGATGCGCTGAACCATACACTTAACGTCAGTATCTCCGCCACCGCGATGAGGAAGAGCGCCATCCAGGGAGAGAAGCGGCGCTCTGCAATCACAGTCATTTCCTAATTAAACGTTACGATAGCACTACTTATTCCCCCTGGACTATTTGCTGACCAGAATGTTCTATGGTCCTACGTCACCGTTTCATGCAGGTCGCCGACACCGAATGGTCGTTCAGCATACTCTGAGTACTCCTGAGATGGGCCTCGGCTTCCGCTGCTAACAATACTGGAAGGAGTAACGATGCAATCTGGTAGTATTAGGTCGACATGAGTGTAGATAAAAATAGTTTGGACAAGAGCCACCACCAGGACAAGAGCAAAGGTAAGGGCAGCACGACTAGTCGCAGCGACAGCCCAGACAGCCCAGATAGAATGGATGCGGTAGTAAACCTGTGCAAGCGGCGTGGCTTTATATTTCCATCAGCAGATATATACGGAGGCTTTCGTTCCACTTACGATTACGGCCCACTCGGAGTGCTCATGCTCAGAAACGTGAAGGATGCATGGTGGAGATTCATGGTGCAGATGCGAGAGGACGTGGTAGGTATCGATGCCGCCATACTTTCCAGTCCAAGGATTTGGGAGGCCTCAGGCCATCTGGACAACTTCACCGATCCACTGGTGGACTGTAGGCAGTGCCATGAACGCAGCAGGGCCGACAAGATAGATGGTAAATGTCCAAAGTGCGGATCCACTGATCTGACCGAACCTCGTGCATTCAACTTGATGTTTAAGACACATGCCGGACCTCTGGAGGATGAGGGAACGGTGGCCTATCTACGACCGGAGACCGCTCAGGGCATGTTTGTAAACTTTCTGAATGTGCTCAATACGTCGAGAAAAAAACCTCCGTTCGGTATTGCTCAGATAGGTAAGTCGTTTCGCAACGAGATTACCCCCCAGAACTTCGTCTTTCGTACTCGTGAATTCGAGCAGATGGAGATGGAGTATTTTGTTCCTCCCGAAGATGCTGCAATGTGGTTTGAGTATTGGTGCAAGACACGGATGGAATGGTATGGATCGTTGGGAATGTCACCGGAGAACCTAAGGCTGCGTCGACACGAGCAGAGCGAGCTGTCTCACTATTCTGTGGCCACCTCAGATGTGGAGTTCCTGTTTCCATGGGGATGGGATGAATTGGAGGGGATAGCCAACAGGACAGATTATGATCTTACTCAGCATTCCAAGGCATCCGGCATCAAGTTGGAGTACTACGAACCATCTACCGGTATAAGATATACTCCCTATGTGATCGAACCTGCCGCCGGAGCCACTAGGACGATGATGGCCTTTTTGATAGATGCATATACCGAAGATGAGGTAGGAGGAGAGAAGAGAACGGTGCTCAAACTGCATCCAAGACTGGCTCCATACCAGGTGGCTGTGCTGCCCCTATCCAAGCATGAGGATCTTGTGCCGCTTTCCAGGGAAGTGCTGGAGATGATTCAGCCTATATGTATGTGCGACCTTGATATCACGCAGTCGATTGGACGTCGTTACAGACGCCAGGATGAGATCGGAACGCCATGGTGTGTGACAGTCGATTTTGATTCACTGGTAGATCGCTCTGTGACTATTAGAGATCGTGATACGACTGAGCAGGTGAGAGTGCCTATTGCCGATCTTCTGACAGAGTTGTTGTCCAGATTGGCAGCGACTCGGTAGGATAGGCCACTAGTGATTACGAGCAATCTCAGTATGGCAACAGTTTTGTGTTCTTAGGCAGGTCGAATGTACTAGGCTTGTTAATAGGTACATAGGTAAACGGCACATAGGAGAAGATATGTATATTTTTGATTTTGACCACAAGCATGAGCGTCCCCCTATGGAGATGAAGGATCTTCTGGGCGGCAAGGGAGCAAATTTGGCCGAGATGGCTTCAGTACTGAATCTTCCTGTCCCGCCTGGCTTCACGATTACAGTGGAAGCATGCAGGGAGTATCTGAATAAAGACAGTTGGCCAGATGGGCTGCTGTCTGAGCTGTCGAATGCCAGGACGAGATTGGAAAGCAGGATGGGTAAGACAATCGGCGATCCATCCGATCCGTTACTGGTGAGCGTTCGCTCTGGTGCCAAGTTCTCTATGCCCGGTATGATGGATACGGTTTTGAACCTTGGGCTTAATGATGAGTCAGTAAAGGGAGTCGCAGATCAGACCTCCGATGAGCGTTTTGCCTACGACTCCTACAGAAGATTTGTCTCTATGTACGGTCGTATCGTGCTCGGTATAGAGGGTGAGATCTTTGATGATCTGCTTGAAGATATGAAGAAAAAGTCTGGAGCAACCTCAGATGCTGCGCTCAGTGCCGATGACCTGAAGGTTTTGGTCGAATTGTACAAGGATGTGGTATTAAAAGAGACGGGCAGAGAGTTTCCTCAGAATCCTGACGATCAACTCCAGGGAGCAGTGCAGGCAGTGTTCAGCTCTTGGAACGGCCCTAGAGCAATTGCTTACCGTGAACATGAGGGCATACCGCATGATCTGGGGACTGCTGTGAATGTCCAGGCTATGGTGTTTGGCAATCGTGACGACGAATCAGGTACTGGTGTCGGTTTTACCAGAGATCCGGCGACAGGGGAGAAGGGATCTTATGGAGATTTCCTGATAAACGCCCAGGGTGAGGATGTCGTGGCAGGTATCCGTAATACGATGCCCCTGTCGGCATTGAAGGATAGGATGCCGGATGTCTACAACGAATTGCTCGATATCTTTGCACGCCTGGAGAGACATTATCGCGATATGTGTGATACGGAGTTTACCATAGAGCAGGGCAAACTCTGGATGCTTCAGACCAGGGTAGGCAAGCGCACGGGAAGGGCTGCATTGAAGATGGCGGTGGATATGGTTTCCGAACCGGATATTGCCTTGACGCCCAGGGAGGCTGTCGGAAGGGTAGATGCTGGCCATTTGGAGCAAGTGCTGCATCCGCAGTTTTCTACAGGTGATTACAATATTCTCGTTCACGGCTTGGGCGCCTCTCCTGGTGCGGCAGTCGGTAGAGTGTATTTTACTGCTGATGCTGCAGTAGAGGCTCATGGTACTGGAGAGAAAGTCATACTGGTGCGCAACGAGACATCTCCTGAGGACGTGCATGGAATGCTGGCTTCGGAGGGTATTCTGACTGCACGAGGTGGTCTTGTATCTCATGCTGCTGTCGTGGCGAGAGGCTGGGGGAAGCCTGCTGTCGTGGGTGCCGAGGCCATTAGGATCTCTTCTGGAAATACCGGGAGCGCCAGTGGCAGCGCCACTTCCAAGCCATCATTTTCGGTCGATGGCACCGTAGTAGAAGAGGGTGAGTGGTTGTCTATAGATGGGACCAGTGGAGCTGTTGTAGTGGGTCAGGTTCCGTTGGCGGCTGCGGAAGTACCTCCGGAACTGGAGCAGATATTGGCATGGGCAGACGAGATTCGTGCTGGAAAGATGGGTGTCAGGGCAAATGCCGACAACGGCCCTGATGCGGCCAATGCTCGTAAATATGGTGCCGAAGGTATAGGGCTCTGCCGTACAGAGCATATGTTTTTGCTAGAAGATCGCCTACCTATTGTCAGGCGTATGATTCTGGCGGACAATGAGCAAGAAGAGAACGAAGCGTTAGAGGAGCTCAGGGTAGCTCAGCGATCTGACTTTGTCGAAATATTGAAAGAGATGGACGGACTACCCGTAGTGGTAAGACTTCTGGATCCACCTCTGCATGAGTTTCTACCTCGCATAGAGGACTTGCTGGTTAGGAGAGTAAAGGGAGAGTTGAGCCCGGAGGAGGAGCGGCTTTACCAGGCTGCCAGAGAATGGCAGGAGGCCAACCCAATGCTTGGTACTCGTGGGGTCAGGCTCGGAGTCATCAAGCCCGGCCTCTATGCAATGCAGGTAAAAGCACTTATGGAAGCTGCACTGATACGGATACGAGATGGCGGATCACCTGTGGTAGAGGTGATGATTCCTCTTACCATCTCTCGTAACGAACTCCATCTTGCCCGTGGATGGGTAACTTCTGCTGTCGATGAGGTCCTATCTGCGGCAGATTCATCCGAGCGGGAGCGGCTGGATGTGAAGATAGGTACCATGATAGAGACGCCCCGGGCAGCCCTGCTTGCTGGAGAGATAGCCAACGAGGCAGAGTTCTTCTCGTTTGGTACCAATGACCTTACTCAGATGACCTTTGGTTTTAGCCGTGACGACGTGGAAGGACGCATGATGTCACGATATCTGGAATTGGGACTCATCGAGCATAATCCCTTTGAGACGGTCGATGCAGCAGGAGTAGGGGAGTTGGTTCGTATTGCGGTAGAGCGGGGTAGAGCGACCAAGCCTGGACTAAGTATCGGTGTATGCGGTGAGCACGGTGGTGATCCGGCTTCTATAGAGGTATTTGCCGATGCCGGGGTGGACTATGTCAGCTGCTCTCCATTCCGAGTTCCTGTCGCCCGCCTGGCGGCTGCTCATACCGTGATGAGGTCCTGAAGATAACGCTCATGTAGCTGTCTTACCTGGTCGGGCAGCTTATCAAGATATCTTGTCGGCAATAGAGGTAGTTTTCTTCGTACCTCAAGCGTGAGGATACGGGTAGGAGAGTGCTTACCGGTGTATTCTGGTGATCGACCGGGAGTGTGAGGTGGAGGAGCATTTGCTGGAGCATGGCTGTTTGAGTGGCTGTTCATGGGGTCGTTTGGATGGCTGGGTGGAGGCGCAACCAGTAAGGGTAATCTGGCCAGTTCAAATCGTATGCAACGTCGGATCGCTTTCATGAGAGCGCTATTTGGTCCTGTGCCACGTCCTATGCCTATGCGCAGGCAAATTTCGTTAGGATCGACTACTATCCCTTGAGGATATCTGTCAAATAAATAGGCTGTAAAACGGATCAACCAAGTAACAGTCGGCCCCAGCGTGCCCAGCCAGAAAGTCTCGGTGTAGTCGGAGCGTGGATCGTAACCGCGTAGATCCGTAAGGGGGTCGGTCCACGGAAGGAGCAGTATGGAATTGCAGTGGTAAGCGCAGGCTAGGTCTGTGCCGACGGGTATATTTACCGAAGCGGTAGGCGATGGAAGCTCACTTGAGCCATTGTTTGCATGAAAAGACATGTAATATAGTGTAACACACTTATAATACATGTAAAGCATTATGTATTATTATTCCTGCACCTTGTTGTTCTCCTGCTGCCAGCGACCGTGAAAGACAAGATTATTTCGCCTGTTCTTTACAGACTGCGAGGCATAGTCGTTGCCATCATCATATCCTAGTAAGATAGTCCCTATGTAACGCCACGAATCAGGTATACCCAATGTCTCCTTGAGCCTTTTCTCTCCCCGAAAATTGCCCAAGAAAAGTGAGCCTACCCCAGCCTCATGTGCTCCAAGCATAATCAGCATTGAGGCGGAACCAGCATCTACGAACCAGTATGGGACAGGCCATGAATCCTCTCCGCCGCCATGGGGTGGATTGCCCAATCCCGATGCGGACTTGTCCGGCATGCTGTACCTACTTGTGTAGTTGGCTGGGTTGGCAAGCATTACGATAGCAGCAGGAGCCTTCGATAGTCCTCCCCATCTCTTCGACGTGGCTCTCCATTCAGCATCTGTAACTGCATCCCACAGCAATGACATAGAGTGCTGGTCAGTTAGAGCAATCGCGGCCCATCCCGCAGTATTGCCTGCGCTTGGGGCGTTGCGAGCATAAGATATCAGCCTGTCTATCAGCTCATCGGGTATGGATTCCGGTGAAAAACTTCTGACCATTCTTCGTTTCTTGATGGCTTCAGACAGCTCCATGAACGGTACCTATTTCATGCAGGCGAGTCTACGACCTTGGGTGATGGCAGTTCTCAGTCCTCGTCGTCATCATTCTCGTCGTCCCAGTCATCATCATCATCATCCCAGTCGTCCTCGTCCTCGTCCTCATCCTCCCACTCCTTGAGATAATCCCACGCATCCTCGTCGTCCTCGTCCTCCTCATCCTCGTCGTCATCATCCCAGTCGTCTTCGTCGTCTTCCAAGTATTCCTCAACTGTATTTCTACCGTTTCCACTGCGCCCTTCGTTGTTGCCTTTCGTCGACAATCTGGTATTTAGATGGATTATGTCGGCTTCCAGGTCGTCCTCTTGGTCGAGAAGATTGCTTATATGCAGGTAACGCTCCAACTCGGTTGCAATTTCGTCTCCGGTGGGAACTTGGCCTATATCCAGCGGATTTCCCTCCGAACCGTCCAAACGCTGCTCGAGGTCCTGCACCATTTTCGAGTGCTCCTCGGATCGGTTCATCATATCGTTTATCCGGTTCAGTGTTTTGTCGGATGCAGCCATAAGGCTGTTTGTGGGCAGTGACAGATTGGTTACCTCGCATAGCCCATTTACCAGTGCCAAGCTCGCAGGTGAAAATGGCATAGAAGCTACGTAATGAGGCACACGAGCCCAGAGACCTATTGCTGGGATCGATAAATCCGGGATGGCGTGCTCCAGGATACCCCATATTCCGCTAGGAACCTGTATTGTCCCACGCACTACACCTATCTTTCTGGCCAGATCACTGTAGTTGCTTTGAGCGGTAGCTGCCAGGCGTACAGGTCGTGTGTGAGGGACAGGAGCTGGAAAGGCTCCCAGGCCAACTGCCATACTGACACCGAGGTCGTTGCATATAGACAGTATGGAGTTTACGAATTCATTCCAATGAAAGTCAGGCTCGGGGCCGACCAGGTAGCAGATGTCTTTCCCGTTAAGATCCTTTCCGGCAAGCATATGAGTAGCTGGCCACATAGGGGATTCGCTGACACCGTCGGTAATTTGGATGATTGGCCGCCTTGCACGGCGATCCAGGAAAAAATCATCGTCAAATGTCGCAATTATCCTGACATCGGATAAGCTCGTTTCATCTGGAGCCAGGTTTATCGTAGTGATGGCAGGTAGATTGTTTTGTGAAAAGATGCGTTTGCTGTATTCGCTGCTATTGTCAGATGCCAGCATAGTAACGGCTATTGTGACCGCATTACCTGCGTCCAACCATCCTTCTGTCGCTACTACAAGTACAGGACTGTCAATCTGCTTGTGATCAAGTATCTCGTAACGTGACATGACTACTCCGGTGTCCCAATTACGCCATCATGTGCAAAGGAGCGGCTATGGCCAATTATCGAGAGACTTTTTATCGTTATTATAGACAGTGCACATAGACCGACAGCGCCGTTGCTGATCCATACTATGTAGTTGTGAAGCATAAGACCATATACTAGCCACCCCAAGATACCAACAGTGAACGTAAACAGGTATAACCATGAGAAATCTTTTGCGGTGCGGGTATGCAAGGTCTTGTAGACCTGGGGAATCCAGCATGCTGTCGTAAGAGATGAAGCTACAATTCCAAAGGTAGTAACCATATATATTAAGGCTAACACCTAATGAAGCCTCCTGTTGCCAAGTTTGCCGTAGCGGTGTTTAGTGTAGTGTCCCGCAAATAACCATGGGTTCCCGCCAGCCAGATGACGCCCCTGGCGGCGTTCTTGTCCTAGACGTAGCTCCAGCTACGCCTTCGTCCTCGGCCTTG
>JAMCPC010000031.1 GCA_023379725.1 Actinomycetota bacterium
TATTGTGCTGAGTGACCCCCAACATCAGTAACTTTCCTTCGACCTCGACTATGACCAACGACATTCCCTTACCCAGCATCTGCCTGGAGATGACGTTTATCGGGGTCTGTCGCTTCGAGCCAAACGCCCCAAACATTCCACCACCAGTAATACCGGCACCTCCCAGCAATATCCTGCCAGGGCGTGACCGGGCAGCCTTTGATACCAGCCATACAAACAGGATAATTACACCCAAAGCTATGATCACCTGCAGAAGCAGACCGGAAAGCGAAACGGTAGTAGGAGCAGTTGCAGGTGCGGCATGGGCTACATGAGCGGCATGAGCGGCATGAGCGGCTGTAGAGACATGAGTCTTACCGGTCGTGGACTTAAGAGCCGTACCTGTGGTAGCCGAACTGGTTGCCTGCGTAGCAACATTTGCTACAGCCATCATTATTATACCTCGCTAACCATCTCTCTGCGAGCTATGTCTGTAATGCGTACACCCAACTCGTCATCGACCACTACTACCTCTCCCTTGGCAAGAAGGGTACCGTTTACCAGAATATCTACGTTGGCCCCTACCTGTCGATCAAGCTCCACCACCGATCCTACCCGTAATCCGAGCAGATCCCTGACCAGCATCCTGGTGCGACCGAGCTCGACCGTCACGGACATCTCTACTCCCTGCAGCACCTCTATCGGCCTGACCTCAGTCTCCTTCGATGGATCAATGCGGAAATCACCGGCTTGACTACCTACAATCTGCTCGCCATGCAGAGCACCGGTCGATCCATCCTGTACCGCACCCTGCATGTCGCCATCAGGCGCACCTTCGTCTACAACTTCTCCTATCGCTTCATCTACGCTCATATTTACATCCTTTCATTACTAAGACCAAGCAGCTCACATGAGCACCCCGCTATCTTCCTGGCTATCGACTACAACACATGCCAACCTCTTTCCCTTAGAGGCCGGTAGCACATTACACGCAATCATTCCACCAACCTTCAAAAGCAGTGGATTGTCCCGATCTCGGTGAAGCGGTATTACATCGCCTATATGCAGCTCCAATATCTGTTCCGAAGGGAGCACCACATCAGGAAAGCTGACCGACACTTCAGCCATAGTATGCTCGAGAATATCTTTAATTTCCTGACGAGCATCTCCCTGGTCCTCTACCATCTCTTTGACTTCAAGCCGATCAAGGGCCTCTAGTATCGGAAGCATTACATTCATCGGAAAGGTAAGGCTGAATGTCCCTGTCAGGCCTTCACCGGCTTCAAGCGAGAAGGGAACCACAAGACAAATCTCGCTCGGCTTGGCTATCTGTAAGAACATAGCGCTGGACGCCTGAGTCGTCGCCCCAAGCTGTACAGGTATGACAGGAGATAGCGAAGGGCTAATCTCATTCAACGTTCCCGACGTGATGTCACTTATGATCTTTTGCTCAATCTCCGTTAGCTGGCGCATCGGGAACTGCCCCCAACCGCTACCTCCCAGCCTGAAATCTACAAGAAGCATGGCCAAGTCGAGAGGTATATGAGCCATCACTCTTCCACCAAGAGGTATAAGGGTAGCACTGATCAACACAGTCGGCTCCGGCAATGCCCCAGAGTACTCGTCCCAACGATACTGCTCCTGTTCGCCAAGCTCTATATGTACCGGAGTTCTCAGGCTGGTAGTAAGGTTTGCTGCCATTCTATGTCCAAGAGTCTCCAGAAGCGGATGGAATCTGCGTAAGCGCGTCCTATCAAGGGCATCCTGGTGATGGAAATCATATACACGAATCTCACCATGGCGACGCTCACCATCCGATAAGACACCACTGGCAACGTCATGCTCGACTACCTGGTTACCCTCAATCACGGTCACTCAATCACCCTCTCTTACCTGCAACACCGCAAATCTCATTTCCTTGCATCGCCTACAATACATCTTCCTAAATTACATCTTCCTAAATGTAGCCCGAGTCCGGCTAAGGCATGTTAATAATCGACTGCAGGTCAGTGGCGGTAGTGGTCACCACTTTAGTGTTTGCCTGATAGTCGGTCTGTGCGATTATGAGATCGGTCAGCTGGCTAGCCAGATTCACATTCGACATCTCCAAGCTACCCCCTACCAGGCTACCTCGGCCACCACTCTGCGGAGTTCCCATTAATGGCTGTCCCGAGTTGGCAGACTGTCCGTAGACATTGTTACCGAGCTCCGCCAAGCCACCTGGATTAGGAAAGTTCGCAAGTGCAATCTGGCCAACTGGCATAGATCGCCCGTTGGAGAACGACCCGGTGATCACCCCATTCTGGCCTATGGTGAAGCTCTGCAACACACCTGCCGAGTTCCCATCCTGACTGACTGCGGCGATGGTCTGCTGATTGGCGTATTGGGTTACATCGTTTACGGTATCGGGAGGGGCAAAGTCGACCGTCCAGGTATCACTTGTCTGAAAATAATAGGGTGGAGATGGCGGCATAGTATTTACAGATACCTGCCAACCCGTGGTGGAGCTACCCGCAACGCCACCACCGCCAGTAATTCCGGATATCTGCCCCGTGCTGGGATCGAATGTGATAATAGCCGGTGTATTTGTTGTAACTCCTGCACTTGTAGTACTGAACAACTGGGTAGGCGTCGCCGTACCATTGGGAACAGTAGCTGTCATACTCCACTCATTTGGAGTCCCAGATACTCCTGTGTAGGTAAAGGTTACCGGCACCACGTTGCCTAGTGCATCGTAAGCATCTATTGTCGTAGTAACCGTCGGAGGAGTTCCCGTGCCATCCCAGGCAGGGAGGTTGCCTGCCATATTGATATTATTGGTCTCCGAGGCCAGCATCACCTCGCCGGTAGGTATCCTTATGCTACTCACAGGTGCGGTGGTATTCAGAGTTCCGGTATTGGTTGCCTGCCAACCCTGCACCAGACCTCCTTCCGGGGTGACCAGGTTTCCATTGGCATCCAGCGTAAACTGCCCTGCACGAGTGTATACATTGGTACCTCCCTGGAGTACCGAAAAATAACCGGATCCATTTATTGCCACATCTGTCGGCTGGTTAGTCTGCTCCATGGAACCCTGGGTAAGGTTGTGCAGTACCGCGGCTACTCTTACTCCTGACCCTATCGCGACCGGATTAATACCACCACCTACATTTGGACCTCCAGGAGCGCTGGCTCCTGCTATCTGCTCAGCCAGCAGATCAGCAAAGACCGGCTGCTCCGATTCATAGCCGACGGTATCCACGTTTGCTATATTGTTTCCTATTACATCTACGTAATCCTGATTTGCTGCTATACCTGACACTGCCGCCAGTAATGATCTTTCCATTTTTTATCCTTTCCTCCTAATTTTCCTTATTATTTCCCTTTACTTCTGATTCCTATATTCCTGTATGTTTGCTCTTTCCCTTACGTCTGCTCTTCCTCAGCCTCTTGCCTCTTATCGACTTCTTGGCTTATTGTTCGGCTGATTTTGCTCTGCTCTCGGCTACTTCCATTTGGTACCACTCCCATATGCCCACCCACATGGAGTCAGGCAGGGAGAAGAATGTAGATGGATAGCGCCGTTGCATCAAGTCACCTTGGTCACCTCACTCAGAGGTACCTGTGTACCGCTGACCGTCAGTGTCGGGGTACCGGTACTGGATAGTTCCACTGCCGATACGGTACCCGTCAAGGTACTACCCGACTGCAGATTGGCAGTTACGGTCTTACCTATGAGACTGGTCGCAGTAGCTGTCTGTACTGCCGCCTGTTCTGCCGCCATTTCGGTCGACATCTGCTGTACCATCTCCACCTCCGACAGCTGTGCGGTCTGTGATATGAACTGCGTACCGCTGACTGGGTTCAACGGATTCTGATACTTGAGCTGTGCAACCAACAACTGCAAAAAAGAATTGCTACTGGCAAGCTGCTGTATTGGATTAGGGGGATTGGTAGAATTGGTGGACCCGCTACTTGAGCTTACCCCACTGGTTCCTGATAAAAACGTCATAACTTCTCCTCTCGCTCTTTGTCCATTTTCTTACACCTTCTCATGATCTCACATACCTCCAATTCTCTCTTATGACCCTGCTATAACTCTGCACCTTTTAACCCTTAACCCCTTTACAACCTCACATCAAGTAATCTTTTTGTAGCACTACCATTCGATGTCGTACTCTCAGGTAGCACTCCGTTACTTGTGGTATCGGCTTTGGTGGTTTCACCGACTCCTGACCTATGTCCACTACCACTCGACATACCATGTGATCCATGTCCTGTCATGCCTCCGGATACACCTCCCCACGAGATGGTCACACTTACAGTCCCAGACGTACCAGAGGATAGATGCTCCTTTATATCCTGCAATACCTGGTTTAGGAGTTCGTGTGCATGAACATTATCCGTCTGGAAGTGCACCGACAACCCCGACGCGCTGGCCTCCACCATTGCACTTATACTGCCCATACCGGGTGGATCCAGTCTTATAGTCACGGATCCCGCCCCGTTTCCGGACGACTGGAGCGGCACCAAGACACTCACTATCTCAGCTGCTACTTGAGCCGGGGTGGCATCAGGTGACACGGTCACTACCGCATCTCCTACATATCCTGCAGACTCTGCCAGTGATCCCAACAACGCGTCCAGCGTAGCTACAGCCATCTGGGCTCCCTGAGGTACCGGCTGCCCAGAATTACTGGAATTGCCTACATGGACATGCGACTGCCCTGACGATCCAGATGAATTTGCAGAATTTGCATCCGCCCATCCTGACCCGGCTGAACTCTGCCCAGCATTACTCTGCCCAGCATTGCCGCCTGTCTGATTACCAGAGGTGCTAATACTGCCAGGAGTACCTTGACTCCCGACATTACCGCCAGTGCCATTCGTTTCAGTACCATTCGCACCTACCTGTCCTACGCTCCCATTTGCCGTACTCCCCATATGGCCGCCTGCCGCTCCAGCAACACCATTCATATCGTGTTGCGATGCTGTGGGAGAATGTTGCGATTCTGTATCAGGGCCAGACCTGTCAGTAGTAGCACGGGATCCCCTGTTGTTTGTTGCACTTGTATCCCCTGTCCTGCCCTGGCCTCCTACATCCTCGTGTGCACCACCCACACTGCCGCCTACCTTGCTCGCGCCCGAACTCCCATCACTTCTCGCCGCACCAGCACCTGCTTGGCCTTTACCGGTACCTGCACCACCAGTATCACTACCTGTCTGAGCACCTGCACCAGCACCACCAGTATCACTACCTGTCTGAGCACCTGCACCAGCACCACCAGTATTGCCGCCTACCTGAGTACCTGCACCACCCACATTTGCAGCACCAGCATTGCCGCCTGCCGCTCCAGCAACACCATTCATATCGTGTTGCGATGCTGTGGGAGAATGTTGCGATTCTGTATCAGGGCCAGACCTGCCAGTAGCAGCACGGGATCCCCTGTTGCTTGTTGCACTTGTATCCCCTGTCCTGCCCTGACCTCCTACATCCTCATGTGCACCACCCACACTGCCGCCTACCTTGCCCGCGCCCGAACTCCCATTACTTCTCGCCGCAGCAGCACCTGCTTGGCCTTTACCGGTACCTGTACCACCAGTATCACTACCTGTCTGAGCACCTGCACCAGCACCACCAGTATTGCCGCCTACCTGAGTACCTGCACCACCCACATTTGCAGCACCAGCATTTGCAGCACCAGTATTGCCGCCTGCCGCTCCAGCAACACCATTCATATCGTGTTGCGATGCTGTGGGAGAATGTTGCGATTCTGTATCAGGGCCAGACCTGTCAGTAGTAGCACGGGATCCCCTGTTGTTTGTTGCACTTGTATCCCCCATGTGGCCGCCCGGCACCCCGACAGAGGTATCCGTATTGTTCTGCGATAAACTCGTACCATTCTGTGACAGCGTAACCGAAGGATCAGACTCAGTGCCGAAGGAAGCTATTTGGGAGTGCGAAGAATCAGGAATGCCTGCAGGACTAGAGGCAGAAGGGAGACCGGCGAGGGAAGAACCGGAAGGGGGCAGATTGGATGGAGAAGGATTTGGAGTAGGTAGACCAACAGGAGGGGGATCGTAGGTAGGTAGGCCAACGGAAGGAGGATCGGAAGGAGGCTGACCATATAAAGAAGAACCGGTGGAAGGAATATTGGATGCCATCACCTCATGAAACGTCATAAAATTGCCCGGCTGCAGCCCCTCGCTCTCCACCCCAGGAGTGGGAAGAGCAGATATGTCAAATGGAGACGTCGCCTCTCCCAAGCCATTAACTTGATTGCCACTACTCTGGTTGGACGGCATAGGCATCGGTGGAGAAGCCTCGCCCAAAATTGGAGTTGCCGGGAGCATGGTCATCATCCAGCCTCCATCTGTGACATGACGCCTTCTACCATCTTCACGTAGTTCTGTGTCTGCGGATAAGGCGGTACCCCTCCATACTGCTGGACGGCACCCTGACCGGCATTATAAGCTGCCAATGCCAGAGGAACAGAATTGCCAAACATCTTAAGGTTCGAGCTTAGAATAGCTGCCCCTGCATTTATAGCCTGTACAGGGTCGTACGCATTTATGCCCATCTCTGCAGCCAAAGATGGCATTATCTGCATTATCCCCTCTGCTCCGGCGCTGCTTACCGCAGATGGGTCAAACCCTGATTCCACCTTGGAGACAGCAGCGAGCATAATAGGAGATATTCCGTTATTGGCAGCTGCCTGCTCAAAGACCGGTACGAGATTGGCAGGTACACCAGCATTTAATAGACTGCTGGTGACCGCACCAGAAGAAGTGCCACTCCCAGTTCCAGCAATGCCTCCTGCACTATTATACCCTCCTGCATACCCTGTTCCACTGACAAGCTGAGCCTGCACGGCTGAATACCCTCCTGTCTGGCCACCACTTCCCGACCCGCTAGCGCCAAGTGAACCACTCCCCAGCACGCTGCCACTGCCGGTACCGGAAGATTGACCTGATCCTGACGACAATACCTCACCGTTAGCGAGCGCCATAGCGTTCTCTACGGACTGCACCGCTGCAAGTACCTGAGCGAAATCTCCCGACGAAGCGGCACCGGAAATATCACTGCCAAGAGCCGAAACGGCACTACCTACAGCCGACACCTGCGATACCACATCAGGCAGATAGCCTGACATCCCGACTGTCATATGACCTCCCCTGCCCTGCCGGAATCTGCTCCGCCGGAATCTGCTCCGACCTCTGCCATCTGCTGAGCCATTATATATCCATGCCCATTTGAAGCATATCGTGCTGCTACTATATCGTCTATCTCTTTAACGTCTTGCCTATCCAGCTCAATCCTATACTCTGACCTGCGGCGTTCATCGAGTCTATCCAATACAGCTACCTGGCGCCTGGCATCAATCCAGCGAATTTGTGAAGTAGCTACATTTGATGCAGCTATACCGACCTCATTATTGGCCAAAGCAACTGCCCTCTCAGCAAACTCCAATTGCTGGCGTTCACGTACATAATCTCCATAATCCTGTATACCTCCCCTCTTGGGCATCTCCGCGTATTTGGTCAATAGGCGATCACGTAACTCTATGTTTTTGCTTAGTAGCTGGTTTGCGGTGGCTAATGCCATTCTGGCCATACTTTCCTGGGCTCTTCTCATCTCTCGTACCCTCTCCAGACGAAAACGATAAGCCTTCATGCACCCACGCCCTGCAATCCACCTACACCAGACAGACCTGGCATATTATGCACCCCTGAACCGGTAAGCGATTCAACAGCACGACTCCCAGCGATCTGACTGTTCGCAAGCTTGCCTCCAGCAATTTCACCTGCAACAACACCAGCAATCTGACTATCGACAGCACGACCTCCCAACAACGCTCTGAGCCGTTCCTGGGAATCAGTCAACGAGGAAATCTCATACAAGTCCTGACGTAAAAATGCATCTATACCACCTTGCAGCTCAATTGCCCTGTCCACTAACGGGTTGCTCCCTCTTGCATATGCCCCAATCTCTACAAGATCCCTTGCATCACGATACGCAGCAAGTAACGACCTGAGCTCTTGAGTAAGCATCCGATCCTCTGGCGATACGATGGCAGGCTCCAGCCGTGATATTGATTCAAGTACCTCAATTGCCGGAAAATGTCCACCTGTAGCAAGTCTGCGAGAAAGCACTATATGACCATCGAGAATCGCTCTTGAAGCGTCTGCAATCGGTTCATTCATGTCGTCTCCCTCTACCAGCACTGTGTAAAGTCCGGTAATACTCCCCTTGTCCGATACTCCTGCACGCTCAAGTAGCATCGGCATAAGAGAGAACACCGAAGGCGGGTAACCTCGTGTAGCAGGTGGCTCACCGGCTGCTAGGCCGACTTCACGTTGTGCCATTGCGAATCTAGTCAACGAATCCATCATAAATAATACCTGCATACCCTGGTCCCTGAACCACTCTGCAATACGTATAGCAGTAAACGCCGCCCTCACCCGAACCATCGCAGGCCTATCAGAAGTAGCTACTACGACTACCGACCGGGCAAGACCTTCGGACTTTAGATCGCGCCTGATAAACTCATTCACTTCACGACCACGTTCACCTACAAGTGCCAACACCGACACGGCAGCCTCAGTACCTCTCATCATCATAGAGAGCAGACTGGACTTGCCCACGCCGGAGCCCGCAAAGATACCCATGCGCTGTCCCTGACCTACCGGGATAAGAGTATCTATAGCTCTTATGCCCAATTGAAGTCGAGTATCCACCAAATCCCTTGCCAGTGGGTGCGGCGGCTGTCCATGTATAGTCACCTCTTCAAGCCCGTCAAGCATCGTACCGCCATCTATCGGCCTTCCAAGCCCATCAAGGACTCTCCCCAGTAGGGCATTACCTACCCGGACAGTAAGTGGATGGCCAAGCGCCTCCACTTCGTCGCCGCATCGCACCCCTGTAGTATCCCCCAACGGTGCACATGCAAGCATAGAGGTGTGAGCTGCCACCACCTCGGCATAGAGAGCTCCGCCCCGGCGATAGATCCTAACCGCATCTCCAACGGCAGCCTCAATACCCTCAACATCTATACGGAAACCAACCATTCTGGCAACCCTACCGGTACGACGTGGCCGAGCAACTGCCCGCAACGACTCTTCCAGCATCGGTGTAAGCAGGCTCATCCTCTACCCTCCTGCCTCATGACCTGCCACCCTCTAACTGATCCACTGATTCTCCACCCTCCTTCAATCTATCCAAAGATACATCAGTCTCAGGTAGGGACGAATGAAGATCGGTGATATTGGGCGGAGATGAATAGCGTGGATCCAAAGATACATCAGTCTCAGGTAGGGACGAATGAAGATCGGTGATATTGGGCGGAGATGAATAGCGTGGATCCAAAGATACATCAGTCTCAGGTAGGGACGAATGAAGATCGGTGATATTGGGCGGAGATGAATAGCGTGGATCCAAAGATACATCAGTCTCAGGTAGGGACGAATGAAGATCGGTGATATTGGGCGGAGATGAATAGCGTGGATCCAAAGATACATCAGTCTCAGGTAGGGACGAATGAAGATCGGTGATATTGGGCGGAGATGAATAGCGTGGATCCAAAGATACATCAGTCTCAGGTAGGGACGAATGGAGCAAGTCGGTAACTCTTTGAAGGGCAGCGCTCCATTGGGCATCGATCCGGCAGGATCCGACCTGGACTACACAGCCTCCCCTTTCCACACTACTATCCGGAACAATCTCCAGATTCCCCCCATCCAAGAGACCTCCCTTCAAGGGACCCCCACCCAAAATACCTTCACCAGGATTATCTACGTCCCGACTATCCGCACCCGCACCCGGGCTACCCACACCCAGACGGCCTTCACCCGACGACTTACTCAAATCGCCCAGCTCAGCAATATCATCAGGATGCATATGCACTACCAGATCGCTTCCTCCTGGAACAATGCTCAATGCACGCTCCAGAGCTTCTCTGCCTGGATTTTTGGACACTGCAAGTTCTCGTAGCAAAATCGCCTCTGCAATCCTACACGCCAAGTCAACTACCTCCCTTGAAGAGATAGCCATGACCTCATGTCGAGACTCAGCCAGCAGAGACACAGAATTACCGAGCACCTCGACCAGCTTGCGCGTGGCATCCAAGCGGTCTGCTTCTATCGATGAGAGCGCATCGTCAAATCCCTTCTTGTATCCCTCGTCGTAGCCGTACTGTTTTGCCTGCTCAATCCGCTCCGAAAGAGAATAAGCTGACGGAGTCCGTACCTGCTGAGGTAGAGCTGATGCCTTTACCTCGCCGAGCGGTACCTTGGTAACTCTATCATCCTCTAACCCCTTCAGCACTGCAACCGACTTGTGTATCGCACCCTTCTTCGCTCGAGATGTTCCGGCAAGTTTATTCCCCGCCGTCTCCGCCCCCTCGGGAGATGTCCCCAAGTGCACTATATCCTCCACTTCACTTGGAAATACAGGACTTGATGCCAGGCTACCCGAGGCCACCTTGGCCACCAATGCCTCCCCAGTCAGCACCTTCACTCTGCTGGCACTACTCGATACCTTACCGATACTACCCAGTGCCCCACCGGTACTACTCGATACCCTGCTCGCTTTATCTGATGACCTACCGGCCCTACTGGACAAGCTGCTCATCTCCCCGAACAAGGACTATCTCACCGGCAGCTTCCAACTCGCGTACTACCCTCACTACCTCCTGCTGCGCGGATTCAACCTGTGAAATCCTTACAGGCCCAAGAATCTCTATCTCATCTACCAGGTCCTCCTGAGCACGCTCTGACATGTTACGGAGGAACTTATCTTTCACCTGGTCAGATACGCCCTTCAGCGCCACAGACAGATCCTTGACTACGACATTACGCAATACCCGTTGCAACGTCCTGTCGTCAAGATTGGTAATATCATCAAATACGAAGAGTTCGTTTCTGATCTGCTCGGCCAGCTCAGGGTCGGTCTCTTCAAGGTCGCTCAAAATTTGCTTTTCGGCGGACCTGTCTGCATGGTTCAATATAGACACTATTGAAGCAATTCCACCGATCTCAGAAGTCACCACTCCAGAACGAATGAGATTGGCAAGCTTATGCTCGAGCACTTCAGCAACCTGGCTTATCGCTTCAGGAGGGATACGACCCAACGTGGCTATCCTCTTTGCAATGTCGACCCTTAGTTGCTCGTCCATTGCATCCAAGACGCGAGCTGCATCGTCGGCAGACAGATGAGCAAGCACCACAGCTGTTGTCTGGGGGTGCTCCTCTGCCAGGAAACTGACTATCTGCAGCGGATCTATCTTGTTCAAAAAAGCGAGTGGGGTACCCTTACCACCCATATCCAGGTCGGCTATTATCTCCTCTGCCCGTCCCTTTCCGAAACGGTCTTCCAATAGCTTCTTCGCCACATCTATCCCGCCCTGCTTTACCTGGAAAAAAACCGCCGCCTGCTCAAGGAACTCGCCCAGTACTGTACGAACAGTCATCGGAGCGAGAGCCGGCAATGATGCCATCTCGGATATCAGCTCCACCACTTCTATCTCAGAGAGAGATTTAAGTACTCTCTGGGCATGCTCCTCGTCGAGTTGTGCAACCACCAGAGCTGCCTTCTGCGGACCGGACAATGATACCAAGCCAGCCATCAGGCATTCGCCCCCTTATTCTCTCTCATCCATGTCCTGATAGTGGCAGCCACCTCGTCGGGCTGGTTATCTATAAACTTGTTCATATCAACAGCCGGACCGCCAAGTTCACCGCCAACCGTCTGCAACTGACCGGTCGGCTCCCCCATAAGAGATCCTGGAACCTCTGGATAGCCCAACAGACCATTAAGATCCATACCAGATTCCATAGATGCTCTCCTGGCCTTTCGAGCCGAGCGCCACAACAGAAATAGAACTACCAGTATCACCAGAGCCACAGCTGCCATTTTGATATCATTCATCAGGGCAGCTTTCTTGCTCGCAGCCGCCGCAGCCGCCGCCTGTTTTGCAGCAGCGCTGGCGGCAGTAGTAGAGAAGGGCATAGCTGCAAAGGAGATAGTGTCACCCCTGGCTGCAACTATATGAGCAGCATTGACCACCCCAGTTTTGAGCGCTGTAAGACTCACCCCTGAAGGTAAGGCCTTGGAGTTTATAAGTACGGCTACCGACTGGTTCACAGGCTGCCCTGGGGAGGTAACGACATTCTGAGTCTGCGTACCAGCTTCGCACTGCGAGCTACCTGACGATTGCGTATAGACAGAAGGACCGCTGCCGACCGTGGGCGTTACTGTCGAGCCAAGTGCCCCGCCGGGGAGAGTACCACTACCGGTGAACTTCTGCGTATTCGTGGAGGTATTGGTGCAAAATCCATTTACCTTGCCATTTGGGGCAGTAATCAGCGTATGAGTGGTAGTGGACTGCTTATTGAAATTGAGCTGGGCATTTACTACCACATCAGCATTGTTTGGACCGAGCACGCTGGTGAGATACCCTTCTATCTTGGCCTGCTCAGCTTGATCATACGACTGAGTAGCGCTGTCCTCTGTACCAAGTGCAGAGGTAACCCCTGGACCGGCAAGAAGGTTTCCATTTGAATCTGCAACGGTCACGTCACTTGCAGAGAGCCCTGGAACCGAGGATGCCACCAAATGGACTATCGCCTGTACCTCTTCCGGTGATAGTGTCGCTCCAGGTGACATATCTATCAACACAGATGCACCAGTAGGGTTAGTATTGTTCAGCACAAAGGTCTGGTTTGCGGGCAACGCTATGTTTACCTGCGAACCCGTCACACCGTGGATAGCATTGATCGTGTTGGAGAGCTCACCCTGGAGGCCGATAAGGTAGTCAGTCTGCTGTGCCAGCTGGGAGGTGGTAATGCCCGCTTTGTTTACCTGCGAGAGACCAACATTGCTCTGGGTGGGAAGGCCAGCCTGTGCAAGCGCAAGGCGTTGACTGGCCACGTCGTTTGCAGGCACCATTATAGTAGAGCCTCCGTCAGCCAGCTGGAACGGCACATGGTCGGAGGTCAGCTTGGTCGTCATTGATGCAGCATCTGAAGACGATAGGTTGGTGAATAATGGCGCATAGGTAGGCTTCCCGGAGTAAGTCATAAATATCGCCGCAATAACAATTATCCCTACAGCGACAGTCACCACCGTTGCCTTCTGCCCTGTGGTGAATCCCTCCATAAAGGTCTTCATACGATTGACTACATTCTCCCTGTAATGATCCAGCTGTTCTGCGGGAACTATAGCCATCTTTTACCACCTCTCATCCCTGTCTCCACAAAATCACTCATATCGGTAGGTTCACGGTAGGTTCATCACTTCGTTGGTTCCGTCGGTTAGGTGAGCTGCGTATCGCTCCATCGATTTCCTCATATCGGTAGGTTCATCACTTCCGTGAATGCCGTGACAGCCTTATTAAGCAAAGCCACGGTAACCTGTGTGGCCAATGACGCGTTCGCTGTTGTGATCATCGCCTCTGCAATATTCCCCTGTCCGGCGGCAGCCTGAGCCTGCTGGCTGGTGGCAGCAGCCTGGGTATTCTGTAGCGAGTCTACCGCATTGAGCAACGAGCTGGAAAAGGACGACCCACCCGATGAAGATGCCCCTCCGGCACCTCCAGTTGCCCCCGCGCCCTGCCCTGTTGGAATCGGATTTATCGGAGGAAGAGGCATATCTACATCAGCTCCCCAGGGTCAGAGCCGACTGGTAAGCGGACTGAGCCTTTTGCAAAGCAGAGACATTTGCCTGGTAGGATGCCTGTGCCTGCACGAGGTCCACCAATTGCTGAGCCATTGATATGTCCGGATAGCGTATATACCCCTGAGCATCAGCGATAGGATTGCCCGGATCGTAGGCAATCCTACCTGTTGTGTTTCCCAGGGCAATCCCTACCACAGCCACCCCCATACCCTGGTTGCCAGGTGTGGGTGACTCCGGCACTACTACAGGAGTCTGCTCGCGGTAGGGGACCTTGTTTGCCGGTACGGCATCGTTTATATTGGCCAGATTGCCTGCCAGCGTATCGATCCAGGTCTGCATAGCATTTATACCGGAACCAGATATTGGGATAGCACCAAAGAGACTCATGAGAAACTACCCCCTGCTGCACCTTGTACCAGCCGGAACTGGGCATTAAACATATCCACCAGCGCCTGATACTGCATAGTAGCCTGTACTGCATCCACCATCTGGCTACCCACATCTACGTTGTTGCCATCGGTATTGGGAAGCTGGGGAGATGCGGACTCCGTGATGGAGGCAGTCTGGCTGTTCGGTCCGTTCAGTGCATTTTCCAGGCTGGCCTGGAAATGTACCTGCTGGGCTGTATAGCCGGGTGTATCCACATTGGAAAGATTATTGGCTATGACCTGCTGACGCTCTGTCATGCCCTGCAACGCAAAGCCCAGCACCTGCATGATATCGCTCATCGAAACTCCTCAGTAACTAGCTCTTAACCTATATCACACCACATCTACAGACATGGCCTGATGTCCTCTTGAGCCCTTCCTGGGCAATTCCGGTGTTTCCATACACCGCCTCCCCTGTTATCGGTAGGAAGCTAATAAATCTTTAGCACATTTTTCCGCTATAGGCACGCATCAATAAAAATAAGCCTTATACAAGCCATTTCCTGACATCCTCCCCATGGCTAAAATCAGAGATTTGCAGTACAGGGTCAATCAATACCCTAACATATTTCAACCCCAAGTGCTCGCAGAGGACAAACACAAGCTTAGCCTCGATCCTCGGGGCTCGTTATTGCGATAATCGCGTTGAGGTTTCAGCGGGGTGGGAAGCCGAACCGGAGCAGCCCATGTACATACATTCTTATATCCACATATTCTTATATCCACACATCCATAACCCCACATGCGCTATAATCCATCCATGACTTTTATAGACCCAGGCATCTGGTCCACTCTGGATACAGCATACCAAAACGAACTATCATCAGACCTTGACCTGGAGCATATCAGGCTGCTTACCCAGACAGTCGCTTCGGCCCCGGCAAGACGCGCCCTCTTACAGGCGTTGCGTCTGGGCGATCACAAGAAGGCTCTCGACCTTGGAAGTGGCTTCGGACCCGCAGTATTCGAGCTGGCAGCTATCGGTGTTCCCAGCATATACGGCATAGATACCGATTCTGCAGCAATTGCTGTAGCACAACATGTGCACTCATCATTGGATGGCTGGATTCCCCCCAGCTGCACCCTGGAGTTCAAAGAGATGAATGCCACAGCGCTGAACTTTGAAGACGCTACATTTGATCTGGTAACTTCATTTCTCCTCTACCAGCATGTCGACGACCCCTATGCCCTGACAGCAGAGGCATGGCGAGTACTTGAAAGGGGAGGAATATTCTGTGCAGTAGAAGTAGACAACGGCTTGTCGGTGATATATCCGGAACCATCCGAAGCCGTGACCAGGCTGGAGGCAGCTTACGACAGTATGGCACACCATAAGGGTGGTGACAGGCTCATTGGCAGGAAGCTCTCTACTATGATGGAGAACCAGGGCTTCAATATTGAGGCTGTCCTTGTCCTTCCCAATGCCGCTCACGGCCCCAGCCGCCCATCAGATCTGGGACGCCAGCTCGACCTGGAGAGGATTATGCTGGCTGGCGACAGTATAGTCGAGCAGGGTATTCTCACCAGAGAAGAGTTCGATGAATATATAAATATCTACGCTGAAGAGGAGACCTCTACGAGATTCAGGCTGGAAACCCTGATCGCCGCTGTCGGCCACAAAGCCTGACCACATACA
>JAMCPC010000032.1 GCA_023379725.1 Actinomycetota bacterium
TGAACGCTGCTGTATCCTACGCTGCAACAGCGGGACTACCTGCAACTGCTTATGTCAGCGGTAGCACTGTCATCGTACATATTTCTTACTCTAGACCTACTACGATAATATCACTTATTGGTATAGACAGCCTGCGTATCACCGCAACGGCCAGTGCACAAAATGTCGAAGGTTCAGGAGGTGGGTCATGAACACCAGGCAAATACTTCACCCGAATTAACAAATACTTCACCCGAATGAAAAGTAAGGAGCAACCTTGAAAACCAGACAATCTACTCAATCATCAAAGCTGCATGACAGCATGTCGATCCGGGAATCCACCAGAGGATCGGCTAGGCCATCCAGCCCGCCATCGAATGGCATAGCAATCCTATCGTTTGCCAGCCTACTCGCCTTATTGCTAGCGGTACCAATCATCTTGATTGAAATGGGAGGTCTGCCAAGTATCCCGGAGGTGGTTCATGTCATTACAAACCCGGGCAGACTACTTCATGCATTCCATGGATCAGTATCTGGAATTGTTGTCCTTCGTATTTTCGAGGTGGCCTGCTGGCTGGGGTGGCTGTGGTTTATAGGATGTCTTGCAGCTGAGTCAGCTGCAAGACTAGCACATAAGCCCGCAAGGCATATACCGGGTAGTCGCAGAATGCAATCATTTGCAGCTTGCCTAATAGGGCTGTCCATGGGAATACTGCCACTGGCAAGACATGCTGATACAGGTAACGTAATTCGCCTCCATGCTCTACAGTCCTCTGAGGTTACCTGCCTATTCCAAGATACCGGTTCGCATATTGAGTCGGTCAATGCTGGCTCCAGCAACCGCTCCACCGGCAAGCCAGCAGACAAGCCCACCAACAAGTCAACCGGTCACTCCACTGACAAGCCAGGTAAGTCAGGTAATCCGGGTGATCCAGGTAAGTCAGGTAATCCGGGTTATCCAGGTAAGCTACATACCGAACCTGCAAATTATACAGTTAGTGCGTCTGCAAACGATACGATGAATATGCCTGGGCATGAGAATTGTCCTGAGACGTCCACGGGTGATCTTCCCATTGAATTGACCAATAGCTCTATAAGTATCAACAGTTCCATAAATCTCGATAACTCCATGAGCATCTTGCCGCCTGATAATACGGCAAGTAAACCCCCTAGACGTATATATACAGTACTACCCGGAGACTCCCTCTGGTCGATAGCCAAAAAAGAACTTGGCTCCGGAAGCAGATGGAGAGAGATAGCATTACTGAACGAAGGTCGCCTGCAGCCCGGTGGAGAGATCTTTGGTCAATCTAAATGGGTTCTCCCTGGATGGCAACTGGCTATGCCCATCAATGGGCATATAGCCGATATGGCTATAAACAGTAACAGCAAAGACACCATGATAGGTCAAAGCGGTAACTATCCAGCACGCCAATACATACATGCCAATCGCAAAAACCATGTGTTAAATCAAGTGGAGTATGATACAATCGCAGTAGGTAACCAGGTTGCCAATGATGCAGTCAGAGGAACTGTAATAGAAGGCAAGCAACTTGCAGATAGCCAAGCCGAAAAGGGCACAGTGAGTCCAGCAAAGGGCACTATCATCGTCGGCACTATCGCTACCGACAGTACTACGGTAGTTGGCACCGACACTACTGACATCACTGACATTACTGACACTACCGAGACTACCAGTACTACCGACACTGCAGCCACCGACCCTGCCGCCAGTACTACGGTAGTTGGCACCGGTATGCCCACCACATCCTCAAGTAGGCATGCCACAAAAAGCACAGCGAATACAGCAAAGGCTACTGCCCACAGAGTACCCATCCGACTTCCTGGTGAAATACGTGATATCGGGCTAAGCTGCATAGGTGCCACCGTTTTATTTACCCTGGATAGGAGGCGCCGCGTACAGGGAAGATATCGTAACACAGGGTTTACCGTACGGCTCCCAGACGGTAAGTTGGCTGACTATGAAAGACATCTACGAATATCTGCAGATGCTGATTCAATGGAGTGGGTACGTACAGCAGTGCGCTCAGTAATGTCAATAGCATTGAAGGAGCACGGTATCCAGGTAACTCCTCACGCCATACGTCTATGCACAGATAGAGTGGATGTTGCACTAGATGATCGTGATGCAACTAAATTGTCCCTGGCCCTGCCGCCGATATTCAACGCAGCAGGCAGCAGTACGACTATAAGTACTCGCTACGATACCCAGCCATATCATTGGTGGTCGTTGCCCAGAAGCGAAACCGTCAGAACACAACTTACGAACGATCCATGGTACGCTCAGATGCGAGACCTGAACACAGCATTCGTAACAGTGGGTAGGGACGACGAAGGTATCATTATGGTCGATCTGGGGGTCGTTGGATCAATGGGCTTGGACGTAGACCGAAGAACAAGTGATTGCATGCTGACATCTCTTGCTATTGAGTTGGCTACAGCACCATGGACGATATACGACAACATCCTTACTGCCGGATTGCCGCAGCTGAACGGTTTTAACAGGCGTATACAAGAGGTGGAATCATTACCTCTCATTATGCCTCAACTGGCTCGAATAGTATCCAAACGATGCCGCGAAGAGAGCAACAGGAGCTTGAATGGCAGGGGTAATATCTACGACTACCCCGAGGAGCACAACTACCCTAAAGAGCACAGACACCCCGAGGAACCCGGATACCCCGAGGAGCACAGCTATCCCAAAGAGAACAGTTATCCTGAGGAGCACGGCAGTATCAATGCCACATACTCCGATGACCAGAGGAATACGATAATACTCGTTTCGTCGGAGCAGGCTTCCAAATACAGAGAATCCTGTGCTGCACTTGCATCATTAGTAGGCACCGGCTACGACGGATTAAGCGCTGTAATAGGAGACACCGTACCAAACTCTCGTAGCATGATCAGGTGGACAGCTTCGGAAAACAATGGAGTACTGCTTATGCCACACGACCACATCGTATTAAATGATATAGCCACCATTACTGATGAAGACATGAATGGCATTACGGCATTGTTGAATATCGCTCAAGATATGGAGGGAGAGATACCACCCGAAGAACGTCTGAAACCAGAGCATAGTAATATAAACGGCCAATCAGGAAACATCCAGGTACTTCCTGCCGATGATAATAGGATAGAGATCTGCTTGCTGGGTGAGGTCAAGGTTGATAGATTGCAACGACCATTTACCAGGGCATGGGCTCTTGATCTGATAGCTTACCTGGCTGCCCATGCAGAAGGTGCCAGTTCCGACCAGTGGGCGACCGCTCTCTGGCCGGATAGGTTAATGGCGCAATCTACTCTACATTCCATAGCATCAGATGCCAGACGTGCACTTGGTGTCTCTACAAACGGTGAAGATTACCTACCGAAATCGCATGGAAGGCTGGCACTGCATCCCTCGGTAATATGCGACGTGTACACTCTATCCAGCCTCGCCAAATCACCAAATGCGGCCGATTGGAGAGCCGGACTGGAAATGGTAAGAGGCAGGCCATTACAGGGGCTTAAATCATACGACTGGGCACTGACGGATGGTACTTTAGCCTACTTGGAGTCAGAAGTGGTCGATCTGGCACTTAAATACGCCGAGTACTGCCTTGATAGAGGTGATGCGTCAGGTGCCGGATGGGCAGCACGCAAGGGACTACTCGTCAGTCAATACGATGAGAGGTTATACCGTATATTGATGCGCTCTGCAGATATGGCAGGCAATCCTTCCGGGGTAGACAGGGTAATGCGCGAGTTGATTCATCTGGTTGCGGAAGATCTGGAGCCTTACGACTCTATACATCCTGACACGATTGAACTGTACAGGTCACTCTCACGGCATAAGGCTACAGCGGTGTTGGTGTGAGCAGACAGCAACCCCCGTCTGTGAGGGCGAGGAGGTTCACGAATGCCAGCATACCCAGTGTGCACTGAGACAGTATACACTGAGACTGGTGGACTGGCCATATGGGTGGCTATATCGTCAGTATTGCTGGCAGGTATTGTATTTCTCCTCCCGGTAGCAGTTCTATTTGCTGTACTGGTAGGAGGGGGCACTACCCCTGGTAAAGCGGGGCAACCTCCATCTCAATGGATTGCACTGACCAAAGCAGCTGCACTCACCTGTAAGACACCGACTGGCACCAAGCCAGCTTTAGCTCCTGTCCTGCTCGCTATAGGTGACGTAGAAAGTTCATTCGGAGAGTCGACCCTACCGGGAGTACGTTCTGGACATAATAGTGCAGGAGCAGAAGGACCTATGCAATTTTTACCTTCCACGTTTGCCTATTACGACCATCCGGTACCATCAGATACCGCGATGACACCCTTCCAACCAACTGCTCAAATCCTTCCAGGAGGAATAGGCATAGGCATACCGCAACCGGAAAGTCCCTACGACGTAATAGATGCCGTCTACGCGGCAGCCAGGCTACTATGCTCTAATGGATACGCGGCAGGATTACCATCATTTGCAATATATGCATACAATCACTCCGCTCAATATGTAAATGACGTACTGGGCATGGCTAGAATATTTTCAAAACAGTACCATATATAATATTAACGACCGCCTCATCAGCCGTTGGTAGCCTCTTGAAATTAGCTAAGCGTCCAATCATGCAACCATCAGGTATTCCATATCTTTGTGCTCTGTTGCCTCTTTTAGGCAGCACGGATGCGTCCAATCATGCAACCATCAACCATCAGGTATTCCATATGCTCTCGCTCTACCATAAGAAAATCCTATGACGATGCACTCATGTTGACAATATCAACGACGTATGGAATGTCTGAATCATCCAGTGCCCCACAATGCGGCCAACTTGGGCAATAAATATGGCCTAAGCCATTCCCCGCCTGCCGGAACAGTAAAATGTATCCCATCAGGATCTCTAATCTGCACCCCATCTATCGTACTAGTAAAATGTCCTGTTGGATCGACTTCAGCATTGAGATTAATCACCGTAGCAACCTTTGGATACCGTAATGCCACCTGCCTAAGAATCTGATTGTACCTGTTTACCCTCTGAGGCGCGTCCTCAGGAAAATACCTATTACACGCTGGAGAGCAGGAGGGAGCACCATCGGGACGAAACGGCTCGGTCTTTGAAGCATAATAGGGAGCGGTCAACAATGCCACTTTGGCGCCACCGCTCGATAATACTTTTATTGCCTTAGCCAACTGCTGTGCAATATAGGCGGCATAACCAGGATGATCTATGCTTGTCCAGTGGCCATGCCACAACGCATTGGCCACTTCCCATCGTCCTGCCAATAGAACTGAGACGTTGGGCTTAAAGCGTTGGACTGCCCTTGTGTAAGTGGATGGCCACTGCTGACAGTACGGTTCAGTTGGAGTGATTACCCCACCGTAAAAGACAGTCTTTGCCTGCGTAATGCCGCAACCAATAAGCGCAACAGTCACTATGGACACATTGTATTTATATGCATCGACCGACAACCCCCACCCCATCGACTCAGCCACTGAATCTCCTGCCAACAACACTCTGACCAGAGGATGCGGCACCGGTATCTTTATACGAGAGACTGACCATGCAGTACCGGATCCGGCAAAGATCAATACCGCCAATATCGCTATTACCACCACCTTGATCCTTACCTTTGGTCTGGATTGTCCATTCGAAGAGCGTTTCTTTCTTGAACGATGATAACTGGGGCTGTCATATCTGTATGGAAAGTACTGTTGGGAAATTGGTAGAGTGGAAGAGGGCTCCGGAGGCGAGGAGGAAGAGGGAGGCTGGGAGGGTGGAGCAGGCGGGATAGGTGGAGCAGACGGGATAGGTGGAGCAGACGAAGAGGACGAGGGGGGTGAAAGGGGCTGGGAGGACTCTGGTGGAGCGGAAGAGGGCTCCGAAGGTGAGGGAGATGGGGGAAAGGAGGACTCCGAAGGTGAGGGAGATGGGGGAAAGGAGGGAGGCTGCGGCAATCTAATATGGTTTGGGCAATCCGAGTGAGTGCTGGGCCACGAAATTTAGTATCATCTCACGACTAACAGGTGCAATTCTCAACAAGCGCGACATCCCCCAGAGATCGGCCAGACCGTACTCGGATGACATACCATTGCCGCCGAGCGTCTGGATAGACTGATCAAGACAACCATATGCCGCTTCGGCAGCGGCATATTTGGACATGTTGGCCGCCTCGCCTGCATCCATGCCGTTATCGTATGCCCATGCTGCCTTCTGGTACATGAGTTTGGCAAGCTCAAGCTCCACCTTTGACTTGGCAAGAGGATGCGACAGACCCTGATGCCTGGCGATAGGAACTCCCCACACAGATCTGTCACGAGCATAATCGGCAGCCTTGGACAACGCATAACGACCTATACCGACGGCAATAGCTGCCGACATTATTCTCTCCGGGTTCAATCCCATAAACACTTCCCTGAGACCTTCACCCTCCACTCCAAGCAAGCGGTCTTTCGGTACCTGTACGTTGTCGAAGAACAGGGTAAATTGCTTTTCTGGAGCAGTAATCTCTACGGGTATCAACGTCTTCGACAAACCGGCAGAATCCAGATCCACCACAAACAACGACAACTTGCCATAGCCGGTAGTTTCATCCACTGAAGTCCTGGTCACTACCAGAACAGCCTCAGCATCATCGCACCCCGATATGTAGTACTTGGTACCGTTCAAACGGTAGATATCGCCATCCCTGGTTGCAGTCGTGGATATATTGTGCGAGTTCGACCCAGCATCCGGCTCCGTAATAGCGAATGCCATCTTAAGCTTCCCAGTTGCAAAACGTGGAAGCCACTTTTCCTGTTGTGCCTCCGTACCAAACTTGTCTATCAGAGTTGCACATATAGCCGGAGAAACAACGAGCAAAAGTATAGGACAACCTGCTGCGGCGAGTTCTTCGCATACTATGGAAAGCTCGGTAAGACCCATTCCTCCACCACCCCATCGCTCAGGTACGCTGACCCCGAGAAAGCCTGAAGAAGACAGCTCATCCCATAGCTCCTGCTGTTTGCCACCGGAACGCGACTGCTCTACGTAGTAGGTATGCCCATACTTTGAAGCTATACCGGCTACCGCTTTACGCAGCATAATTTGCTCTTCTGTCTCTCTGAAATCCATAACTACTCCATTCTGCAGCGCTTATACAACTCTACGGCCAACTACCTTACCACCAGCATACCCTACCACCAGCATACCCTTTGTGACATATATTACTATATTCGCGCCACGAATATCCCCGACTGTAGCCAAGGGGGGCATAGAGATTAATTTCGCTCCACTTGCATCTCTCTCTGAGATCTGTAAAATGGGTGGTAGAATTCCGGAATATTCAGAAGGAAGATCGCAATGAATTTGCAAGGCTTGAAGCAGCAAGGGAGTAGGAAAAAAGGGAATGCCAGGCACACGGGACTGCTTGGCCGCCTCAATACTCTGCTGGCCGCAGGCGTGATGGCCGCCGTGGTACTGGCTGCCGCCTCTTGTTCCTCTGCCAACCATACGGCTACACCAGCAGGGTCGACAAGGAGCCATCCTACCTTTGTTCCCAGTCGCCAGCGAAACAGCTCCGAGTTCCCCTCCGTCAGCGGGTCTGGTACAAGCATCAGGGCAGCTTTCCTCCATGACATCAGCTTTGTCACTGCCAGTTCTGGCTGGGCACTGGTGGAGGGCTCAGAAAATGAGGTGGTGGCTCACAGCAGTGATGGAGGGATGGTGTGGAACCAATGGGGATCATCAATCCCAGGAGGAGGACCCGGCGCGTTTTCGCCTTCCCTGGTCGTCATGGGTAACGTCAGCGCGGCCAGCGGGTCGGGAGGGCTCTATGGGGTTGTGAGCTTCATTGGATCATCGGAGATCTTCGTAAGCAACAATGGCCTTCGTTCTTGGCACGCGGTTTCCTTTCCTGGCGACATCTTGGCTTTGGCAGCCGATCCGGTTCCCAATTGGCACGGTCACTTGGAAGCCTTGGCACCCGGAATGGCCAGCCAGCCCCTCTGGGTCCTTTTCGGTCCGCTTCCTTATGGTGAGACCGCGCTCCAGAAAAAGGAGTTCAGCCCACCTGGCAGCCTAGGGATAGGACTTCTCTACCCAAGGGAACTTGCTTGGAAGCCCTATGGAGCCGTTGCCGGACCCACCTGGCCCGCGCGTTCGACGATTACTTATGCTCGATTCATTCGGTTGGGAGCAGGAAATGGCTTCGTGGTCTTTGGGGGCTTATTTGGCTCTGGGGGTGCAGGTTCATACTTGGAGGAAACCAATAACTACGGGCTCACATGGCAAATGCTTCCAGTTCCCTGTGCAGCACTACCAGATGACTTTTCTCTCCATCTGAGCGTAGTCTCCTCGCGTGATCTGTGGCTTGGATGCGCAGGACAGCCTAGTGCAGGCAGCGAAATAAAGGCTATCTACAACTCCACTGACGGAGGCCGCTCCTGGTCCAAGGTATGGGATGGATTCTCGGGAAACAGCAGCGGCCTTTCGATGACAGCAGGTTATCTTAATGGCGTAGTCGGGCTTTCCGGGACGGAAGCATACGCTGTCTTAGGACGAGGGCCTCTTATTTGGACAACCGACGGCGGAAAGAGTTGGGTGGATGCCATCCCTCACATTGGAGGTTCCGGGGGCATCTTGCAACTCGACGTATTGGACTCAACCAATGCCTGGGCTCTGGTGGGCGGGGGTCGGCTCTGGGCAACCTCCAATGGTCGCACTTGGCACCAGCTAGTTGGTCCAGCGCCCTGAAGGACTCCTTGAATAGCGGATCTTCTTTGAGAGACGCCTTTATGAACCGCTCAAACACCTGACCTCGGCCTTGTGACATAAATACATGGTTGACATGGTTGCGGATCTTTTCGGATAATCCACCTGGGTCACCAAGCATCTCACCACTTTAATCATGTTCAAGAACTGTGCTCATTATATCCTTTCAATCCATAGAATGGGTATCTGTACATCCTATGTTATGGTGGCATATTATATGGTGGTACGATGATGCATGAAGAGTGTTTTTGTGTTTGTTGGAGGTAGCTCCCACGGTCAGCCTGTGGCTTACATTTCGAGTAGCACATATCACTCATCTCCCATCTCTATACCAACAAACATGCAGCTTATAAGTCTGTTACTGGACTGAGTCACCAAAGTGTGAACCACAGCGCCAAACAGTTTCTGGAGCGAAACAGGATTGCCACCGTTCCTCATGTCCCAACGATTTGTTGTATCAAAGGCATGTGTTGCCAAGCCTGATCATGCCGCCGGCAGCTTCCATGCCCGCAACTGGTAAGCGGCTGTCGAAGGAAACTGATAGACGAGGGAGTCGGCACCGCCCGTGGCGAGTACCACATAGGTGGCACCGCCAATCTCATAGACGCTCGGTGCGGCTCCTATGGGTGCCCCTGCAGCCACCTGCCAGATAGTCTTACCTGTCTTGGCATTGAGTGCCCGCAGGTTGCCATTCTCGGTGCCGAACAGCACAAGCCCCCCGACTGTGGCTGTCACGCCACCAATAGCAGGGCTCGCAGTGTTCACCTGCCATGAGATTTTCCCGGTGACGGTATTAATGGCTGTAATCGTTCCCGTGTAGCCTACCCCTGCCGGAGAACCCTGCCGAGTACCGAGATCTTCTCCTCCAGGGTTGTGGGGCTGAGGCCCGGAATAGAGAATCTGGGGACCATTGATCCCTGCCACGTACGCGTCCCCGGTAGAAGGGTCGTAAGCCGATGGCCCGTAGTTGGCTCCACCTTCCGAACCTGGCCACTCCTCCACTCCCTGGGGAGTGGGAGGCGAGTGGTCGATGCGCACGAATGGCACTGGGGCCACCAGCTGCCTACCGGTTGCCGCATCCCACTCGTACCACTCGCCGTCCTTGCCGGCCTCACCCACGGCAACGGAGTCGGCTCGACGAAAGAGCACCGGCGGCGAGGCTACATCGTAGTCCCACAGGTCGTGAGGGACTTCCTGGGATGCCCACAACAGCTTGCCTGTCGCAACCGACAGTGCAACGACCGAGTCTGTGTAGGGATCCGGTCCAGGACGCGCCACGCCGTAGTAGTCGGGCGAGGGGTTCCCCGTCGGAACATAGACCACCCCGGTCGCCGGGTTCCATACCGGGGTCGTCCACACTGCCCCCCCACCGTGGCTGCCCGTAGGCGGGTTCCAGCCGGTACCGGGAGCGGGAACCGTGTAAAACTGCCAGATCTTGGCCCCAGTCGTACTATCGTATCCCGCCACGAATCCGCGCACCCCCTGATCACCTCCGGCACTCCCCACAACGACCACATTACCGGCCACAAGCGGGGGAGATGTCTCGGAGTAGCCAGCAGCCGGGGATGCGACCTGGACCGAGTACACGACCGAGCCGTTTGCCGCGTCGAGGGCGACGAGGTAGTCGTTGGCAGTGAGTACGTAAACCTTGCCGCCGCCAAGCGCTATTCCCCTGCTCACTCCGATGGCCCACCATGGCTCCCCCGCGAGAGACGGCGTGTATGACCAGATCTCAGCTCCCGTCGCCGCGTTCAGGGCAATCACCCGGTCGCCAGTTGTGGTGACGTAAAGCACACCATGCGACTCAATGGGATAGTCCTCCTCGCCACCGCGCGAGACAGAAAGGCCTACGCTAAATGCCGGCACCATACTCGCTACGTTTGAAACAGTGAGACTCGCATCCGGCGAATAGCGGTCTCCCCACGCGTTGTTGCCCTGCAGTGGCCACGAGGTCGATCCGACCGCGGGTGACAACGTGGAGTGAGTTCCTGGTGCAGGATTCGCTAGTGTCAGGTGATGGCTTGTGCCTGATCGAGAGGCCGCTCGCTTCGAGATGGGCCGCTCACTGGTGCCACAGGCAGCCAGCACTACGGAGAGAGCGAGCAAGACTCCTCCGCTCGCCACTATATACTTCACGCATCGTAAGCGCCAAAAAGATTGAGAACACCAGGCGCTCATGGAATCACCTGCAGGAACATCGACGGGTCGGCCGCTCCGCCGTGCCAGGAGAGCGCGATGGATGTGACATCCTTGCCGGAAACGATTTCTCCGATCACCGAGCCGGGAAGGAAGTTGTCCAGATGGGTACTCACGCGCTCCTCGCTTCAGGTTCGCTCTGTCCACAAGCACGCTCCAGGATTATTGGGCACATTATTACACATCCATTCTCTTATACCAATATACCAATGTCAAGCATTAGTTATCCGCAGACGGTATTGGTCGCTACATCTACATACCTGTTGGCCATCAGCTTTCCTGTCAGTTGTTTCGCACTATGGAGTTGAGGGCGTTCACAGACCTTTGAAGAGAACGTGGCTTTAGGATGCATCCAGCATCAGAGTCGAAAGAGATCCTACGAGTACCAGCCCACCACGTCTATGATCACATTAGCTGTACTGGATGCATATATCTCCATCTGTCCATTTGAGTTCAGAGCAGAGATTACCATATTTGGCATCACCTGACCCTTGCCCCAATTGATATTGGAGGTAGTCGGTTGGGTTGCACCTGCAGCCCAGGCAGTGAGGTACCCAGATCCAGTGGTGTTGACTACGGTGATGTTTGCTACTACCACCTTGGCACTGGTGGGTATACCTGCAATGCCGGTTACCTGTATAGTTATGGGGCCTGAAGATGAACTCAACGGTGTACCTGAATTGTTGCACTGGCCAGATACTCCACTTGCAACATCCAAGCCACCAATTGAACTAGATGATCTTGTATCGCATATCCTAACTGGTGAACTCGGAGTAAGTACGTCGCCAGTAGATGAGAAGTAGCCATTTACATCAACGACGACATTGGTAGATGTATTAGCTGAGTTGTAGATGTAGATAGCACCAGTGGAACCCAACCCAACTGTTACAGAATCTGCAGATGCTACATTTGCATGGAAGTTCACATTGGAGGTCTCAGGTGGTGTAGTAGATGATCCAGCAGGAAACACCGTGAGGAAACCACTTGAGCTTGGATCTGCAGCTGTGACTACCAGTGATACTGCCGTTGCAGTAACTGGTACACCAGATGACCCACCATCTCCTGTGATCTGGACCTTGATGTATTTATTTGGTTTTGGTGCAGGTATCTGGTTGTTGGTCGATGGCAAAGATGAGCAGTAGGAAGTGGAGATACCAGACGGTGGCGGACTCATCGTACATCTTGTATCCAATACCCGTATTGGCAGTGGTAATGGAGTGAACTTGTTTGTAGTAGTACTGGTAGATGGCTCATAGTATCCCTCTACGTCTACTACTATGTTCACATTTGCAGAAGAAGAGAGTATATCTATTGCACCACCACTACCAAGTGTGGCTGTGACCAGATTGGGTATTGCCATACCTGGTGCATAGTTTAGAGATGATGCAGTTGGTGGATTGGTACCTGTCGGATAGACAGTTAGATAGCCGCTATGTGCCGTTGTAGCTGCTATTGCCGTAACTGTCACAATCACCGACTGGGCATCTACAGGTACTCCATTTGTTCCAGATCCTGTACCAGTTACCTGTACAGTTATGGAGCCATTTGCAGGTGGAGAAGAGAGGGATTGGTTGGCAGATGGCAGGTTCTCAGAAGAACAAAAAGATGGTTGTGGACTTTGCGAACAACGGGTGTCCGCTATGCGATAGGGAGTTACTGGGGTATATGGGATACCACTTGTCACATACATGAACCCTGATCCCGCTGAGGTCTTTCCTGACACTTGAACAGTAACCTCTACAAGTCCTGGACTGGTAGCAGGTGGGATTGTGGCAGTGATCTTGGTTGAGGATACGACCGTGGTAGCAGTTGCAGTTATGGACCCGAACATCACTGTTGCAGAGGAGGTGAAGTTGGTGCCGGTAATGGTAACCGAGGTGCCACCAGATGTAGGACCAGAGGTAGGACTAATGGAGGTGATCGTCGGAGCAGGTGTAGACGGCATCGATACTGTTGTCAGAATTACTATGTCATTGAAAGTATATCCCACCGCCTCGCAAAAGGTCGCCGAGGCACACGACACGCCGAAGGGCTCGTACGCACTTAAGGGGAGGGTCTGGTTTGTCCAGGTGGTGCCGTTCCATAAGAGAGCTACGTTGCCCAAGGAGCCGAAGCCGTACCCTACCGCCTCGCAGAAGGTTGCCGAGACACACGACACGCCGTTGAGGTTGTCCACACTTGATGGAAGGGTCTGGTTTGTCCAGGTGGAGCCGTTCCATAAGAGAGCTACGTTGCCCACCGCCTCGCAGGAGCTAGCGGAGACACACGACACGCCGTAGAGCCGGCCCACGCCAGAGGGGAGGTTCTGGCTCGACCAGGTTGAGCCGTTCCATGAAAGCGCTACGTCACCGCCGGAGGAGTTGTCCCCCACCGCCTCGCAGAAGGTCGCGGAGACACACGAGACGCCGGAGAGGTCGCCCACATTTGAAGGGAGGGTCTGGCTCGTCCAGGTGGTGCCATTCCATGAGAACGCTACGTCGACGGAGACGGTGAAGTTGTACCCCACCGCCTCGCAGAAGGTCGCGGAGACACACGACACGCCGTTGAGCTGGGCCACACCTGAGGGGAGGGTCTGGCTCGACCAAGCGGAGCCGTTCCATGAGAGCGCTACGTCGCCGGAGGAGTTGCCCCCCACCGCCTCGCAGAAGGTCGCCGAGATGCACGACACGCCGTAGAGGACACCCACATTTGAAGGGAGGGTCTGGTTTGTCCAAGCGGAGCCGTTCCATGAGAGCGCTGTGCCGTTATTGTTGGAGGGGGAGTTGTACCCTACCGCCTCGCAGAAGGTCGCCGAGACACACGACACACCGAAGAGCTGGCCCATGCTAGAGGGGAGGGTCTGGCTCGTCCAGGTGGTGCCATTCCATGAGAGCGCTACGCCGCCAGTGTTGGAGGAGTTGCCCCCCACCGCCTCGCAGAAGCTAGCCGAGACACACGACACGCCGCTGAGGCTGCCCAGGCTGCCCACATCTGAGGGGAGGGTCTGGTTTGTCCAGGCGGAGCCATTCCATGAGAGCGCTGCGTCGCCGCCCACCGCCTCGCAGAAGGTCGCCGAGACACACGACACGCCGCCGAGGCCACTCACACTTGAGGGGAGGGTCTGGTTTGTCCAGGCGGAGCCATTCCATGAGAGCGCTGCGCCGTTATTGTTGCCGGAGGTGCTGGAACTGCTGTAGTACCCCACCGCCTCGCAGAAGGTTGCAGATACACACGACACGCCGTAGAACTGGCCCATGGTAGAGGGGAGGGTCTGGTTTGTCCAGGTGGTGCCGTTCCATGAAAGCGCTGCGCCTAGGGGGGGGCCGTAGCTAGCGTAGTAGAACCCCACCGCCTCGCAGAAGGTCGCCGAGGTACACGACACGCCGTTGAGGTTGTCCACACTTGATGGAAGGGTCTGGTTTGTCCAGGTGGTGCCATTCCATGAGAGCGCTACGTCGCCCAAGGAGCCGAAGCTGTACCCTACCGCCTCGCAGAAGGTCGCCGAGACACACGACACGCCGTCGAAGCCACTCACACCTGAGGGGAGGGTCTGGCTTGTCCAGGTCGAGCCATTCCATGAGAACGCCATGCCGACGGAGGAACTGTTGCCCCCCACCGCCTCGCAGAAGCTAGCCGAGACACACGACACGCCGTCGAGGTAGCTCACGCCAGAGGGGAGGGAGGCTGTGTCGTTCACCCAGGTCGAGCCGCCATCAGTGGTTTCGTAGAGGGCAGGTCCATTAACGGTGTTTTCCCCGACGGCAAAGCAGTCGCTCGATGTCGGACAGGATACAGAGAAGAATTTGGATGCAGGCGCGAGGTAGCTCTTCTGGATCGCCCAGGTTGGAGATGAGTTGGCTGCTGCTGCAATGCCGGGTACAGCAGTGACAATCAGGCCGGTAAGCCCACTTACGACAAGCACAAACACAACTATTAATTGCAAGCTCCTCGAAGCGACCCGGGCCAGCTGACCGGTGATGTCCACAACACGCGATTGCCCAGGTACTGACAGGACAAAGCCTTTCCACCGTGTCATGTGTTCCTTGTTTTGCTCAATTACCTCATAGCTCATATATTTCCTCCTCTGTTTGATTACCAAGGTACTTACTTTGCGACCCAAGCGTGTTACCCTCTATATCTATCCATGCAGCTTACAAGGCATGAGAATACAATGACAACGGCCATTGTCATTTTCCACTGACAGCCATCATTGTACGTCTCAGCAACTTAAAGCCACTCTGTTTCATATGTAAAGTAGTGTATCTCATCAGATGCCATGTTGTCGAGTGAACTGTGAGGACGTGTTGTGTTGTATAGGATATTCGCATTCTGTAGAGGTAAGTACATAACTCCACTTAGCGGATCAATCGCACCACCAAGGTAGATTACCAGAGGTACCTATTAGTGCCCTGGTGCCGTGAGAGCCATCCTACGGCTCATAGAGAAGCGTTAGGGATGAAGTGAATGGAATAAATGTATGCCGAAGCGGTAGCGAGCGACCCCCTTGCCGCCAATTCTGTAGTCCTCATTGTCCTCTATATATAGATGTCACACAGGGTGGCCTAGTTAGAAAGGATGGGTCGATGACAACCAGCGAGGCAGAGAGAGTGCGCAAATGGCGGGAAAAAGTGAAGAAAAAGCAATTAGAGACGGAAGAGGAATTGGCGCAGCTGCGGACGGAGAATGCCGAATTGCGGGAGCGAGAGCGCTATGGTCAGGGGGAGATGATAGGATGGGATGCGTCTGATCCCACAGCAATGAGCAGAGTTGTAGCTACCATTCGACATGACTTGGACACCCTAGCTCGCCTCCACAACGCCATTCTGGAGTGCCTGTATAGTCCTGATGATCCTGACGAGGCCGAGCTGCTGGCATGGCTCAGAGCACCTTTTGTACCGCCGCCCGATGAGGATGAGGATGACGCACGGTCGGAGCCAGAGGATGACACCGCTGATGTTGTCACAACAAAGAGTGATAATTCTCCACCAGCAGAGCCGGATAAGTTAGCCATCACGTCAGGGGCTTCGGTGGATACAGACGCAGCTTTTTTATTGAGTCAGGCCGACCCCTCTGTGCCATTCGTTTCGCTTGATAATTTGCCCCCGGACGAACGAAAACAACGGATAATTCGGGTATTGGAAGTAGCCGAGAGCACGCCCGAGGTGCAGGCGGAATTGCTGATGGCTGATCCTGATTTGGCACGAGAAGTAGCTGACTTTGAGGCTGTCACAGGACAAGAAGTAGCGCCTATATCTGCAATCCATCTGACGCGTTAGAAGATAGAGTGATGTTACGTATTCATAAATTAACGCCTAAGCAGAGTAACGGAGCAGCCTATTACACAGACCTGGCGAGCAAGGACTTGACTGCGTATTACGCAGGAATGGGCGAAGCGCCAGTGCGCCGGTCTGACAGACCCCTTACCGCTAATTTGGAAATCATTAATTACCTAGATTGATTAATGGACAAGCCAAATATGTTCTTTAGAAAGAAGACGCCAGAGCCATCCTACGGCCATAGAGAAGCGTTAGGGATGCAGTGAATGAATTTTATGCTGAAGCGCTAACGAACGACAGAGGGCAAATTACAGGCATGTAATAGATTGTCTGGAGGGTTGTCTGACTATTCCTGCGTAATTTGCCGGTCATTCCTATCGTTTTTTGCCACCCCCCACTTGGGTGGTCACTCGGTGGTTTGGACAGTCTGGTTCACCTCCTTTCGTAGTCTCATCTCTATCATCTCAGTAGGCATCTTTTTGAGCTGAATTGTCGACACCTGTCTTTCTCATGGTGTCGTCCTTGAGTTCTATGCAGTAGATGGCATCCAATATCTGCTCCAGGAGCGCATCTGTGGTAGGTAGTCAGTAATCAGAGGCGGTGCCTACTGTGGAGGTAAGTTGGTATCCTGGGGTGGCGGGATAACGTTCATCGTCGGGAGGACATAGGTAATCGCCAATGTATGCGATCAAGATCTTTCTGTAGAGATCCTCGCTCTGATCGTAGAGTTCATCATTGTACATGTAGCTGTTCCCTTCGAATGACGATATACTTCCTTACTCGTTGTACGGTGTAATACATTGGAATAGTACTACCGACAAACAGGGAAATACCTACGCGACCGTAAGGACTCATATTCGTGAAATTAAAATTATAGTGTGTGACCAAATACGATGCAATACCGATTTCACATATGGACATTAGCACAGAGACAACAATATCGTGCTTTACATGTGTTATCCTATCTAGTAGAGCTTGACTACGCTCATACCGATCACGTTGATCCCGCAAGATATCATTAAATCGCCTACCAGCTACTATCCCGACTACCAGTAAGCCAAGCAATGGTATAAGCAGCATGATGAATGGGCCTGGGTAATAATGGCCTATGTATCCTACAGCTACAAGAAACGTAGTAGTAACGCTAAGGCCGATGATCCGCAAACGCCTTAACCGTTTACGGGTTAAGTCATCAAACTCGTTGTAATCAACACCTTTCATAGGTTGCCACTATGCCCCAACCGATACCAACGTACAGACATTTACCAGAATAATGTTCTAACGACGCGGTTAAAAGTGATGATATAGCACTTATAGCAACGGCGATAGTTATACAAGCCATTCCTGATGATTCAAGTCCAAACAGGGCACAGATCGCTGCCGAACCCACCGTGACACCAAAAATGGTAGATATCCAGAATAAAATCTGTATGAGATAAGTCTGTACTTGGTTAAACTCATATCCACATGTCCAATCATGACACGTAAAACCACCAAATATGCCAATAGATGATGCCTGCGGCCTGGGTACAGCAAACGTGGCTATGTATTTGCTAGTATGCAAACGCTGATCATACAAGCTAAATGGTCCATTGCCAAGTATGTTGCATCCAGTGCCGTCAGCAGAAGCGCTGCTGCCTGGTAATGATGCCTGTGGTTCATTGGACGATAGCCCCAGTGGGTCACCTCCGTTTATTGGGTTGTTGCCTGCATAGGAATAGGGCTGGCCGGTCAAGGCAACAAGGGCATCCACGGAGGTGAACTGGCCGGTGGCTGGGTCATACCACCTGGCACGGAGATAGTAGAGACCTGAGATGCTGTCTAGGTACTGGCCGTCGTAGAGGAAGTGGTTTGCTGAGATTGAGCGGGCGAGGCAGGGTGACCTGGGTGATACCGGCATGGAGCCAAACGGCATCCCATGACCAGCTGTAGCTGCAATGGAGAGTGGCGATCCTCCCATGGGACCAGTATAACTCGTCATCTCTCTGTGTAGGTTGAAATGGCTATTGATAGCCCGAGTTGCTGGACGCACGAATGGCTAGCTTCATCTTTTGTTATTGCCTGCTTGACGTAATATTTTAATTATGTCTACTGCGCTGTGTGCAAGCAAGCCAATGATCTTAAGCGGATGATTACGAAACGTGTAGATCCTCTCAGCAGTGCGACGTAGCTCATCTTCGGGCAACTCGGGAAGTCCAAACTTTGCTCTCTGGGCTTTGAGATCTTGGACAATATCAGGGATAGATTTACCAGCAGATCGCACAATTGTGGCACGTTCAGCATAATGCGAATTATTCTCAGACTGCCAGAATTCATAGATAAACATCGCTATATGGTCAACTTCATCGTCGCCTATACTGAGACCACCATCGGCTATTTGCTGTCTGAGTTCAGACGTTATTTCTCCAATCGACATATAATTCGCATGAATTAAAACATTGTTGACTATACCTGAGGCATATTGAGCCAATTTGATATCATCGCGATTAAATAAATCTTTTGCCGTATCAATGGAATTTTTCTGTAGGTTGGCCGCCTCAACACCATGATCGCGAAGACATTTCAACATGTTATCAACGAATAAGCGTGTTATATCCGAATCATCCAGATTATTAAGTGTAGTGTCGGTAGAATAGCATATGATATTACTCATGTTATTTTGCGCTTCGCAAAAAGCCAGTACTATATCCCAATTGACTTCATCAACCATAATATTCCGTGTATCTAGTAGGAGTACGATACAATGTATTGCACTTAGACTTGATTGGTGCTACTGCGCTGTTCCAGAGAGAGCGTGATTTAGGTAAGATCGGAATAACTGTTATTACAAATGTTGGAAAAAGGTACCAAGCTGGAGCACCATAGTCTAATGAAACATCAACCCCCATGTTGCCGCCTGTCCATATGTTGGCAAATATTGATGCAAATAGTGCAGACAACACTAACGTTTCCAGATTAGCTGTGTCTACGCCTGTTACGGTCGCAACTAGTAGTATGGCACCAAGAATTGCAGCTACAGTACTTGATGCGGGAAGCTGACCGATGATTGCATCTATTTCAGCTATAGTATTGCTTACGTTAGAAACAACTGCCAATATGCTAATAAGGCGGATGCTTTGTTGTATATTTAGGCTCCATGTATGAATGGTCCACCACCATAGTCCTAGCAGGTCGCTACCATTTACGGGGTTGTTGCCTGCATAGGAGTAGGGTTGGTCTGTAATAGCAACAAGAGCATCCACGGAGATGAACTGGCCGGTGGCTGGGTCATACCACCTGGCACGGAGATAGTAGAGACCTGAGATGCTGTCTAGGTACTGGCCGTCATAGAGGAAGTGGTTGGCCTGGACTGCACGGGAAAGACATGGGGGCGGGCCAGATGCGGGGTGAGTAGATGCTGGTGGACAGGTTGTAGGTGGTGCAGGTGGGGATGGATGACATGGTGGGGAGTTGGGTGGCGTATTTGGATGGGTAAATGGTCCACAGATGAGGCTCCCATAGGCACTATAGGCATAACGTGCTACTACATGACCAGCTGAGTCGGTGAGAGCAACGGTGGAGCCCTCACGATTAGCTAGATAGCTGAGGGTACTTCCATTTGGTCCGATCTGTTCTATGGGTGTGCCCTGTGGTCCATAGACATAGTAATAAGAGCCTACCTCTATAGCTGTCGGGATTGAGCTTGCAGTGTTCCAGGTAAAGCCAGTTGTTGTAGCACACGGGACTGGAGCCGGTGGCTTAGATGTCTTCAGAGGAGCTGATGGGCTACAAGAAGGTCCTTGTGGACCAGTTGTCGTGGTGGTCTCCGAGGAGATGAGGCCTGTAGGGTCGTAGGCGTAGTTCGCAGATGCCTGTGGTGAGCTGTCAGGTGACCCAGAGCCTAGCGAACCAACTGAAATAGAGAGTGGTGATCCTCCCATGGGGCCATTATAGCTCGTCATCTGCTGCTCGATTCAGTGTTGACAGCCCCAGACCTCATCATGGTTTGCCATACCGACACAATTGCCGTGGAGCTCTCCGATCGTTATCCAAGCAGATGGTATCTGCGATTGCTTGAAGTACCGAGCTGACTCCTCTGCTATCATTTTCTGCAGGCGGGTACGGAATCTCGCAAGGTCACCTGGGTGCTCAAGAGCCATCTCCTCTATCGCTGCCTTGTGCCAGATGCTGGTTTCATCAATGCGCGCCCCGGCGCCTAAACGACCATCATCGGGATCAAACCATGGATACCCAGCTCCAATGGGCAGTACTGCATCATGGAACGCCCTGAGATCTTCCCAGGAAATGGGCAACCCGTCGAGAAGTTTCTCCGCAAATCCATGAAGCAACAGAACCAGCACCTGGAGTTCGACATATTTCTCCTTGACCTGATCACGCTGCACTCCTTCATCGTCACCTGGCTCAAGAGCCTTGATTGTAGATAGCACTTTACGGAGAAACTGCTCTCCTTTCTGGTAATTTGAAAGAGCATTCGACACACCGAGAACCGCCGACTTCCATTTGTTTGATTGCCAGGCATATGGCCCCATCCCCCATTCGGCATCGAATATGCCGTCACGCATCCAGCCAACTTTTTCCACCAGCCGCAACTTGTGCTCATCAAGTGCATGCGCAACCTTATCCACATAGGACACAACAAACATTTTTCGATCTTCTGTCCATCCTTCTTGGCGTCTCTGTTCGGTGAGTGGTTCAGCCAGAGAGCGTTGAGCATGCTCCAACGCATGAGTCAACTGGTCAAGACGCGGTCCCCTCCGGATTAGGTCTTCAGCACTTGAGCTGGATGGCAACGAAGTCATCTCAGTCGGGATCTATCGGTGAATAGGGAATCGTCTTCCACCACGGAGGAGGGGGCGGCGGATTCCAGAAAGTACTCCATCCCGTAGGTACACCTTGGCCGAAAGCCCATTCGTTGGGATTATAGACCACATACTGCTCAATGTTGGCCCCTCCACCATTGATTGCGCCCTCAAGTACAAGGGGCGTTCCTGTGAAACTATTACTGGCACCTACCTGCGTAACCCAATACGCCGAGTTTTGAAATGGATTGAGGGCCAGCTCCGATTGGATGTACCATTGCGGAAAGTAATAGCCTGAAAAGTTTGTGTAGAAGTATCCCCGGGCAATGCTCTTGCCGCCGTAGTAGCGATAGACAGAACCTGAGATATTGGTTGTAAGGGTCATGTACACCGGCTGATCCCAATTAAATGACTCTATCCAATCATTTGCAGCATCACATGGGATGCCGTTGCTGATAAGAAAGTTCTCCGCCTGGTTCTCATTAACCGCTACCTTGCCAGATGAGCTTGCCTCGATCTTCAACCACCACTTGAAGTTATCCCAATGACATGACAAGTTCCACCTGGTGCATGTACCACTCGGGTCACTGCCATTCACCGGGTCACCACCTGCATAGGAGTAAGGTTGACCTGTAATGGCAACAAGTGCGTCTATGGAGGTGAACTGGCCGGTGGCCGGGTCATACCACCTGGCACGGAGATAGTAGAGCCCTGAGACTGTATCCAAGTACTGCCCGTCGTAGAGGAAGTGGTTGGCTGCAATAGCACGGGCAATACATGGTGGAGGTCCTACTGGGCTGTGCTGTGATGGCGGTGGACAGGCTGCAGGTGGTGTGGGTGGGGACGGATGACATGGTGGGGAGTTGGGTGGCGTATTTGGATGGGTAAATGGTCCACAGATGAGACTCCCATAGGCACTATAGGCATAACGTGCTACTACATGGCCAGCTGAGTCCACAAGTGCCACCGTAGATCCCTCACGATTAGCTAGATAGCTGAGGGTACTTCCATTTGGTCCGATCTGTTCTATGGGTGTGCCCTGTGGTCCATAGACATAGTAATAAGAGCCTACCTCTATAGCTGTCGGGATTGAGCTTGCAGTGTTCCAGGTAAAGCCAGTTGTTGTAGCACACGGGACTGGAGCCGGTGGCTTAGATGTCTTCAGAGGAGCTGATGGGCTACAAGAAGGTCCTTGTGGACCAGTTGTCGTGGTGGTCTCCGAGGAGATGAGGCCTGTAGGGTCGTAGGCGTAGTTCGCAGATGCCTGTGGTGAGCTGTCAGGTGACCCAGAGCCTAGCGAA
>JAMCPC010000033.1 GCA_023379725.1 Actinomycetota bacterium
CACTCAACACTGCTCCCAGTACACGTAGCAACAATCCCTACAATGTCCCGGTAAAAAAGACACTCAGTAAAATTTAGACCCTCCCTGCCCGGTCAATTGCCAGTTTGCCATCGACGAGACAGCCATCGTCGCTACCGGAAACAGATATATGACTAAGTTGCACCCTATCAACCGTATCAGACCACACTACACTAGCTGGGTCATATGCATACTGTCGTATCTAATATATACAGCCGTATTCAATTAGATCAGTGATCAGCAAGCAGATGGAAAACTATCCGATAAACAAGCCACTAAAGGAACAATGAATCACTAATATAGCCTGGCCACTATGACCAAACGACAAGTGCAACTCCGCAACTTTAGCCGTGTGAAGGATGTCAAACACATGCCGATTTGAGATACGCTCACGTCTCTCAAACATCGACGGAGCTGTGCTACTAACGATTCAGGCCATGGACGGCGTAAATCCGTGAGGGAGGTTAATCGCTTTGGTCTCCAGAAACAGCTCAAGCCCTTCCGGACCGAACTCCCTCCCCATACCGGATTCCCTGTATCCGCCAAAAGGAACAGCAAAGTCTAAAAGGAAGTTGTTTATGGTGGTACTGCCAGTTCTTACCTTCTTCGCTACCTCTAATGCACGCTGAGGATCGGATGACCAAACTGTACCAGCCAACCCGTAAGGTGAATCATTGGCTATCTCAATGGCTTCGCCTACCTCTACATATGGCATAACTGCCAGCACCGGTCCAAATATCTCCTCTCTCGCAATCTTCATGGAGTTATCTGTATCGACAAAAACGGTCGGCTCCACATACCACCCTTGCTCTAACTTCTCCGGCCGTCTACCACCGGTAGCTATCTTGGCGCCCTCTTCCTTGCCTACAGCTATATACCCCTCTACTCGATCCCTCTGCCTCTCTGCAATCAGAGGCCCCACTTCGGTACCGGGATCAGCTGGATCACCTACCACCATAGAGGAGACTCGATCTACGAGGGCATCCGTAATCTCCTTGTAACGGTTGTTGGGCACGAGTATGCGAGTCTGAGCTACGCACGCCTGCCCATTATTCATAGTTCCTGCCAGCACCAAAGCCTGTATCACCTCATCAATGTTTACATCGTCCAGTATGATAGCCGCAGACTTACCTCCCAGTTCCAGGCTGAATCTCTTCATACGCTCTGCGCATAGGGCACCAATCTTTTTCCCTGCAATGGTAGACCCGGTAAACGAGATCTTGTCTACTCCGGGATGTGTCACAAGGTGCTCCCCTACCTCTCTGCCAGCAGGAATCATAGATAAGACACCCTCGGGTAAGCCAGCCGACTCAAACAACTCAGCCAAACGATTATTGCATAACGGTGTCTCGGGTGCAGGTTTGTACACCACGGTACAGCCTGCCAAAAGTGCCGGTGCTATCTTGGCAGCAGCAATGAACAATGGAACATTCCAAGGTGCAATCGCGCCAACCACTCCTACCGGATCCTTCATTACAACAGCCTGGCCGAGTACCCCCTGCCTCAATTCCTCAAAGTTGTAAGTACCAGCAAGCCCAGCATAATAGTTGAATATAAACACCGGAGCAAGCACCTGCGCAGCCATCCCCCAAGAGACCGGGCTACCCACTTCGTTGGCTATTTCGTTGGCAAACCCCTGAGCATCTGACTGGATGCCCAATGCTACCTTTTTCAGTATCTCCGCCCTTTCAGCCGGATCCATACTCGGCCATGGACCATTATCAAAAGCGTCCCTTGCCGCCAGTACGGCTCTGTCTATATCTTCGGTAGTGCCTTCAGGTACAGAGCCTATGACCTCTTCTGTCGATGGGCTCACCACCTTAATGACACCCGATCCTGACGGTTTCTCCCACTGCCCACCTATAAACAGTTCGCTATATTCTTTCACCGTATACCTCCAATCTGTTTTACTAGACTACTCACACTCATATTCATTCGCAGCAGTATACCTGTACTACTGTGCCTACACTCTCATACCTGCACTATATGTATCTCTACTCTCGTACCTACAACCTGACCAACAAGAACTACCTTAGCAACTACTGACACAAGTGTCAATAAGTATAACTCCACAATACCAAGGTGACTTATTCACAGGCAGCCATCCTCTGACAACGGCAGCGGGATAGTTAAAGAGCTACTCCCTGACTTTATCCATGGGGGATATCAAAATTAGGCCATCCAGGGCGAGGACAGACAAGTTGTACTGACCGTGCAACAGAACCGGAGGGAGCAGAACCGGAGGGAGCAGAACTGGCAAAGCACACTCAAAATGCCTAAGATGTCACTATGGAAAACCCGGTAACCTCAATTATGGTTTCTCCTGATACCTTAGAAGCCAGCACTGAAGTCACTCCCTTCGCCAAAGGATTGCGTATAGATATAACCGTACGCAACCCTGCTACCCGATCGAATGGAGCTGTCCGGGTATCAGAGGTCAGGATCCTGTTTGATATTCACCCGCAACTGGTCATGGAACATGGCTGGCAGAGTTGGTCAGTGGTAGGGCCCAGGCAAGCTGATCGCCCCAGAAGGACCCAGAGATTGTCACCTGCATGGGTAAGAGGGATGCTGCACGCCGACTCCAATATGTCAGGGCGCTATGTAACTGGAGATCAATTTCTGCTGACGGCTGACGGCTTTGGCAAAAAGGGAAACGAGGCGGGAATCGTAGGTGCACTGTCGGGAAAGCGCAACCTGACGGCTATTGCAGCGATACCCGAACATGAGCTTGACTATACTCACAGTCACATGCACGGCACAGTAGGCAACGCCGCTCCCTCAAGAAGAATATCCCTACAGGCCACCTGCTATTTGGATGGAATCGTAATAGGTCCCGGTGAGGAGCGCATAATTGATCCGATATATGTAGCATCGGGTGATCCTGGAGAGCTTTACTCAAACTATGCGGATATGACAGCCTCGGAGTCATCAGCACGTAACAATGCCTTCAGCCCACTCGGCTGGTGTACATGGTATCATTACTATCTCAAGGTGTCGCCTGAAGACATCGTTGCCAATACGCTGATAGCCAGCAGACATGGCTTCAATGTCATGCAAATAGATGACTGTTTCCAGTCAGCACTTGGGGATTGGGCCACATACAATCAAAAGTTCAATGCATCCAAGATGGAGATGCTGGTGGACACCATACGAAGCAATGGGATGGAAGCAGGAATATGGACAGCCCCATTTCTTGCTTCCGCAAAGTCTGCAGTTCTGAGCGAGCACCCTGACTGGGTATGTCGCGACAGCAAGGGCCATCCATTAAAGGCCAATTGGAACCCGATTGGCTGGGGAGGATGGGGACTTGCTCTCGACACTACCAACCCTGCTGTACTAGATCACCTTAGAAATACCTTTTCTACCCTGAAAGAGCGCGGCTGGACTTACCATAAGATAGATTTTCTATACGCCGCTGCTATGCCTGCCACACGATTAGGGCGAGACAGGTACACTCGTGCAGAGTCGCTGGCCATGGGTATTCAAGCAGTGCGCAATGGTATAGGTGATGACGCTTACCTGCTTGGCTGTGGATGCCCGCTCTCTCAAGCCGTTGGCATTGTCGACGCTATGAGAGTATCTCCCGATACTGCCGCACTCTGGTCTACGCACTCATTAAGACTGCCAGGATATCCAGATACAGTGCCGTCCCTCAGATCATCCCTACGTATGTCATTACTTCGTGCCCCACTCCATAGGAGACTCTGGATAAACGATCCAGATTGCATCTTAATAAGAAATACTCGTACCAGGCTAACCCCGAGAGAGAGACGTATCGGCGCACAGGTCATTGCAGCTACAGGAGGACTTAGGGTGATCTCCGATGACCTTGCTACTTACAGTAGTAAGGAATGGGAGCTTTTAGAAGAGATAAACTCCACACAAAATATCTTCGACCAAAAACTCCGCATACTCGATCCATTTGCCGCTACTATCAAACTGGTACCCGAGAACACGGAAATTGTTAACATCACTCCACATAGCCCAGCTCTGGGTAACCCAGATAATTCTGTTACAGATAGCTCTGTTTCAAGTAACTCATATCGAGTTAGTGGTAAAGATCAGTACTTGGAGAAGCCGTCTCTGCATGCAGATGTACTTCATCTGAGTGGTAAGTCTGCCCATACGGCAGTAATCATCCCTCCTAAAACGAGTCCTCATCCCAGACAGGAACAGCCATAATATCTTCCAAAATCGGCCATTCCGATCATTCCGGCCATCCCGGTCATTTCGGTCATTCCGGTCATTAAGTTTTACGATATGGATACCTAATGTGCTGCCTATGCTGCTACCTGTACTAACGCTTGTACTGCTACTTGTACTGCTACTTGCGCGGTTAACTATTAAGTCTCCTCACCGTACCCGCTTGGCTCATAATAGACATGACCTTCTGCACCTGGCGGACGATACTGCTGCTCGACTACGCCACCTTCGAAGTTGTGTGGATAACGATACCCTTCACCGTGGCCAAGCCTGGAAGCTCCCTTATAGCCGGTACCTCTCAGATGTAGCGGAACCTCACCTTGAGAACCGCTGGCAGCCAACGACTTCACATCCTGGCTGGCCTTTGCCAGGGCGGTAGTCACTCTGTTGGACTTTGGCGCTCTAGCAAGATAGATTACTGCTTCTGCCAAATTGAGCTGAGCTTCCGGTAGCCCGACCAACTCAACAGCATGCGCTGCAGCTACAGCAATGCTTAACGCATTAGGATCAGCAAGACCCACATCTTCACTTGCCAGTATGACCAACCTGCGTGCAATAAACCTTGGGTCCTCTCCCCTGTCCAGCATCCTGGCCAACCAGAACAACCCAGCATCTGTATCAGATCCTCTGATTGATTTTATGAAAGCACTTGCCTCATCGTAATGCGAGTCACGCCCACCATGTGCGTAACGAGCTCCGGCGGCTTCATGTATCAAAGCGGAGTTTATATGCACTTTGGCTGGTGTCATGCTGTGTGCCTCTTCAGGTTCGTAGATAGACGCAGCTACTTCCAGTACGCCCAATGCCGCCCTGGCATCTCCATTGGCAACCGCCAGCAATAGATCTAAAGCCTCTTCATCGCAATCAGCCTGCAGCCGTTGTAATGCCCTATATGCAAGATCAGTAAGCGCCTCTTGGCTGAGTGGCTTGAACCGGAAAAGCGTCATACGTGACAGCAAGGGAGGTACGACACTGAAATACGGGTTTTCCGTTGTCGCTGCCACCAGAGATATCACCCCTTTTTCGACAGCGTCAAGCAGTGAATCTTGCTGAGTGCTTGAGAACCTATGGATCTCGTCCACAAATAATATCGTTCCACGTGATTCATAGCCAAGTCGTTCCTTGGCTGCATCTATAGCCTGGCGTACATCTCGTACTCCAGAAGATGTAGCTGAAAGGCTGGTAAACGCACGCTGAGTAGTAGATGCCAGTATTGAAACAACGGTAGTTTTCCCAGTACCTGGAGGCCCCCAAAGTAGTATAGAAGCTGGCTTATCTGATTCAATCAATTTCCTGAGCGGTGCACCAACCCCGACAAGATGTTGCTGATCGACCATTTCATCCAATGTCCTTGGCCTTAATTGATCAGCTAGTGGCGCTTGAGCAACCAAAATACTACTGGCTTGCTGATCAAATAAGCTCTGCATGTCATCCACGCAAATCACTATTACATGTCATTACGGATGGGTCACCTACCGGAATCAGCCTCACGCATCAATTTCTCGGCAGCTTCATAGGGGTCACTATGGCCTGACTCGGTAGCATCTACCAACGATACGTACATATGACCAGAGCGTATCCTTTCCAACTGCTTTGCCATCTCTGCCTCAAGCACCAGGGCAATACTTCGTTCTGCTCGTTTACGTCGTCTCAAGGTACCTTCCCCGCTCTCTTCCAAATACACCCTATGATTCTCTACCGCTGACCAGAGTTCCGGTATTCCCTCACCAGTAGATGCTACTGTCTCCAGCACTGGGGGACGCCACATTTCCTGCGACGCACCTGTAGACTTGGTCATTGCTCTGGGATGGATGCCGAGAGAAAACGCCATATCCAGCATCTGTTGCAGGTCACGGACTGCATCTTTTGCACCAGGACGATCAGCCTTGTTCACAACAAGAATGTCTGCTATCTCCAATATACCGGCTTTATTAGCTTGTATAGCATCTCCCCAACCAGGATTAAGAACTACTACAGTCGTATCGGTTGCCGATGCAACCTCTATTTCGACCTGTCCTACTCCAACAGTTTCGACTATAACAGGGTCCATACCTGCAGCTTCGAGGAGTCTCATCGCCTCTGGAACCGCTATCGAAAGCCCCCCCAAATGTCCCCTACTGGCCATGGAGCGTATAAATACTCCCTTATCACCAGCGTGACTCTGCATGCGTATCCTGTCACCCAAAATTGCACCACCACTAAATGGAGAAGTCGGATCTACTGCAATGACTGCTACCTGACTCTTGCCTCCCTCCCTGGCAACAGAGATCAACTTCTCCACTAAGGTCGACTTACCAGCACCTGGAGCACCCGTTATGCCTACTGTCTGTCCTCTCTGCTTTGATCTATACGACACACGAGCCACTTCTGCAGAACTGTCTCCGCCACGCTCCACCATCGTAAGCATCCTTGCCAAAGCCAGACGATCGCCCTCCACTGCAGCAAGCATCATATCTTCCAAAGATCTGTTAGCCGATTCACCGGGTCTATTCATGACATTCATGACAAGATGGCCTCAATAAGGTACGGTCCGTAAACAGAAAGAGCCTCAGAAAAGGTAGCGGCAAAAGTATCTGCATCGTCTACCTTCACTGCACTCACTCCCATAGACCGTGCAATACCCACATAGTCAATCTCTGGCGATGCAATACCCGTAAGACCATTTGCATATTCTCCTGAACGATCTATGCTCATCCTATCCATCTCTATCTGTAGAAGCTGGTATGATCGGTTTGCCAAAATAATCGTAACAACATCCAGCGACTCCCTGGCCTGTGTCCACAACGATTGGATCGTATACATAGCGCTACCATCAGCCTCCAGATTAATCACCTTACGATCAGGACACGCTATTGCAACTCCGATGGATAACGGCATTCCCTGACCTATGGCACCTCCTGAGAGGCAGAGCCAATCATGCACCGGAGAGTTGACCGAATGGATATATGGCCATATGCCTTCACTAACACCCTCATCTACCACAATGGATCTCTCAGGCAAAAGTGCACCAAATATCCTACCAAGAGTATCACTATCCAGTTTGCCGGAGGGAAACGAAATGCGGCTTTCAGCATGATCAATACTCTGGCCAACAACGTGATTGTGATTGTGATCGTGGTCGTGGTCAACAACATGGCTGCTGATCTGGTCAGTGCCTTGCGCTTCGCTCCCTCTATCCTCTTCGCTCCCGACAAACGCATCGGATGATCCAACGGACTTACTATTAGTAGTTGCAGAAGCCAAGTCGGATGCACTGGTAGTCTCATATAATTTAGATACCATCTCGCTAAGACTGTCCAATGTACCCTCTATGTCGTCAAAGCCAGACGCAATAGAGATCACTCGACAACCGCTTGGAGCCAATGATGAGGGCACGTTTTCATAAGCGAAGAATGATACTGGCGCGGGAGTATCCACCAAAATTAAATTCTCTATACCCGAGAGTTGATCTATTGCAATTTCAGGCAAGTAACCTAGCCTATCAATAGAAGGTATAGATCCACCTCTCTGGATGCGTTTAGGTAGCGTTTCAGCAAATAAGCGAGCTCCAGTAAGAGAGGCTATATGTGCTACTGTCCGGATAGGGTGCTCCCTGAGTGCTCGACCGCCCAGCAATAAGCAGGTTTTATCGCCCGAGCCCAGCAAACCGGCTACTGTTTGAATAACATCGTCATTTAGCTCTTTCACGCTAGTATCTTGCGTATATACAGGCAATTCATCTGACAGAGATGTATCCGTCCAAGATATATTTGCCGGCATTATAATGGTTGCAACCCTTCCAATTGCACGCGTGGATATATAGTCAGAATCATAATCTGTATCACTGGAATCAAAGCCAGTAGCCGCCTCTGAATACAAACCGCTTTTACTGTCTGTATCTGCATAACCGGTAGTAATAAAGTTAATAGCCTCGCTCACTATTCCTTTCAATGTCTCTTCGTCATTAGTCATCGGCATCAAGACAACTGCAGATACGCTTGATGCCAAAGACTCTATGCTGGACAGCATGTTAAGGGGAGGGTCGTACTTTCGATGATAGAGTGCCTGCTCCCCTACGATGCAAATTACCGGGCTACCTGCGCGACGGGCATTATGTAGATTAGCCAGTCCATTAGCAAGCCCAGGGCCGAGATGAAGCAGGACAGCAGCCGGACGATCGGCCATACGTCCATAGCCATCTGCAGCTCCCGTGGCGACTCCCTCGAAAAGAGTAAGCACACCTCTCATGCCCTCTGTAGAATCTATAGCTTCGACAAGATGAAGCTCTGAAGTACCTGGATTGGCAAAACAGACAGAAACACCATTTGATGCCAGTGTAGACATAAAAAATTGAGCACCGTTCATACTGACTATCTATCCTACAGGATATTTCCTGAGCTGAGGATACAATGACCAAACGCCACTTCACAAGCCCCTGGTTTTAGACCCGTGAGAAAAGAGATCAAATCGGCAAGCCACCAAGAACACGATGTGACAAGCAAGAGACGAGCTGAACTAGGGAGACCACTAGAGAAATTACAGGATATTGCCCGGACTGAATAGCCCTGCAGGATCCAGCGCCGATTTAATCCTGCGCATGACATCCAGTTTTCCTGTATCCTCCAACTCAATGAAGTCATCACGCTTTGCCTTGCCGATACCATGCTCAGCAGAGACTCCTCCACCAAATTGAACACCCGATTGCAGAATAGACAGCACTACAGCATGGCGTACGTCAGGATCTGGCTGAAAAATAGATAAGTGCACGTTTCCATCACCAGCGT
>JAMCPC010000034.1 GCA_023379725.1 Actinomycetota bacterium
AACCACGCACGACTTGTCTGACAGGCTGAGCGCCACCCTACTTCCTGCCTGCCTGGCTCGTTCCATGGCATTGGTAATACCAGAAACGGCTGACGGAATATCCAACAAATAAGCTTCCACGTAAAATACGTCACAGTCACTGACCAGGGTAGAATCGATTTCATCAGCTGCCAGAGTACTTGCCACCCCCAAGTTGGTCGCCATGGTACGCTCACCATCGGGGGTAGCCAACACCGTACAGCTACCGGTAGATAAGTTCCGGCTGTTTTTCTGGTTGCCTCCATCCTGATTGCCTTCCTCTACAAAAGATGCGGCAAGAGCGATAATCGGAAAAAACTTTACACCGTGACTTTCCATCCCCTTCGCAAATAGCCGACCGAGGTGATCGTCTGCAATTTTTCCAATAAAAGCACTTGCTCCCCCAAGCAGAGCAAAACCTATAGCTGTATTGGCGGCGGATCCACCACACGACTTCACTCCGGAGCCAACCGACTCGATAATCTCTCCTGCCCTTGCATTACCCACCAATGCCATCTGCCCTTTGGTAAGGCCAAGTCTCTCTATAGAAGCATCGTCTGACTTGACAATAACATCTACTATCGCCGACCCCAGGGCCACCAGCCCAAACCTTCGTTGTCCTCGATTCTTTGGAGGTTCTAGGTTTCTTGGCTTCTTCGTCGAGCTGATCATTTAATTCTCCATTCCTCTAATGACGCCGCGCTTTTAATACACCTACGTCCCCAGTATTACTTACGAGATACTATACTACTGTAGTGCAGTGCCTCGTAAATAGCGTGACGTTATACGGCAAGTCAGGGGTGTCATCTGGCTGGTGGGAACCCATGGTTATTTGCGGGACACTATACTGGTACACCATGCAATACTTAGCCATAACCTTCAAAGCGCCCAAAAGCCAGAAAGGCTCGAAATGACCGACCCTACCAACACGAACAACCCTGCTACAAGCAACTCAAGTAATACAGGTACTCATAGGCTGGCACGCTTTTTCGAACCAGAACATTATTTCATACGCCTGAGCCCCGATCTGGATAATGCAACATTTTCAGGAACAGTTATAATAGAGGGACAAATAACTTCACCCACCAAAGTACTGGAATTGCACGCTGCTGACCTCTCCGTCAGCAAAGCTTCCATCCAAGTAAATCCACCCAACAAAGAGCACGACAACTTGTCCGATAGCGATTCATCCGATAACGATTTACCCGATGAAAACAATAACAACATTTTGCTGGCAGAAAGAATAGAACTGGACACCGATAGACAACTAGTCAAACTCAACTTTGCCGATTCTCTGAAACTCGGTAATGCCACACTGTCGCTGGTATTCTCTGGAAGTCTGAACAACGCCTTAAGAGGCTTTTATCTCTCGTCATACAAGGATCCTGACGGTAATGAACAGGTTCTGGCTACCACTCAATTCGAAGCTACTGATGCGCGACGCGCCTTTCCGTGCATAGACGAACCTGATTGCAAAGCAAGATTTACCATTGATCTCGAGATAAACGAAGAACTGGAAGCAGTATCAAACTGGCCGGTAAGAAACATTGTAAAGAACGGCAACGGGAAAAAATTGGTATCATTTCTTCCAACAATGCCCATGTCCACCTATTTGGTGGCCTTTGTAGTAGGCAAACTGGTATCAAGCGAAACCAGAATGGTTGGCAAAGTGCCTGTTCGAGTCATACATGTACCAGGCAAGGAAGGTTTGACAGACTACGCTCTAGAAGTAGCAGATCATGCACTCAAGTTCTTCACCGATTATTTTGGTATTGACTATCCCGGTGAAAAGCTGGATCTGGTGGGAATACCGGATTTTGCATTTGGGGCAATGGAGAATCTTGGTTGCATTACATTCAGAGAGTCACTTCTCCTGCTTGACCCTAGTCGTTCATCCAAGCCCGAACTGGAAAGGGCCGCCGACGTAATAGCTCATGAAATAGCGCATATGTGGTTTGGCGATCTGGTAACCATGAAATGGTGGAATGGAATATGGCTCAATGAGGCATTTGCAACTTTCATGGAGTTGCTCTGTGTAGATGCATTCAGACCGACCTGGCATCGATGGGTCGGTTTTGGAATCGAACGTGAACAGGCAATGGATATAGACAGCCTCCACAGTACCCGGCCAATAGAATATCCTGTAGGCCCCCCCGAAGAGGCACAGAGCATGTTTGACGTGATCACATACCAAAAGGGTGCTTCTGTGCTGCGAATGCTGGAGCAACACCTTGGAAGCGAGACATTCAGAAAGGGGGTAAGCAACTATCTAAAGAACCATGCCTATTCTAACACCGAAACACCTGATCTTTGGCGGGCGCTGGAAACTGTATCCGGGCAGCCAGTCAATGCAATCATGGAGTCCTGGATATATCGGGGTGGCTTTCCCCTTGTATCTATAGATGATGTCCATACCAAGCTTTCTCAGTCAAGATTTCTGTACATGCCAACCAGTGAAGATGGAGAAAACGACGAAAGCTGGCTGATACCGATTATTGCGAGACAACTTGGAGGTGCGCCAGATGGTAATAGTAACGGGAATGGAAGCAGCGATGATGTCTCTACTGCCATACTGCTCAATACTGCCAGCAGCAACGGGAATGACATAGCCACAACTCAATGGATGCTTAATGCTGCCGGATGGGGTTTTTACCGGACACGCTATTCAAGCCAACACCTTAAGTACCTGGCCAACTCAATATCTCAGATGAGTCGACTGGAGCGTTTTAACTTCATCAGCGATGCTTGGGCATTGCTTACAGCAGAACAATATGACCTAAGTGACATGTTAACAGTAATAGACTCTCTGGGTTCATCCGATGAATTGGATCCGGATATATGGTCAGTTGCAATCAGGGCGTTACAGTTCGTGTCCACTGCATTGCCCGAGGAATCCATTGAGGCTTCTCTGCTCTCGTCCTATTTAAGCAGACTTCTTCACCCTGTTCTCGATAGGATTGGAATCTCTCCATCCGACGGTGAAGACGAAAGAATCGCCGTACTGCGATCATACTTGATAACCGCCCTTGGAACCATTTCAAAGGATGCTGATGTAATTCAGTTTGCAAAATCTGTATATACGAACTTTATCGACACGCAAACACCAATATCTCCTGACATATCCTCTGCCGTACTGCGAATCGTAGCAAGATGGGGTGGTGCTACTGAATTCGACCAACTTCTGACCCTCTACAGAGCGCCAGGTACTCCACAAGAGGAAAACCGCTATCTGTACTCTCTGGGAGAATTCTACCAGCAAGACCTTTCGTTGCGTGCCTTCGATTTGGCGCTAACAGAGGTAAGGACCCAAAATGCACCCTTCCTCATTCGCGAGTTGTTGGCTAATGTAAGTTGTAATGAAAAGATATGGGAGAAAGTAATGGAAAATTGGGATAATCTATTAGCCCGTATCCCGGAAAATACTGTCTCACGTATGGTAGAAGGAGCAAAATTCCTTTACGGCACTGCAACACTGGTAGATCAGGTGACCAGCTTTCTTGCAGAACATCCTGTAGAGTCTGCAAAAAGATCATTCACTCAGACATCAGAAAAACTCTCGGTCAACTATCGTCTAGCACAGCGAATGATCGCTCAAAGTAAAAGCGTCTTCCAGCCATAATATGCTACCGGCACAGGCTCAACTGGCCAGAGAGACACGTGGCTTTATGCCAGAAAACGAAGGAATGGCACTATACAATGCAGCATCTACCATATCTCTGACGACAACCGAGAAAAGACAACCAATCATACTTGAGATAGGTGCATGGTGTGGAAAATCTACCGTATACCTTGGAACAGGAGCCAAGCAATGCGGAGCACTTCTTATCAGCCTGGATCACCACCGTGGATCGGAAGAACAACAACCAGGGTGGGAACACTTTGATGACACTGTAATAGATGCCGATACAGGACGCATAGACACTCTTCCGTTTTGGCGCCGCACAGTCGAGAGTGCCGACATCGAAGACTGTGTAATTGGCATTGTAGGTAATTCGACCACCGTTGCCCAAATTTGGAATACACCAATAGATATGTGCTTCATAGACGGTGGACACAGTGAAACGGCTGCATGGGGAGACTTCAATGCTTGGAGTCCGTTTGTGCGCATAGGCGGTCTACTTGCTATACACGATGTCTTCCCGGATCCTCGAGACGGGGGAAGGCCACCTTTTGAGATATACCAGGCTGCCCTGGACTCCGGCAATTGGGTAGATCATCTATGCGAAGGTTCGTTACGTATACTCAAAAGAATCTCTGCCGTTCTAGACTAAGTACAAGTAGTTTGATAAGTCCAAGTCGTTTGAGACTAAAAAAACACCTTACTCGTTGGACTACCCTCTCTCAGGGAATCAACTGCAAGAATAATAGCGGCTGCAGTATACGTAGTGCTCTCACCGGTCGGAAATGTGACCTGCTCAGGATAGACCATGCCCGTCCAGTATGAACCGTCTTCACGACGCAAGTTCCGAGACCAGAGAATTAGGTCACGAGCATTCTTATGAAATCGATTTATACTATCTATTGAGCTTATATCTATCGAACTTATATTTTGAGTCAAGTCTGTAATATTAATTGAATTGGATGCAGTCAGACCAGCCGCAGTCGAGCTACTACTATCAGTCAGACCAGCAGTTCCAAAAGCCAGCTTCGAGAGGGCAATAGCACACTCTGCAGTTTCAGCGGCAGTAACCCACGGACCGGTAGATACGCATCTGACACCCAATCCATCCATAACAAATGTATCCCAATCACTATCCAAGCGTCTTGCTGCAGCTTCTCCCTTCAAAGCACCACAAAGTACGGGATAATACCAATCCATAGCAAACTCTCGTTTTGGTTCAAACCCATCATCAGGATTGGACAATGAACGACCAAGCATACGGGCAGCAGCTTTCCATTCACGGCGATCATAGCCCAGAGTATCGGCACAGGCTATAGCGCAACGCAATGCATGATATATAGAGCTGGAGCCAGTAAGAAGAGCATAACGTCCAGAATGTCCATCGGGATCAACCGACCATAGTATTGTACCGTTCTCCGTCTGGTAACGGAGCACAAAAGCAACAGCTCTGTCCAGCACTTTCCATATCCACTCCAAGAACCCCAAATCACCAGTCACCAAATAATGGTGCCACGTACCGACCGCAATATAGGCACACACATTGGTATCTATACGCTGATCTACTACTCCAGCTGCGTCTGTGTAATAATTAAACCATGAACCATCCGGTAATTGGCTGGATACCAGCCATTCATAAGCACGGGTGGCCTCTTCCCACATTCCCGTAACAGAGAGCGCCATAGCAGCCTCGACGTGATTCCAGGGATCGCTGTGACCACCCTCAAACCAGGGAATCATGCCATTCTTGCATTGAACCGAGGCTATAGAATGCGCTGTTTGCAGCACCTCGTCCTGTGTAATTATCCCCGGTAAATCCGGAATGGTCAGTCGATCAAGCGGCATTCTGACCATACTATCAGTTAAGGGAGTACGCTACCAGATGGCCAGAGTGATTATTATTTCATACGCCAAACGCGCTAACTTAGTAATTATGAATACCATGAACTGCAATACTGCAATCAGAGATAAGGTAACCGCATGCTGGAGCTGATAAACAGCCCTGACGACCTTCGTGCTCTTTCCTACGATGATCTGACCACACTGGCCGAAGAAATTCGTGAAACCATTATAACAACGGTAATCAATAATGGCGGTCATCTGGGATCAAACCTCGGAATCGTAGAACTTACCATAGCGCTCCATAGGGTATTCAACTCGCCAAACGATATACTCCTTTTTGACACCGGTCATCAGGCCTATGTCCATAAATTGCTTACCGGCAGAACAAAGGAATTCTCTACTCTAAGACAACCAGGTGGTTTGTCGGGATACCCTTCTCGAAAAGAGTCTCGACATGATTGGATAGAAAATTCGCATGCCTCTACAGCTTTATCGTATGCATATGGTATAGCTGCCTCACTACGACTACTGGCAGATGACCGAAGGGTCATCGCGTTAGTAGGAGACGGATCGCTTACCGGTGGAATTGCTTACGAAGCTCTCAACAACATAGGTCACTCCCAAGAACGAGTATTGATTGTGCTGAATGACAATGGTAGATCATATGCTCCAACCATCTCCAGGCTTTCGACTGGAATCACCTCTCTCAGATTGTATCCGAATTACGTAAAAACCCGTGAGAAATTTCGTCAAACTATAAAGAATATGCCTGCTATAGGTGACGTAGCATATGAATCCATCCACCGTATCACTTCAGCCCTACGTGAAATGGCCGCTCCTCATCAATTCTTTGAGGCATTGGGCATAAGATATGCAGGACCCATTGACTCCAGCAACTTACCTCAACTAGAAGAAGCTCTCAAGCGAGCATCCATCTGGCAAGGGCCGATCCTCTTGCATGTATTGACCACAAAGGGTAAGGGGTATGCGCCAGCCGAGAATGACAATATACAGCGACTTCATGATGTAAAACCCAATACGATAAATGAAGATGACGCTCTTTCCTCCATCAAGCCATACAGCACATCTGGCATCTCATCTGGTACCTCCGTCACTTCGTTCAGCACATCCCGGCAACATCTCGATACCGCATCACACAACCATCCTCGTACCTATACTGACGCATTCAGCAAAGCTCTTGTCGAATTAGGAAAACTTCACAAGGATGTAGTAGCCATCACGGCAGCCATGCCGGGACCTACCGGTCTATTACCGTTCAAAGAACTATTTCCTGAGCGTTTCTTTGATGTCGGAATCGCTGAAGAACATGCCCTTATAGCCGCAGGCGGAATGGCTATGGCTGGTATGCGACCCATAGTAGCCATATATTCAACATTCTTCAGCAGAGCATTTGATCAGGCTAATTTAGATATTTCGTTGCACGATCTTCCAGTGATACTAGTTCTTGATCGCGCTGGAATAACCGGAGATGACGGACCCTCTCATAATGGTGCATATGACCTCGCCCTACTCACAGCAATCCCGAATATGACAATCCTGACACCTTCATGTCCTGAAGATATAGAGCCCATGCTAAAAGCAGCATACAAGCTAGGAAAACCGGTTGCCATTCGTTTCCCAAAGACGCTACCGGTAGAGTTTGAAAAGACTTCCAGTGATGGGTTGCATGCCCGCCTTCTAAATCACGGTAGTGTGGTATGCATCTTGGCCGTCGGTAAAACCGTACCATACGCTCAAGATGCATTAAATTTACTCTCACAACAAGGTATTGAGGCTACTCTATGGGATGTACAAGCAGTATCGCCAGTCGATGCAACTATGCTCGCCGATGCCATGGGGCACTCTCTGGTCGTAACCGTAGAGGACGGAATAAAATACGGTGGCGCGGGCAATTACCTTTACCAGTCACTCATGGATTCGTTCTTCACCACAAATCCAGAGGAGCCATCTGGCACTCCGCCATACCATCTCTGTCTCGGATTGCCAAGGAAACACCTCAAGCAGGGCAAGCCGGATCAGATACTTCAGTCAGTTGGAATATCTGCTCAGGGTATATCAGACTCCATCCAATCAGCACTGGTAAAACTGGGTATAAAATTGTCCGACCTTACGCCGGCACCCGATCAGTTGGCACCCGATCAGTTGATTTAAGATGCGTTTTCACAGACTGCAAAGTTTTCTGGTGCCCTAATCTTGTACATGCTGTTTTATATGCTGTTCGTGCGTATACAGGAGCATGCCGCTCATACTCGAAGTAATCTCCTCTAGTTTGGAAGTAAATATTTTAATGTCTTCTTCGCTGGTGTCCCACCCTATTGAGATTCGTAATATCGAATCGGCATCAATCCCAAGCGTAGAAAAACCACTAGGGGGAGAAAACGGTTCCGACGAACACGACGAACCAGAATGAACAGAAATTCCCTCTTTGTCCAGTCCGATCAACACAGCTTCAGCCTTTATGTTGTGTAATGAAATTAATAGGTAATTTGAAGCCATATTGTCATCGAACGGAAGTAACTCCATATGTGGGGACTGCTCTACGAATAGACGCAACGGCTTAAGGAGCTCATGATATCTTGTCGATTCCGAGATGATAAAGGAATCTTCTGACAACTGACGGCATACAGCACCAAAGGCATGAATGCCCAAGTAGTTCTCCATGCCAGCTCGCCTCATACGTTCTTGAGCGGCACCTACAATGATTGGCTTGATTCGAATATTCCCCTTGACAATCAACGCGCCGGTACCCGGAAATGCACCCAACTTATGTGCTGTCATGCTCACATAGTCGACATCCCGCAGCTTCCCCTCAAGCAATTCATAACCCATTGCATTGCACGCATCGACATGGATGGGAGTTTCAAATTCTCTACATATATCAATTATCTCTCTAAACGGCTGAAGGGTGCCGCTTTCATGGTTGATTACCTGACAATTCACCAAAGCTACAGATACCTTATTGCGCTTGTAATCTGCAAGTATTTCTCGTAATGCATTTACGTCTGGTTGTGCGGTTTCTGAATTGACCGGAACATAGTAAGGAATTCCCCATAATTCTGCCCCTAACCTAATGGATGAGTGATCTAACTCAGTACATAAAATTACACTCCTGCCCGCATTGGAGTCAGGAGATATATGGGTATGCTCATGACGGACAGCATTGTACATCGCCAAGTTGATTGCCTCGGTACCCGAAGAGGTAAACACTACATTTCGTGCTTTCGTACCAACAAAATCGGCTACACTTTCACGAGCACGTTCTATGTACTCTCTTATAAGCATAGCTTCGTAGTAGTTACGTGACGGATCACCAAATTGCTTCTCGCCAAGAAGGTCGGCTACGGCATTCACGGCTACATCACGAGGTGGGGATGTAGATGCGTAATCAAGATAGATGCGACCCGATCTGCCATGTCCAGTGACCATATACAATTTTAACATTACTCCAAGGATGCCATCACGACTGGTAAGAACCCATAGTTATTTGCGAGACAGACCACTAAGCTCACTTGAACTGAAAATCAGATATGATGTAACAATGAACACTCTCGAGAGCTCACAGACAACCGGTGTTTACCGATGGATTGCTAACTGATGCCAATTACAGACAAAGACTCTCCTATCAGGATAATTGCTGTATCCTCTGGCAAGGGTGGAGTAGGAAAATCAACAGTATCAATCAATCTGGCGTTGGCCATGGCAGAGCGTTCACTGAACATAGGACTGCTTGATGCCGACATATACGGCTCTTCTCTAACTAATATGTTGAACACACACGGACAGCTATCTGCCTCTAATGCCAACAGCCTTGTACCACCGACAATTCATGGTATTAAATGTCTGTCCATGTCCATGCTGGTAGAGAACAACCAGCCCATCATATGGCGTGGACCCATGCTGCACGGCATATTGCAGCAATTCCTCACCGAAGTGGACTGGGGCGACATTGGCTATCTCTTGATTGATATGCCTCCCGGTACGGGTGATGTATTGTTGTCGCTTGCAGAGTTGCTGCCGCGAATGGAGGTAATTCTCGTCACCACTCCCAAACATGATGCTCGTGCAGTAGCATCCAGGGCTGCTGCTGCATCCATAAAACTGAAGGTCAAGCTCCAGGGTGTAGTAGAAAACATGTCCTGGTTTATTGGTCGTGATGGAACAAGATACGCTCTATTTGGCAAGGGAGGAGGTCAACAGCTTGCAGACGAATACTCAGTTCCGCTACTGGCACAAATTCCACTATATCACGATCCGAAGAACGATAGTTCGGAAGATGGCCATACGAGGAGCGACCATGTAGACAGTAAACATTCCGACAGAGGCCGTGTAGCTGATTCTGATGATTTTGAAGATTCTGAGGCGAAGCCTATCATGCTGAATACTTCCCTTGAAAATAAAATAATTGACGAATGCAAAGACGCATACAGAAAACTGGCAGAAAAAGTTGTCGCAATGAAGCCATCCAAGATACGCAAAAGGGAATTACGACTACACTAGTGTAGTGTCCGTCTCCTGCCACTCTTATTTTTGACACTACCGACGATACCAACCCCATGGTCGCACACCAGGCTCAGGGATTGCCTTATTGCAGTAGGCACAGGACATACCTCCTGGGAGATCATGATACGATCCCATCGTGCCGTGACACCCGCTGTATCGTGCATCCGTTCGACATCGCGTACCTGTGACGGCTCGACAAAGGCTACTACCATACCAGATGCTCCTGCCCTTGCTGTACGTCCAGAACGATGCAGATAGTCTTTATGAGTACTGGGCGGATCAAAATGCACTACAAGACTGACATCGTCCACATGTATACCTCGTGCTGCAACATCAGTTGCCACAAGAACACGTGGCCGACCTGCAGCAAAGCTCGACAACGCACGCTGACGCTGGTTCTGGCTAAGATTGCCGTGGATAGAGGTAGACTCGATTCCCGCACGGATAAGTTGCTTGGCTAGTCTATCTGCTCCGTGTTTTGTCCGTACGAAGAACAGAGTCCGCTCCGGACGTGCAGCGATTTCAGCCGCCAGAGTGACTTTGTCCTGTGCAGGCAAGACGAACGCGCAGTGTTCTGCTGCTTCTACGGCTGAATTAGCGGCCGCGACTGCATGTATGGCAGGATCAGAAAGGTAAGTACGCATAAGCCGCTCCACATCTCGGTCCAAAGTGGCGGAGAAGAACATCCGCTGTCCCGTTTCTGGCGTAGCATTCAGTATTCGCGTGACTGCTGGAAGAAAACCAAGGTCGGCCATATGGTCAGCCTCGTCGAGCACTGTGATTTCCACGGAATCAATCCTGCAGGCACGGCGTTCGAGCAAGTCAATGAGTCGGCCTGGCGTGGCGACAACTATGTCCGTTCCTCGTCGTAGACGGTCCATCTGCCTGCCTATGGGCACACCGCCGTATACCGTAGTCACTCGGATGCCAACCTCGCTACCGAGCGGAGCGAGCACGTCAGCCACCTGCTGTGCCAATTCGCGGGTAGGAACGAGGGCCAAGCCGCGTGGTGTCCTTGCTTTCACCTCTCCTGCAGCGGCCAAGCGAGCAATCATCGGAAGGCCGAAGGCGAGGGTCTTGCCTGATCCGGTCTGTGCACGACCCAGTACATCCCGGCCTGAAAGGGCATCCGGCAAGGCGCTTGCCTGGATTGCGAAGGGCACGTAAATACCGTTCCTGGCAAGCGCTGAAACGAGCGATGCGGTAAGTCCGCACTCAGCGAATGTGGTTACGATTGGTGTTGTTGCATCCAGTGCGTTGTCCAGAGAGTCTTCCAGAGAACTGCTTGAAGGGTTCCCCTGAGCTACCATTCCTTTATCTTGGCGTTTTACGGTATTGCGGCGATCAGTGAACTGCCTTCTGGCATTGCCTGATGTCCTGTTTGCACCTGACCCTGAGCCTGAACTTGCACCTGCAAATGCTGGCTTGGAGCCATTGCGCTTACCGGGTCGCCTACCACTGGTACTACCTGCTGCACCCGAGCCTGACCCTGAGCCTGAACTTGCACCTGCAAATGCTGGCTTGGAGCCGTTGCGCCCGCCAGATCGCCTACCACTGGCACTGCCTGCTGCACCTGACCCTGCACCTGCCGGCTTGGAGCCGTTGCGCCTGCCTGGCCGCCTACCGGAACTGGTGTCTTGTCCACCACCTCCAAAAGCAGGTATCGAGGAGCGGCGATTGGTTGACCGCTGGGATTTATTACGAAAGGACGCGCGCTCGCGCCCTGCAGTATCTGACATAGTATTACTCCATAGTAGTTCGTTGGCCACATCGTGCTGAAGATGTTTACGAGTAGCTATATCCCAAATATATGGAATCGCCAAAAAACGAAAGAACTACTTGCACAAGCAACCGCGTGGGCAACTCGCCCACTGAGTGATGGCAACTACTGCCACCGATATAGATAGTATATCATATAACAGTGGCTAGTGTAGTGCAGGCTTTGGGTACCTCGGTACTACGCACGCTTGACGGTCTCCAGCTTGACAGGCGTAAAGTCCTGCAACTTCTCGATCAGCTTGCAGGCGGCCTAGAACGACGTAATGTTAAGGCTGAGATGTTTATTTATCGTTACAGAGGTGTCTCAGTGCCTCGCCGGCCAACTCTATGTCGTCAGTGCTGACGGGATCAGGGAAGTTAAATATAAGACCATCCAGACCGGCATCGATATATTGACGTGATTTTTCCGCAACGGTCTGTGGGTCCCCCCATACCACAGTCGATAGCTGCATATCATCATAGTTGCGAGCTCGTGCCAATTTTTCCAGCTTATCCGATGCCTTGCTATTATTTTCAGCAACCACCAGCGCACTCAATCTGGTCTTGCATATCTCAGAAGGATCTCTACCGATGCGCTCACAGTGCCTTGTCAGTACGTCAATCTTGCGCCTTACCACTGACACGTTTCCAAAGACGTTACATGCATCCGCATATGTAGCAGCAATCTTCAAGGTACGTCTCTCGCCCCCACCGCCCACGAGAATAGGAGGGCCACCAGCCTGAATGGGTCGAGGAAAATTAAAGGCATCGTGAATTGAAAAATACCTACCTTCAAAGGTGGGAGCATCCTCTTCAAACATCAACCTGCAAATCTGTACCGCCTCTTCAAGCATGTCCAAACGCTCAGCCACAGAAGGGAAGTCGACTCCGTAGCTGGTATGTTCCACATCATGCCACGCCGCCCCTATTCCCAAAATAGCTCTTCCTGAAG
>JAMCPC010000035.1 GCA_023379725.1 Actinomycetota bacterium
ACCTCAAGCAGACTGAGTGGCACCGGGTGTACATACCTCCGTACTACCCGATATCTTGTTACGGCAGGTCTTCCGTTGGATGATACGCACATATTCAATGGGTTGCGCGACGATCTGCCTATAGGGGCATCTACCATGCCGTTATCCTCCGGAATAAGACCAGCAACCAGGGCAATATACTGCCTTATCACCTTTCTGGAAGAGATCTGATCGACAAGTCGCTCGACAGCAAATGGTGTCAACCCTACCACCATAAGACCCGATGTCTCTTTATCAAGGCGGTGCACAATGCCCGGTCGTGCAGGATCCAGGGTACCTTTGGCAGCACTATCTCTCAAGGTGTCAAAACGCGCAATAAGGCCATCTACCAGTGTCCCCTCATGATGTCCGGCACCATGATGTACCACCAGACCCGCAGGTTTATTTATTACAGCGATATCTTGATCAGAGTAGACCAACTCAAATTGCACCGACGGATCTTCCCTGGCAATATCAGTGACAATACCCGCTGTATCCACCTCGATGACCTGATTATGGGATAAAGGTCTACTACGCCGCAGGGCAGGTGTACCGTCTATCTTCACCTTGCCATCCTCTATAAGCGTTGCAACAGCGGAACGAGGGAGATCAGAGACAAAAGAAATTACTTTATCCAGCCTCTCGCCCTCAAGCGATTTAGGTACATTGAACGTTATCGGTATCAATGCTTACTCTCGTTTTGCGAATGAACTGACTGGGCTATCCATATGACCACTACCAGCAACACCCCAATATCTATACAAGCATCCGCTACGTTGAATGTAGGCCAGTACCGTAAATGAATAAAATCTACAACTGCCCCATGGTCACCTCTGAATACCCGATCCGCAAGATTCCCCATTGCACCTCCAATTATCATGCCATAAGCTGCCACCAACGACATAGATTTAGTCCTTAGTACCATCCAAAAGATGACCACTACGAATATGAGCGCCACTATAGCAATTACGAGAGAATTACCCCTGGCAATACCGAAAGAGAACCCGGTATTCATTGCAAGCGAAAAACTCAAAGGTCCTATCACATGAATAGGCCCCTTCGACAACCTGGATAAAGCCCATGACGTACTCAGCTGGTCCGCCAGAATGACCAGTAACGTTACCGTACCTGCCAATAACATCCTCTTCGTACGAGGAAACATAGTAAGCATCAAGGATTACAGCCGCTTAATGGTAATCACGATATTGCCACCATCGGGAAGGGCCGCCGACTCGGTGTAGCCATTCCCGCCAGAAGGCGCTCCAGTCAGGCCAGGGCTCCCTTCAGCCTGCCATATCGTGTATATATCATTACCACTATCCCTAACAATGGTAAGGCGTAACGCCTGAGTCTGTTCACTGATATATTGGGCATTCTCTTCGACGGCTTTCAATGCAGTGTCACTCAATCCAAGCCGTAGATCAATTCTGTCAGTAATCTCCAGACCTGCTGATCTTCTTGCTTGCTGGATAAGCCGAACAATATCGCGTGCAGTACCCTCTCTGAAAAGATCCTCAGTAATGTCTGTATCAAGGATAACGATACCCTCCCTATTTGGCAGTGCTCGACCGTTCTCTTCGTCAAGGGGCACTAAATCGAGAGAGTACTCACCCTCTTCCAGTTTTATGCCATCCACATACACTGACCCGTCAGCGCCCAACTGCCAGTTGCCCTCCTTCCCTGCTTTTATGATCCGTTGAGTCTGGCTCCCAAGCCTGGGGCCTAGAACTGACGGCACCGTAGTTAAACGAGAGTTGGCCAATGAACCATAATCATCGGTGAGGACAACCTGCTTCACATTTAGCTCATCTGCTATTATTTCGGTATAAGGCTCAATATCCGATACATTCTTGACGGCCACCGTCAAGCTCGCCAATGGCAACCTGGCTCTTATCCCCTTGGATTTACGTATTCCGTGAGCAGTCGAGCAAATATCCCGTACCCTATCCATTGCCTCATTCAGCTGGGGGTCATATGGCAACTCATCACTACTGGGCCAACGAGATAGGTGGACGCTGGTCTCTCCCGTTAGATCCATATAGATACGCTCTGACAGCAACGGCACCAAAGGCGCCGTCAATCTGGCAAGCACGGTAAGCACCGTATGAAGAGTATTGTAAGCCTCAGATTTATCCCGTTCCACATCCAGAGAACCATCTCGTGCCATCCAAAAACGGTCACGGTTTCTACGTATATACCAATTATCCAGCACCTCTACGAATGAAGAAACTGCCTGATATGCAGAGGATAAGTCGTACTCTTCCATATATGTAGTAATATCCATCACCAGTTTTGAAGCTTTGGATAGTATATATCTGTCCAGAATGGTAGAACTACCTGTATCTATAACACCTTTCATGCGGTCTGCATTTGCATAGAGAGAGAGAAAATACCATGCATTCCAGATAGGATTGAGCGCAAGTCTAACAGTATCTTTGATGGCTTCCCTCTGAACGATAAGATCCTGCCCCTTAAGTACAGGAGAGGAGAGCAGAAACCACCGCATCGCATCTGCGCCGTATTCGTTGAATACCTCTTCCGGCTCTGGATAATTAGAGAGGCGCTTGGACATCTTACGCCCATCGCTACCCAAGATGACTCCGTGAGCAATGCAATTTTTGAAAGCCGGTTTATCGAAGAGTGCAACTGCCAGGACGTGCAGTGTATAGAACCATCCCCTCGTCTGGGCTACGTATTCGACTACAAAGTCAGAGGGAAAATGGCTTTCGAACCATTCTGCGTTCTCGAAGGGATAGTGAAACTGAGCAAATGGCATGGAGCCTGATTCAAACCAACAGTCCAATACATCAGGTATCCTCCGCATCGTCGATTTACCGGTTGGATCGTCTGGATTGGGTCTGGTAAGTGAATCAATCTCGGGTAGATGCAGATCACTGAGATGCACCGAAAAATCAGCCTCCAACTCTTCTATGCTCCCGTACACATCTACACGAGGATAGTTTGGGTCGTCGCTCTTCCACACAGGTATCGGGGAGCCCCAGAAGCGATTTCTACTGATCGACCAGTCTCGTGCTCCTTCCAACCATTTACCAAACGCACCATGCTGTATGTGCGAAGGCACCCAATGTATGGCCTCATTCTGGGCCAGCAGCCTATCTTTGATGGCAGTTACCTTGACAAACCATGAACTGACCGCCTTGTATACAAGTGGCGTATCTGTACGCCAGCAATGAGGATAACTGTGTTCGTAGGATTCTCGCCGCACTAGCGCTCCCAATTTCGATAGGTCATCAATGATACGTTTGTTGGCATCAAATACCTGAAGTCCCTCATAGCTGCTCACTTCTGAGGTAAACCTACCTCTCTCATCCATAGGACAGACGACCTTAATACCTGCTTTGGTACAGACCTCGTAGTCGTCTTCACCAAAGCCAGGTGCCAAATGGACTACGCCGGTTCCCTCGTCTGTGGCCACGAAATCAGCGGTAAGAATCTTGAACGAATTGGGAGAGTCGCTGAAGAAATCAAATAAGGGCTTATAAGAACGCCCAGCAATCTCAGAGCCCTTGACGATAAAGGCAGGCTCCATGTCACCTATGAGATCTCCGTATTCCTCAGCACGCAAGGATGCAATCAACGTCGGTACAGAATTGCTTCCGTCAAGCATATAAGCCGCATAATCTATATCTGCCCCGACCGCTAAAGCTAGATTGGAAGGGAGCGTCCATGGTGTAGTTGTCCAGACCAAGAGCTTGAACTCTCCGTCTATTAAATTATTCACATGATGTGAGCCAGGAGCACCCATAGTAGAACCGTCGATAGATCCCTTGGATCCCTCGGACTCCTTGGCATAGACGGTAAAGGCAACCGTTACAGCAGGGTCAATCCTATTACGATAAGAATCATCCTGGCGGGTTTCAAAGTTAGACAGCGGTGTCTCGCATTCCCAGCAGTACGGAAGTACGCGTTCACTCTCATATACAAGTCCCAATTCGTACAACCTCTTGAATGCCCACATAACACTCTCCATGTAGGAAGTATCCATAGTCCTGTATGCATTCTCAAAATCCACCCATCGTGCCTGCCTATGGACATAACGCTCCCAGGCATCCGTCGTATTCTGCACCAGCGAACGGCAATGAGCATTGAAACGGTCTACACCATATTCATTGATGGCAACCCTACCGGATACACCAAGGTCTTTCTCTGCAGCCATCTCAGCCGGTAGCCCATGGCAGTCCCAACCAAAGCGTCTCTCCAC
>JAMCPC010000036.1 GCA_023379725.1 Actinomycetota bacterium
CCCGGTGTATACCCCTTTACCAGAGGACCTTACGCGTCAATGTACCGTACCAAGCTCTGGACAATGCGAATGTTCGCAGGATTCGGCAGAGCTGAGGATACCAATGAACGCTTTCTCAAGCTTATAGCAAACGGCCAGAGTGGCCTCTCGGTGGCCTTTGACCTTCCTACTCTGATGGGCAGAGATTCTGATGATCCGCGTTCTGAAGGCGAAGTCGGCCGTTGCGGAGTGGCAGTAGATACCTTGGAAGACATGAAGGTTCTCTTCAAGGATATAGATCTAGGTTCAATCAGCACATCCATGACAATAAACGGCCCGGCTATCGCACTACTGGCAATGTACATAGCAGTAGCAGAAATGGAGGGAGTAAAACGGTCCAATCTTGCAGGCACTATACAAGCAGATATTCTGAAGGAGTACCAAGCTCAAAAAGAGTATATATTTCCACCAAGGCCATCCGTACGGCTGGTCTCGGATATGATAAGTTTCTGTGCTCAAGAGATGCCCCTATATCACCCTGTATCAATATCGGGATATCATATAAGGGAGGCTGGGGCCACTGCAGTAGAGGAACTGGCATTCACGCTATCCAATGGATTTGCGTATGTAGAAGAGATGACCAGACGGGGAATGAACGTAGATGAATTCGCCCCCAGGTTGTCGTTCTTTTTCAACAGCCACATAGATTTCTTCGAAGAGATTGCAAAGCTTAGGGCAGCCAGAAGGATCTGGGCACGCTGGATGAAGGAGCACTACCATGCCAAGAATCCTCTCTCCATGCGTTGCCGCTTTCATGTACAGACGGCAGGATGCTCACTTACCGCCACACAAGCCGAGGTGAATATAGCCAGAACAGCCATAGAGGCCATGGCAGGAGTACTCGGTGGAACCCAGAGCCTACATACAAACTCAATGGATGAGGTGCTATCACTCCCTACGGAAAAGGCGGCACGCATAGCACTCCGCACCCAACAGGTAATCGCCTATGAGACCGGTGTAGCTGAAGTGGCTGATCCGCTTGGTGGCAGCTGGTACATAGAGAGCTTGACAGATGAAATAGAGAGAAGAGCAGAGGAGATCTTCTCCAGGATACTGGAGATGGGAGATGGCTCTATTCTTGAGGGAGCTTACGCGGGCATAGAGCAGGGATGGTATCAGCGTATAATAGCAGAATCAGCCTACAGGCAAGAACAGCGAATATCATCAAAAGACAGGATCATTGTCGGAGTAAACGACTTTCTTGAAGGAAACGACGAGGAGATTCCCATGTTGGTCATAGGACAAGAGAGCGAAACAGCTCAGGCGGAAAACTTACGCCGCTTCAAGTCGCAACGTGACTCAATAGCAATAACGCAGTCTCTCGAAACATTAAAGATATGTGCAGCGGGGAACGACAACCTGGTTCCACCAATCATAGAAGCGGTAAAGGCAGGATGCACGGTAGAAGAGACCATGAATGCCCTGGCAGAGGTGTTTGGTACCTATGAGGAGCCGGTATTCACTTGATCTACTCCATACAATTAGGCCAATACATACAATTAAACCAATACGCCAAACTGTGATCATAGCCGAACTAGCCAACGACCCTTCCATCCAGCAAGGTATCCCTCCCTCAATGAAATATCGTGCTGCAATACGACAGGGGGCAAGAATCATCCGCAATGGTGGCCTGGTCGGCTTCCCCACTGAGACCGTATATGGACTGGGAGCAGATGCAACCAACGCCAGTGCAGTTGACAAGATTTATCGAGTAAAAGGACGGCCCAGGGAGGATCCGCTGATCGTACACCTCGGTTCGGTCGATGACCTGGCCGGTATTGCTGACGATGAATCGCATATTATGGATACAGCACTGGAATTGGCAGGTATATACTGGCCAGGGGCGTTGACAATGATACTGTCCCGTAAAGAAGGTGCGGTTGCATCCGAAGTATCTGCCGGACGTAACACTGTAGCAGTAAGAATGCCTGATCACCCTGTAGCGCTTGCTCTCATCAGAGCTGCAGGAGTGCCAATCGCAGCACCAAGCGCGAATCGTTTCGGGCATATCAGCCCGACCACCGGTGAACACGTTATATCCGATCTGGGTAATGAGATAGACATGCTAATAGATACAGGTCATACACGCATAGGGGTAGAGTCGACCGTAGTAGACTTGACGGCAAGTACTCCCACTGTGCTCCGTCCAGGTGGAGTCACTATTGAAGAGCTACGCCGTACATGCCCCTCGCTTGCATACACACCAAAGCAAGCAGGGGGATCATCCTCATCTCCCGGAAATTACCTTCGCCATTATTCACCTCACACTCCATTGGTCATAGTGGATGACCTTGATGTGGATGCCGGCAACCGATCGTCGACACACGTAACAGAAGTGATGAGCGAGTTGGTCGGTTCTCTCTCTGCTCGCGGTCTATCGTCCACAGTAATAGCCACCTTTCCCGAAAAAGCAGATGACCTGAGGAACCTTGCAAGCAACCTTTACAGCTACCTACACACAGCAGATGCCGGAAAAGGTGACATCATACTGGCCGGATTCGTACGCGATGAAGGTATCGGCACAGCTATTAACGATAGGCTGTTCAGGGCAGCCGCCGGAAGAGTTGTACGTGACGCTTCACCCACCACAGTTGATTTTATTGTCGACTTGGTCTCTCCTTACCGTATTGAGTTAGACCCCACTGACTGACTTGGCCTCTACTTGCCCTCTTGGCCCCTGACTGACCTGACCCCTGACTGACCTGGCCAATCCTTGCCCTCTTGGCCCCTGACTGACCTGGCCCCTGACTGACCTGGCCCCTCTGACCTCCTGACCGGCCTAGCCTCTACTGACCCCTTGACCGGTTTTACCTCCCTTGAACTTCCTGACCCCTCTGACCCCTTGACCCCTACCAAGATCATTAACCCATAGAGGATACATTAAGATCGCTATCTGATATTCTCGTGTCGTCAGCTATCCTGGATACATAGGCACTAAGCAGCTCTTCTAGCCTCTCATCAAAAACAGATATGATCCTTGCCGCCAGAATAGCTGCATTGGCCGCCCCACCTATAGCAACAGTGGCTACCGGCACCCCCTTCGGCATCTGCACCATAGACAGCAACGAATCCAGCCCATCGAGATATTTAAGCGCGACCGGAACACCTATCACCGGCAGCGTAGTCGTAGCAGCCAACATACCCGGTAGATGTGCGGCACCACCAGCACCGGCAATCAGTACCTGTAGTCCACGCCCCCTGGCGCTACGGCCGTACGCCAAAAGGTCATCAGGGGTGCGGTGTGCAGATATAATCCTTATTTCGTAGCCGATTTTCCACTCATCAAGCACATCTGCAGCCGGCTTCATCGTCTCCAGATCAGAACGGCTACCCATCACTATACCAACCTTTATCGCAGTAGATGACATAATTTACCTCCTGGCATCCTAGCCCATTTATTCAAGTACTTATTCCGTGAGAGATATCTTAGCGCTACTCTAGTACCAGCGGCTCATCTGTAAATAACATTACGTTATCCGTAAAATTGCGGAGATCGACCTGCTGGCAAGTACCCACAGAAAATAGAGTACTTAGAGGTAGTATCCAAAGACATGCCTCCGTCCAGCCGATGATCGGAGTAGTAGTAGTAGTAACAGGAGGAGGAGTTTGTAACAACGGTACTTAGAGGTAGCATACAAAGACATGACTATTTGCGAGAAGAAGCGAGAAGAAGCACTCACTCCAGTACAGACAGGTCATCCCTGCGTAAACCTTCTATGACTTTACGATACTCCCCCGCAGAATCATATCCAGCTGAATCAGTGGGCAGGATCTTTAGCCCTCTCTCCCGATCTATACCATACAGACCGAGGCGCGGTTGGTAATCTCCCCACTCATAATTGTCCATTAACGACCAGTGAAAATAAGCCTCTATGGGTATACCCTCTTCTATCGATCTTATGAGTACCCTTAGTGTCTCTCGAATAAATTGCGGTCGTGTCCATCCATCTCGACGTGGAAATGATTGCCCTCTCACTACCCTCGTAGACATACCATTTTCTACTATCCAGATAGGCAGACCTGCAGTCATATTGGCGCGCGCGTAGTAATACAATCCTTCTGGATGAATGACATCATCCCAAGCCGAACGCAACGGTAGCCACCACCGACCACCTGAAGTCCTTCTCCCAGGCAATACAATATGTCTGGATACTACGGGATTGTAATAGTCTATCCCCACCATATCCAGTGCAATATCGTAAATACTGCCATACAGAGTATCCAGAAGTGAGCTTCTTTCCAGCATCGCACAGAGCGGACTCTCTGAAATATTTCGTTGTGAACCATACCTGCGTGAAGTAGGGATGCCCTGAACGGTATTCCCTGCCCTCCCTGTAGCCATATGCCGCCTGGAGACTGCCCTGGAAGCAGCAGCTCTTACAAGTTGCTCACCCCTGCTAGGTGGTTCAAGAGTGTCATACCATATTTGTCTACGCTCCCCAATCCATCGATATACATCGTCTCGATCCACTCCAAAAACCCTTAGCGACAGCAGGTCTACAAGCATACGATCCAATTCATAGACACTCGCGCAGGCACTATTTGTCGTCACCATAGCGTCAGGCTGTACCTCGTGAATTGTCTCGTACGCTTTAATATGAGAGGAAAGGAGGTTGGCTGCTGCTTCAAGCGACCTGGTCACTGATTTTATACCAGGCGGGAACACTCCAAACAAATATGAGAGCATCACCAGAGCGTTTGGCTCATTAATGGTGACCCAATGCGAACAGTGCTCAGATAGCCTGGAAACCACCAAGCGAGCATAGTCTGCAAACACTTCAGGAGAATTACCCTGAAGCCAGAAATCTTCACCGAGCCACCTGGGATGAGTCCAATGACAGAGTGTAACCAGTGGCTGCATCCCGCGCTCGACACAAGCCGCTGCAATATCGTTGTAGCGAGATAATGCATCATCGTCGAATGCACCGACCTTTGGCTGTATGCGTGCCCACTCCAAGCTAAACCTGAAAGCGTCACAACCTGCAGCTTTAGCCAAATCGAGAAACTCTTCATAACGATTCCAGAAATCTACCGCAATACCGGATATATCCTTGCGGCCAATCAATCCCGCTCTCTCCCACGAATAAAAGTTGTTCTCAGGCTCACCTGGACCATTGATTCCCCCTTCGGTCTGGAAGCTGGCAATTGCAGATCCAAAGCGAAACCCCCTGGACAATGCACTCATAAATTACTCTCTGTAAAAGCGCCAGTAGACATAGTAAACAGCATACTCATATAGACATCATACTCATATAGATAGCATCACACATGCGGCATCACGTAGGTATAAGTTCGTAGGAGAAAACCCCGTTGTATAAGTATCTTCGATTTGCCATAATTAAGAGATGAGTAATTCACAGTATGTAGATATACGTATCGTGTCGATCATAATACCAGCCGAGGCAACGGTAAGATAGTTATATGGAAACCGATCCTGCAAGCGTGACCAAGAGGTCATCTCAGATGTCGTCTGGGAGATGGTTACAGATAGCCTTGGGGTTGATCTGGCTGCTTGACGGTGCACTGCAGTTCCAGCCATTCATGTTTACAAAGGGCTTTGTCAATCAGGTGCTTTTGCCGAGCGCTCAGGGCAACCCAGGCTGGGTGGCTGATCCGACCATCTCGCTGGCACACTATATCGAACCTCATATAGCGGCCTGGAACGCATTCTTTGCCGTACTCCAAGTGCTGATTGGAATCGGTATAGCGGGTGGGGCATTGGCCAGGCGTCCCTCTATCATAAAAACAGCCTTACTGGCTTCTATGGCCTGGGCATTGATGGT
>JAMCPC010000037.1 GCA_023379725.1 Actinomycetota bacterium
ACATAGAATGGTGCTCCGATAATGTCTGTATCCTCACATAGTGCCAGTGGGTGAGCTACCGGTACCACTGTGGGCCACAGAGCTGAAATTACTCTGTATTCTCTCGCCATGTCGTGAGCGGTGGGCAGTATATGACCAGCGGGAGGTCTTCTGAGTGCATATCTATTTCCATTGGCATCGGTGACCTGGTATGTGAGATTTGAGCGACCGCCTGCAATGAGTTCAAAAGAGAAAGGTGGAGTTGCTCCGACCACGTTGTGTGCTATCCAATGTGTGGCTTTGGCTGGATCTGGTATGCTGGCCGGATCGGGTATGATTGTGCTATCGCCCATGGAGCAAGTGTAGCGCGCTTGGTTACCAGGGACATCATCTGGTAGCCAGGAACCCATGGTTTTTTGTGTGACAGGTGGTTACCAGTAGTCTGTCCTGTGTTATGGTATGAACAATGTGGCCTGAGCAACTTACACCGCTTTTCGAAAATGCTGTGACAGTGGAGTACGTGAGTCTGACCCGTAGCGGAGTGCCCATCTGCGTTCCAACGACACCTTATGTCGGTAATAATTACAATACATTGGATGTGTCCACGGGACTTACATATCCTGCAAAAGCTGAACGTGCCAGGAGGAATCCAAAGGTATGTCTGCTCTACGGAGACCCGATAGGTTGCGGGTTACCGGATCCTTCTGTTGTAATGGTGCAGGGCTTTGCTTCGGTGCGAGATAGCGACATTCAGGCAAATACAGATCGCTATGTCAAGCTCACCCTGTCAAAATTGCCCGCCGCCTATAAGGGCAAGCCTCGTTTTGCTCTACGTATGATGCCCTGGTACTTTGCCAGGATATGGATTGAGATTACTCCCATACGGATATACCAGTGGGAAGCGAGGACGCTACAGAAAGATCCTTTAATATATACTGTCGGCGATAGTGTCACTATTCCTTCTTCAGATCCGGCTCCTGCCGGTAAACCTCCGCCACCATGGATAGATCCACCTGCCTCTTGGCAGGATGCGGCTGATATTGTTACATCTACAGGAGATGGCTATCTTTGCGATATTACGACTGTCGATGATGACGGATTCCCTGTGTGCCAGCCGGTAGCAAGAGTGGAGAGGAACTACTACGGTTTTTCATTTACGCTTGGGAGAGGTGCTCTTCCCATAAAACCGGGTAGCGCATGTGCAACCTTTCATACTCATCCCGACGACTTCACTGGTCAGCAAAATCGTACCTTTGTCGGTAGAGTTGTTGCTGTAGGCGATTTGGCGTTTGCCGTAGAGGGGGGTGCGCCGGTGTCCAAAGAGACGACATCGGCCCAGGATATGACATATGGTGAGGATACGGTATCGGCCAAGGATATATCTGAGAACTTGACAGTTCACTTTCAGGTAGACAGGGTACTCGGTGATTGGAGTCTTGCCGGGAACCAGGTTGCCATGTCTATAGACTTTCTACGCAAGGGGTTTAAGCTTCGTCCGCGCCTTCGTGATGAGGCGGCGAGACGCGGGCAACCGGTGCCAAAGGTACGCCTTTAATCGTAAGGCAAACATACCCTGGGAATATCAGCGGAATTGCATATAACTACGCGAATTCTCTTTTAATGTGATATTGTGCAGTATGTGGTATTCCAAAATAGTGAGGGCATACATTTTAGTGATGTAGTTCTGGTAGGCCAGGGGGCCAGTGGTCCGATAAGTATCGCTGGGCTCTCGCTTGTAGTAGATGGGCGTGGTATTACAGTTGTCAGCCCTCAAGAGGGTGAACGGAATATCCAGTGGAGTAACATCTCGTCTCTTCTTTGGGGATCTCAGGCTATGTTGGCAGATGGTAGAACTGCTTGGGCGTTGGATGTGTTTACCGGAGCTGGATCGACCAAGTTCTTGGTTCCTGCAGACTCGATTCCTGTAGAGAACATTGCTTCAATTGGTGCGGCCATGAACAGCATGAAGGAGTCTTATGGAGCTTCTATGTTCCAGCCACAGTATCCAGTTGCTATGCAACCTCCAATCATGTCGCAGCCCCCTACCCTACAACAACCCCCCATGCAACCTCCAACGATGCAGCCCCCAACGATGCAGCCTCCGCAGCCCCCTACCCTACAACAACCACCCGTGCAACCCCCTGGCTACTCTCCACCGTCAGCATATGTACCCCCGAGTTTTATAGGTGTTTCCAAGAATAAACATGTGCGGAAAGTTCCAAGCAAGGCATTTATTATTGTGTTGGTGGCTCTGGTTGTCCTGGGTGGCGGTGGGATAGGCGGATGGTACCTGACCAGGTCAGGAAAGTCGGGTAATACGCCAATTCAGGGTACTCCGGGCTCTACCTCACCACGCCAAGCACCTACATCGACATCCGTACCTACTGACGTACACCTATCCAGCACCCAATTGCGCGACATAGCTCAAAGTGCCAACATACTTCTTTCCGACCTACCATCTACCTGGCGGGTATGTGGTAATTCCTGTAACAGCAGTGGGGGGAGTGCGGGTCAGCCAACTAAAGCCCAGCAGGCCCAGGAGAAAGCTCAATTCGCAGCCTGTCTGGGGGTAACGGTTGCACAATTCAACAGTATTGCAGGTGGTGCTACTCCTCCCGGTACCATATCTTCCTCCTCTCAGAACTTCACTGCAGGACCGGCCGGCAATGGTATGGTCCAGGCAAACTCGCAAGTACAGATACTGCCTACTGCCGGAGATGTCAATGAGCAACTCTCATATGTAGAAAATCCCAAATTTCCGATCTGCTTACAGAAGGTATTTGTTGTCCAGGCATCCATAGGGTTGCCGGCAGGCGAGGTTACCGATCCATCTCCAGCCTATGCAACTTCACTTCCTATAGTCCCTGGTGTGCGGGGAATTGATTTGACGATTCCCATAGATGTGAACACCACAAATAGTGGAGTGAAGGTGGTGGTCCAGTTTTATACGCAGATCGCCCTTATAGCGTTGGGCAGGTTCGAGGGTACCCTGATGATTCAAATACCTGACCTGCAGGCACCTTTCTTCGGTAGTCTTATAACAGTCATGGAGCATAGGTTGATCAGTGCTGACCACGACCTATCGGATGGTCATGTTCCTCCGGTTACGATTCCACCGAGTTCCGGTTCAGGTGGTAAACAGCAACTACTATAATATGCATAATATGCCCAGTGAACAGATTACACAGACTATCAGTTTGTTGCGCCAGATTGGCCCGCTTGATGTCAATACCATGACCGTACAGGATATGAGAATGATATATGAACAGGTAGGTGATGCCTATCCTGTAAGTCCGGATATAACGGTAGAAGAGATAGAGTTGGGTGGTGTCAAAGCAGAGAAGATATATCGTGGTAGCTCAGATATGAATCGTGCTATTCTCTATCTGCATGGTGGTGGATATGTGATCGGTAGCTTGAAATCTCACAGAGAGCTTGCATCCCGGCTTGCAACAGCAGCGTCTGCTGTTGTATATCTAATCGACTACCCACTTGCTCCAGAGTACCCGTTTCCTGCCGCAGTAGAATCTGCAAAGAGTGCGTACCGGGAAATTGTCCAACTGGGCGTACCGGTAGGCGTTGCCGGCGACTCTGCAGGGGGAGGATTGGCCTTGGCGCTCCTGGTTGCATTGAGAGATGGGGGAGCGATGACCGCTGGAGCTGCAGCCCTTCTCTCTCCATGGCTTGATCTTACCTTGAGCGGTGAGTCACTTTCTTCTCGTGCGGACAGAGATCCCGTAGCCAATAGGGCACAGTTGATGCAATGGGTGTCGTATTATTTGAATGGCAACGACCCAAAATCGCCATTGGCATCGCCGCTCTTTGCCGACCTTGACGGATTGCCTCCGATTTATATTCAAGTCGGTACCGAAGAGGTACTCTATGACGATTCTCGCCGATTATTTGAGAGAGCTGGTGATAGCGTTACCTTGGATGACTTTGATGGCTGTATCCATGTATTTCAGCAATTTTCCCCTGATTCTCCAGAGGCTGTAGAGGCGCTTGGTAGATTGGGTGACTTCTTCAATACTCATCTGGCCTGATCTGGCCTGATCTGGTAAGGATAGTTGGTCGGTAGAGACAGCCAAATAGTTGGTGGCCTGTACCACTAGCGCCAACAGTGCCCTCGACAGGATTCGAACCTGCGCACCTGGCTCCGGAGGCCAGCGCTCTATC
>JAMCPC010000038.1 GCA_023379725.1 Actinomycetota bacterium
TTGGAGTCACGGTCATGGCGCTGCGGCTGATACCCGGCAATGCTGCCAGCCCCTGGCAGGCTCCTACAATGATCGTCGTGGCGAAGCCAGGGACATTGCCCGAAGAGCTGTCCTCTGTGGCTCTCCCGGCGGCGCGCTCTCGCGATAGGTTTACGGCCGTACTCGCAAGAAGCAAGAGCCCTACGACTATCATGAAAACATTGCCGGCCGAGGCATGGAAGATAGAGAGTACTCCGGCGTAGGCTGGCAAGCCGACTAATGCAGTCATGGCAGTGGCCACGACAAGGAATCGCAATCTGGCGGCATCAATATTTGGACCGAACGGATCACGCAACCCTTTTACTGCTGACCACACGTCACTGCGGAAGTACCAGAGTGCCGCGAAGAAAGAGCCGAAATTGGCCAGCAATCCCATTACGTATGCCGTATCGGGTGAGTACCTGCCCCCGCTTACAAATACCAGGGAGATCATAGTCTTTGAACTTACCGGCAGCCATTCCGCAATACCCTGGAGTAGCCCTGCCAAAGCAGCAATCAGCAGGCGCACTGTTATTGGATCCCCGCGTTTGCTTCGCCGTTACGCTTTCCTGCAGGATGCCGGTCACTTGCAGGATGCTGGCGCCATGTGTGCCAGCCTGCATGTAGCAATACGTATCCAAACCCAATGGACCATATACCACCGAAAATACCCCATATATTGAGTGGCCCACCCTTGGAAATTGCACCTGCTGCCAGTAATGCTATGCCGCTTATCAAGAGAACCAGGCCAGTAAGTATCTGTGTCTTCATCTAGTGGTCTGTCCCGTAAATAGCGTGACGTTATCCGGCAAGTCAGGGGCGTCATCTGGCAAGGCCGAGGACGAAGGCGTAGCTGGAGCTACGTCTAGGACAAGAACGTCGCCAGGGGCGTCATCTGGCTGGCGGGAACCCATGGTTATTTGCGGGACAGACCACTAGTTGCACCCATATGAGAAATTGGTGCCTCGGCATTTCGAATATAGCTATGGTATCTCATTGCATATATTATTCCGGCAGAAAGTTAACTGCGGGGAAATATTACCGAACATTTTGATGAACACTTGCGGAAATGTTCAGTAGGGGATTTGGCGCTGTCCGGGGAGTTGAAGAAGTGCGCCACCGTTTTGACTGAAGCATTTATTTACTCAAATATAGTTAGCATTTCACCTTATTGACACCTTAGGTTAGCCGTCAGTTAACTTTTGCTGGCTACTGTAACTGTTGTATGAACATTACGGATAGTGATCCAAGGAGGTAAATCTATGCAATTAGATAGTTTGAAGGTAGTAGCCTGCCGGTACAAGCGATTCGCGCTCGGCACATTCGTCATAGTAATGATACTGCTGTTTGTTCCCTCTATCCACCAGGTGGATGCACAGGGCACAGCGGCTCATGTGGGCGGTAATATCTATCCTTACAGAGTGCCCGGTGAAGGGTTGTCCGGCACTACAGTAGGAGGGTATTTCTGTAAGCCAGGTCTCAGGCAAGTTCCCTGGTCTGTGTATGCGCCGTTGTGCGTTCCCAAGTGGACTGGCAACAACGGTGGTTCCACTGCCCCAGGGGTGGCTGCAAGTACCATTACGGTAACAGTGGATATAGCCAACAATGGTGGGTTGTGCACATTTCTTGACAAAGAAGGAAGCAAATCAACAGCATCTACTGCAGTTTTCAAGCGAAATATGAATACTTATGTGGCACTATTCAACAAGGATTTTGAACTTTGGGGTAGAAGAGTGGTAATCAAGTATTTCAATGGACAGGGATGCGATATATCTGAATTGCTTGGGCAGGACCAGTCTCAGGCTGAGGCAGATGCTCAGACAGCCGCATCGCTGGGTGCTTTTGCTGACTATTCGGAGGTGGCATCTACGCCTCCTTACGACACTGCTCTGGCCAGCCATCATATCGTTGCGATAGGTGGTGAGTTCATGCCTCATTCATGGTACCAGCAGTATGCGCCTTATGAATATTCTTACTATCCAAGCTGTACGAAGTTCGTACAGGCAGCTGTCGACGTAATAGGAAAGTCGATCAACGGGCTGCCAGCCATCTACGCAGGCAACAATACATACCAGCACGAGCCAGCCAAGATCGGATTGATATATCCGTCTGATCCACTGTTCAGTCCATGCGCCGCAGAGGCCGCCCAGTTACTATCGCAGGCGCATATACCGCTGGCTGACCAGTTTTCCTATTCCATGACTGACCTTGCCAGCCTTTCCCCGGAAGCTGTTACTGCGGTAGCGGGATTCAAAGAAAAGGGGGTTACTACGGTAATCTGCGCATGTGATCCACTTACGCCAGCGTTCCTGGCAGAGGCCGCCGCTTCGCAGCATTACTTTCCCGAGTGGCTTGTCATGTCCATAAGTGATGTAACAGAGGTAAGGGGGATCATGTCAGCTATAGCAGGTAAGGCATTCAATACAGAGTGGGCACATGCTCTTACGATGATGGTACAGCCGGTGATGCCACAGGACCAGGAGTTTACGGTTGCATACCAGCTGGCCACCGGACACAAGCTGTCCAGCCCGCCTGCAATCGGCGATGCGGGAACGCTGTATCAGGGTCTCCTGCTCCTGTTCAGCGGCATTCAGCAGGCAGGACCTGACCTCACTCCTGCCACATTTCAGAGGGGTATGTGGTCCCTCCCTCCCTCTGTCCAGGACGCGGGATTGGGTGGCTGGTTGTTCAAGCCAGGGCATTATACGGCGCCATCCAACTTCCAGGTTCTTTACTGGTCCAATAGGGCAAGAGGTCCTGTGACTCATGAGAAAGGAGCATGGGTGGCCTGTAACGGCGGGAAGTTCTATTCGATTTATGGAAGCACATCCGTACTTCCGGCAGGTAAGCAACTCGCCTGTTTTGGCAAAGACGGCTCTTCTGCGCCGTGGAATCCACCACTCTCTGCTATCCCCAAGATCTGAGCCTCTACGAGTTCACTGCCTGTCAGAGTGCCATCTCCGGGGGATATCCGTAAGCAGCCGACACCCCCCAGATTAGCTGTCATGGGATATTGCCATGAGGTTCGCGGTGAAGTAGGAAGGTACCGGTAGCCCTACTGACCAGCTTCCCATCATGGTTGCGAATTTCAGCCTCAGTAAAGGCGACCTGGCGAGTCATCTGTACAACCTCTCCCCTGAACACCAAGTGCTCGCCTTCCTTCGCAGGATACATAGTCTCGGTCTTCATATCCACTGTGGCCTTTGTGCGATCAGGGCTTACCAACGCTGCATTTGCCGCGAAATTCATTGCAGCATCCAGCACGACCCCATGAACTCCCGCCTGTACTATACCGTGAGGGTTGCATGCCATTGAAGAAGGCACCCAGCTGCCCTCCACCCATCCAAGTTGTTCCCCGTCGACCCCGTAACGTTCAAATGTGGAACCCAGAACCTCAATCAACTTCATCCCACCATTGCCCAACCACTTATCCATATTTTTCGCCATTGCAATCAGTTCATTTCTAATCAGTTCATGATTCAACCGTGAGTTCCCGCTAGGTGTCTGGTGTCAGAACCCCCGGCTGTTGACCCAGTAACCCTATATCTTGTGGCCCCGCCATAAAGCAGCCACTACAGCTTGTATCGTAGTACAATTCTTGCCCATGCTCCTAGCCCTCCACCACATCACTGAGGAGATCCACCTCTATACCTATAGATCTCAACCACTGCAGGGCAGAGTCGACATCGTCCGGTTCGCCTCCAAGTTCGCAGAGTATCCAGCCCTGCCCCTCGTCGACATTGGCCTTTCTGATGTTTGGTACAACATTGTGGTCTCTTACGAGACGAGCCAACACCGGTTCGCGGACAAGCTCCTCAGGAAAGATCAATTTTACTCTTACGTTCACTTTCTACGATTCCTTATACTCTTCCAAGTCGAGTGCAACATACTTGAATCCTACCTCTTTTACTGCACTAAGTGTTTGCTCACGGGCCGCTACTGCCTGACCAAATTCATCCTTACCTATTACTATGCGTGCTATGTCGCCATGGTGCCTGACCCTTACCTGCTTGAATCCAAGTTTACGCAATGATCTCTCTGCTCGCGATACGGTGGATAATTTTTCTATATCTATAGGGGTACCATGTGGTATACGTGAGGATAGGCATGCCATTGAAGGTTTATCCCAGATGTCCAACTTCAACGTCCTAGCTATGCTCCTCACCTCATCTTTGGTCATACCTGCATACACCAGAGGAAAAGATGCTCCACGCCTGCGTGCAGCTACCTGTCCTGGGCGCGTACTGTCAAGGTCGCTGGCATTTACCCCCAGTATCACCGCAGCTTCTTCTCTGACAGCTACAGACTCTAGGGCATCCATCAAGGCATTCTTGCAGTGAAAACAGCGATCACCTTCGTTGGCTATATAATCAAGATTCTCAAACTCCCGTGTAGGTATTTCACTGAAACGTAACCCCCATTGCCGTGCCAATCTCCGGCATTCTTCAAGCTCGTCAGGATCGAGTGACTCCGATACAGCGGTAACGCAAAGAGCGCCGGTGTGACCAAGAACACTGTTGGCTACCCAGGCCAGCAGGCCTGAGTCCACCCCACCGGAGAATGCAACAATCACCTTACCCAGTTCCTGAAGCTGTTGTTCCAGCAACGATAGCTTACTCATTGGGCTATCCATTGGGTAATCGGTAGCGCTACTAATTACCACCAGTAGCTCCCTTCCAAACAGGTTTACGTACGACATCGTATAGAACATCCACCTTTTCCCCATGTATAGCCCTGAATACATGCTCTTTCCACCTGTCCGCAGCTGCCAGCGGCGTGGGCAGGCTATCTTCAGAGAACCACCCCACGTCCATACACTCCAGCGGATGTGGCGACAGTGTTCCTCCAAGGGGAGTACATTGAAACACAAGCGAATAGAGTGGGATTCTGGTAGCGCCCAATCTAAAACCATCCAATACTGCTATTATTCGGATAGGCTCTACATCTATTCCGGTCTCTTCTTTCACCTCTTTTACTACGACCTCGGCAGCAGAGTAGCCTACGTCAGCCCAACCAGTAGGATAGAGCCAGACGCCAGAGTCCGCTCTTTGGATAAGCAATAGCTGTCCCTGATCGTTTCCCACAACAGCACCTACAGCAACTTTGGGTGTCACGTAACCTGGTACTCCCTTGCCTACCTGTCTCATCCACTCACTTACCAATCCGTTTACACGACCGTCTCTATCTGCAGGACATTGGAGAACTGTGCCACTGCCAGCAACAACCCCACTGCCACTTGCTGCAGCCGTATCAGTACCAGCAGCAACCTCACTACCAGAGATGGGATGCTGATCATCGCCATACTGAATATTCAGCTTGTAGCGCTCTCTCTGCTCGTCCGCCGTAACGCGTATATCTGCGGCTATATGTAGTATCTCTTCAAATCGCTCCCGTTCATAGAGGCTCTCTGTAAATCCCAACCCAGTACGGGCTATCGCCGAAAGGCTTTCACTCCAACGCAAAAGATCATATTCTCCAGCAATTTCCAGTCCCGAGCGATCCTTTGAGTGCTGCTCAGGGAGTTGCGACGCTGCAGCTCCTTCTGCAGTCTCCACGACATGGTTTGACTCCGGCTGACTTAGTCTTGCATTGCTGGATTCCACAGTAACATAATAGTGTCTTTTCCAACGCTCCGTCTCGCAACCAGAGCTAAGCGATACCTGCCAAATGGAGAACGTCTACCGATATAAGGCCAACAACCATTACTATGACAAGCAGGTAAATTACGCTCATCTGCCACCTCCACTGATGGTCAGATAGCCAGAACCTACGTATGCCTTTTACATCAAATATCAGTGCAAGCACACCCACTGGGATACCTATTACCGGTCCTACCCCTGTCGCCAAGCCAAGTAATGGCAGCAGCACAGGCAATATGACGTAACTCAACAGACATCTCACTCCAGAAAGAGCGATCGACAGGCTGAACATCTTATGTGCCTGATCCTCCGAAACCATTGGATGATCTGTGGGAATACACAGCAACTTACACATAAAGGCATCAGCAGCAGATTGTTTCTTCAAAAGAGTATTCGTCTTTGATTTGCTGGCAGTCTCGTTCCGTTGCCCTGCGGTTCTTCTGCTCGGTTCTATCCCAATTCCATTCTGTTGCATGGTTCCATTCTGTTGCATGGTCATCCCGCTCAATGCTATCTCGGTGGCACTTTCTCCGACACTAGAACCAAGAGATTGTGCTCCTGACTCAGTCATTTTCTTTCTCTGCGCTGACGGGAAGTGGCTGTGCATGTTCGAGTTCATTCAATACACGCACCGTCACATAGTGCTCCATGATAAAGGCCAAAAAAGGCAGAAACCCGGCCGATACCACCCCCAGTACCTGTTTCAGTGTCCACTTTCCCCGTCTCGCCAAATCCGCCCCCGTCACCAGATAGACCATGTAAAGGAAGCCATGGATAGGTCCTACTATTGATACTACCTGAGGATCACCTGCACCGTACTGTAAGGGAACTCCAATAAACACCAGTATTATAAGCCCGACACCGACGACATAAGCCATTACCCGATACCGAAGCAGTGCAGCACGAATAGCGTCCGGACTGCCGATCCCTGCCCGTCGCTTCGAAGAAGATACAGTCACTTACTCAACTCCGCCAGATACTGGTTATAAGCGGCGAGCTCATCGTCACCGTAAATCTCCTCATAGATATCTTCATAGCTGCTATTCAATCCAGTGCCGGAAATAACGGGCACACTATAAGGGCTACTGGCATAGAGCAGTTCATTGTCCATGGGATGCTGTTCGTCCCCTTCGGTAATGCTCAATTGCAACAGCTCCGGTTCTCGCTCCGTCGAGGCAGTCGCAGTCGAAGCAGAGGTGGGCAACTCATCACCTTCATCCTCTTCTCTGTCGTCGTGAAGCAGTCTCCACCACATATATACGGCATATATTGCAAACATGGGCCATTCAAAGGTATATACCCAGCCAAGGGAATTACCGGATAGAGCTACATTCAACTGCCACCATCCAAGCAGTAGACATGCCGGAAAGACTATTACCAAGGTGATATGCAACCTAATTGCTCTACGATTAAGCCACATACTACCGTTCCTCATGCTCAAATTTTACGCTCTTTTGTATACAGTGTCAAGGGCGCGGCCTTGACCATGACTGCATTGCATTAGCTGCTACGCTCTAAGATTGGGTATGATTGAGCCTGAACCAGTCAAATTGGGCTGGTTGACTATATAGACAATGAACAATTAGCACGTGGAAATAGCATCATCACATACAAGGTCGATTGACAGGATTTCCCGGAACTGGTTAACTGCAGTGACTTCTATCGTATCATTTGGTATTGTGGTGTCAAGAAGGCCCGACGCAATCATCCATCCACAATTCTTTGCTGAGGGTGGCCAGGTCTTCTATGCAGATGCATGGAACGATGGCCTCAAAGTGTTTTTCCGTGCAAGAGGAGGGTACCTGCATACTCTGGAGCGGTTGGTCGGTGCAATAGCTGTTCACTTTCCACTGGCCTGGGGACCATCAATATTTGTCCTGGTAGCCGCTATCATACAGATAGCTCCTATCTGGTATTTACTATCTCGCCGCCTTGACAGTGTGATACCCAGCCTCCCTGTCCGTATTTTACTGTGCCTGATATATGTAGCGTTACCCAATTCATATGGCGAGAGCATGAACCTTATAAATGCAGATTGGCATCTTGCCATCGTCAGCTTTATACTTCTGTATGCGGATGCACCAAAAGGGCGCTTCGGCTGGATACGGGACCTTACCGTAATAGCAATCGGTGGTCTGACCGGGCCGTTTGCGGTACTCATCTGGCCACTGGCAGTATGGCGCTGGTGGCGGGACCGATCCTCCTGGAGATTGACTATTCTTGTCTCTGAAACCGTATTTGGCATTATACAGGGCTTGACGATTCTGCTGACCTTGTCGTCGAATAAAGCAATTGGGGCACATTTAGGTGCAACCTGGAATCTTCTTGCCAGAATTATAGCGGGCCAAGTGATCGTCGGATCTTTGATAGGCATGAATCAATACACTCATATATACAATAGCCACATATGGATTCATACCCTGATACCTGACGCTATTACCCTTGCGGCAGGAATACTCCTGCTATGGGCGTTTATAAAGGGGCCGGATGTCCTGAAAGGGCTTATACTATTTGCTGTGATTACGATGGCAGCATCATTACGAGATCCCTTGCTGAGCACGACCACGCCTCAGTGGCTGGTCATGCTTATGCCCGGTGCCGGCACCTACTACTATATGTTTCCTATGCTGGCCTGGATAGCAACTCTCATCTGGTATGTTTCACGTAGCGTGCCAGCCATATTGCCACTGGATACAACGCTGCCGGATACAGCGCAACCAAGCAGCCCAGAAGAGCATAGATTATCCACTGGGAATAACGCAGTATTACCTGATTCTCCGAATATAATCGACTCCAAATCCAGGATAACCCCAAATCGTCATAATGCAGTATTGTCTGATTCTTCGGACGCAACCAATAGGGGAAAGAGCAACATAGGCAACGGCGCAACAGTCGTAGACAAGCCTATGCTGAAATTGAGCGGATGGAGATTGGTAGCATCCATTATCGGGGTGGTCATGTTGCTATCCCTATTCTTGCTCGGCATCCCGGGCGATTGGTCGTATCCTCCATACCTTCCATTATCATGGAACGCAGCAGCAGCCAAGGTAGAGCACGCGAAACCAGGTACGAGAGTAACCATACCCATCAATCCGCAAGGATGGACGATGACACTTGATGCCCATGGCACCAAACCTGCATTACCCCACAGAAAGAGCAGGACCAGCGGTACGGGCAGTACAGGTAATTCAGGTGGTACAGGTAAAACCGTCAGGACCAGCGGTACGGATAAAACAACTAGAAGCAATCAATGAACAGTCCCATAAAATACGCAAAGCGCATGCTTTTACGCGCTGGCCAGACACTCACCAGCCTTCGCCTTGCCAAGGACAGCGGAATACCATTATACCGAGTCATACCTCGTAAAGTTCTTTCACGGACACTGCGAATGCTTGATCGACATGGAGTCACTTTGCACCAAAGGTCTTATCCTGCCTGGATAGCCAAGTACGACACTATGGACAGTGATGCACGTAGCCGGCTATCAGGATATCTCTATCGACTTGGTGCTTCAGGCGAAGAGCTTCCACTCATCTCTATAATCATGCCTACCTACAATACTCCTGAGATGTATTTGGTACAGGCAATAGAGTCTGTATTGGACCAGGTATATGAGAACTGGGAGCTCTGTATAGCAGACGATGCATCCACAAAGCCACATGTAAGAGAGATACTTGAGCAGTATGGATCAAAGGACAAGAGAATAAAGATTAGTTTCCGTGAGACGAACGGACATATCTCAGCGGCATCAAATACTGCTCTGGAAATGGCAACAGGTAAATACACAGCCCTCTTGGATCATGATGACACCATCTCTGCCTATGCACTGGCAGCAATAGCATTGGAAGTACGCAACCGCCCTGATGCGGCTCTAATATATTGTGACGAAGACAAGATAGACGGAAATGGAAATCGGTTTAATCCCTACTTCAAAGCAGACTTTGATCCTGAGCTTATACTCGCCCAGAATTACCTATCCCACTGTGTATTTGCGACAGAGGCAATAAGAGCTGTTGGCGGCTTCAGGATTGGATACGAGGGATCCCAGGATTGGGATCTGGCTCTTAGGGTGATAGAGCGATCCGACTCGACACAGATACGCCACATTCCCCATGTGCTCTACCACTGGAGAGCTCACTCTGGCTCCACGGCCGGTAGCATGGATACAAAGTCCTATGCCACAGATGCAGGTAAAAAAGCAGTGGAGGATCACTTGGAGAGAACAGGGCAAAAAGGTGAGGTAATTTCACTTCCACTCGTACCGGGCCAACGTGTTCGCTATGAGCTTCCCGCTACCCTGCCACTTGTATCTGTCATCATTCCCACAAGAGATGGCAGGCTGCTAAAGACCTGCGTCGATTCTCTCATACAAAAGACTTCTTATAACCACTTCGAGATCATCATAGTAGATAACGGAAGCGTACAACCCAGTACCCTGATCTATCTTGACCGCCTGGCGAAATTCAATGACCGGCCTCACGTACAGGTAATTTGTATGGACATACCCTTCAACTACTCCACGTTGAACAATACAGGAGTGTCCCATGCAGACGGTGAACTCATCTGCCTTTTGAACGATGACATTGAGATTACCGACCCGGAGTGGCTCACAGAGATGGTACGCCAAGCAATACGCCCTGAAATTGGTGCTGTTGGAGCAAAGTTGCTCTATCCAAACGGCAATATACAACACGGAGGAGTTATTCTTGGGTTGTCCGGCGGGGGTGCCGCCGATCATGCTTCCAGGTATACCCCGTCATACAGCTCAGGATATTTCGGGCGAGCAGTTCTCACCCAGTCGTTCTCTGCAGTTACCGGAGCTTGCCTTGTTACCAAGCGTGAGCTATATGAGAAAGTAGGAGGTCTCGATGAAGATCACCTACCTATAGCATACAACGATGTAGAATTTTGTATACGCCTCAAAGACAAGGGGTACAGAATCATATGGGAACCGGCTGCCGTGCTCACCCATCATGAATCCACCAGCCGGGGCTATGATGACACACCCAAAAAGGCGGCTCGAGTAAGGAGGGAGGCAGGCTGGGTGCAACAACAATGGGGCACGCTCATACACAATGACCCAGCATATAATCCCAACCTCTCTTTAGAGACAGCTGACTTCTCGTTGGGGTGGCCACCGAGAGTAGAGCCTGTATGGGTAGTCTAAGTTACCGTTCGCGCCGACCAGGTGTCACTAAAAGACACTTAGGAGGAACGGCTCGGTCCAACCCGTGCAATTTTGGTGTCCGTGAGTATGCAATATTGTATGGCCATTGACAATTGGGGTCACTTTACAGGACGTGTTGGCAAGGCACCTGTCTGGCTCCTATCAATCCACTGCATAGATACAAGCTGACCGCAAGGACGAACAAGTGATATTATGCATTGAGAGGAGTGGTTCCGCCGTAAAGCAACCACAATATCTTGTGTTCAATTTATATCGTAGTATGGTTCTGTCCCACGCTCCTAGTGCCCGGCATTTCACTGTCGACTAAAATTCTTGTGGTAATATATTATTTATGAATACTCTTGAGATCATTGAGGAGATGCGGATAAATCCTGCCCTGGCTTCCGAACTGAGGGCTGTGCTCCTGTCGGAAGAGTTGCTTTCTTTGCCTGAGCGCATGTTGGCGATGGAGAGGACACTGGCCGAGCTGGTG
>JAMCPC010000039.1 GCA_023379725.1 Actinomycetota bacterium
ACAGGCCGCCTCTAGGCTTGATGGACGGCTACCTTGATGATCCCGCACTTACTGAACAAGTCATGAGAAATGGCTACTACCACACCGGTGACGTTGCGCAGAAAGATGATGAAGGCTATCTGACCTATGTGGGCAGGGCTGACGATGTGTTCAAGGCATCCGATTACAGGATCTCCCCTTTTGAGCTGGAGAGCATCTTGATGGAGCATGAAGCCGTCGCGGAAGCGGCGGTCGTCCCATCGCCCGATCCCGTACGCCTGTCTGTTCCCAAAGCCTATATTGCCCTGGCAGCCGGATGGGAACCTGGCGAAGAAACCGCTCATGCAATTTTCATGCATGTCGCATCTACCGTGGCCCCATACAAGAGGATACGAAGGATAGAGTTCTATGAATTGCCCAAGACCATCTCCGGAAAAATCCGTCGCGTGGAACTGCGCACGCGGGAAAATACCCTTCATCCGCAGGGAACATCGCTGGGCAAGGTTGGCACTGAATGGTGGGAGACCGACTTTCCTGATCTGCGCGACAGCTGACTTCCGGTCAGATCTTGCTGGTCAGATCTGTCCAGTAGCGTTCTTTCAGCAGCTGTCCGGTATGGCCATGTCGGCCTTTCGGTGATACTCGAACCGTACGGCATTAGCTCGTTAAGGCCTTCGTGGCCGAAATCGAGGCGTGTTGCATTTCAGGACGATACATCGGAAGCGGTGGGGGCACGTATCTCAGTTGTAACGAGGCTCTCTGCATCACAGCCATCCAGCATGTAAGCCGCTTCTGCAGTGCTAATATGAAGGCTGCTGGCGCTGGGCTGTTGCCCGATTAGTGGTGCAAGCTAAAGGTATGGCTGGCAGCCATGCGAACGGCGGGTATCTTGTCGGAGAGCAACGTTCTGAGATCCTCATGGCTGGTATGCGGGTTGCTGGCGGCTGCAAAACGTACAAAAGGCTGGCGGTCCATTGCAAGGAGACCAAGTGACTCGATGGGAGTACGAGGGTTGGCAGCGGCTGCATAACGTACAAAAGGGTCCTTATCTATTGAGAGATAGCCAAGAAATTGGGTGGGAGTGCGGTTGTCGATAGCAACCATATAACGTACGAAAGGATCTTTGTCGAATACAAGCTGAGCCAGACTGTCTGCATGTAAGCTGGTGTACAACCCGGGGGCAAAACCGTTGCGACCTGGGGGCGAGCCTGAAGGTGGGGGCGTATGACTAGGATCCCCATGAGGTGGAGGGGAATTCGCATGGTCATTGTCGTTCCCAGTGAAATTGAACCTGTAAGCTCCATCGTGTTCCGTACGAGGTATAGAGGAGCTCGCATGGTCATCATCGTATCCCGATTCCGATGCCTCGTTCCCACTAGGCGTGTCGTCCACCCTTATCCATCCGGGAGCGTTGGATTCTTGATCATCATTGCCGTACATCTCTGCCTGGTGTGACAGAGAGTCATCATACTGGCACCTGAGTACAGGATCAGAAAGTGTATCGTATGCTCTCTTCACTCTGCGGAAGAGAGCATCAGTTCCACCACTGTCGGGATGTATCTTCATAGTGAGTCGGCGAAAGGCGGTCTTGATCTCGCTTATATCAGCATCGGGTGTGACGCCAAGCAGGTCATAATATGTATGTGTATCCACGGCTACACACTCGAATATTTCATGGTAGCACACCGGAGCCTTTCCCGATAGATATCGGCCTTGAGCTGACTACAGGGGCATCTAGCGTATCCAATGTCCAGCTGGCACTGTCGAGCTTATCCTTCGAGGTGGCCTCCCTAACCGCCCGAAGGATCCTTACTCTATCGCCAACCATTTTCATAGCTACGATCGTTTCTTGAGCGAACCCCTTTCTATATACCCGCCATGCGTCAGACTTTCCGCCTCTTACGGGCAGTGCCACATCCGGTGGAAGCACATCAATAGCTTCGTCCGTATACTGGATATCATTTTTCCTTTTCGCGTCGCTTACAGCGTCCTGCGATAATGAGCGCTGCCATATAGAGCGAACCAGTTGCAGATCATCGGGTAGTAGATAGATGGTTCCCGTAGCTGACCACGGACCATTGGGCCTGAACCGTCCATCTCCCATCGCCGCAAGTTCCCGCGTGACACCTATAATCGTGCAACATCTGGTACTTGTCCACCAAGCATCCATGAACTGATAGTGGGAACCATCTTTCCGACGTTTTGTAATAAGATCATCAGCACCTGCGGCGATCTCATCGCCAAGAAGGCATTGACGTGACCGCAACGCCTTCACCACCTCATCGGGAAGCCGTTCAAAACCGATCTTGTCAGCCATTTCATATTCTATCTTTTTGTCATCGGCACTGGCAAGGGCTCCGCCTTTGCGCCTGACAGGCTGGCCGGCAGGTGCTGCTTCCAGATCGCCCGTCACTGATCTCTCCATATCGTAACTGAACATGCGTAGATATCCAAAGTATGCAGAGCGCCAGCATCCTTCCAGCGGTTGAGAGTGAAGGCTTGTAGGGCACATCCACCCAACAACATTATTTTCCTATCCATTTTTTCCTCCATTTTATAAATATAGCTACGAATCCAACTATTGGCAGCGAGAACATTAGAAGAGCAAAAAGTACTGGCTGGGAATTACTCAGTAGCATGACAAACACCACCGCGAGCAAAATTACGATTACCCTGGTACGGCTGCTTTGCTCGTGTCTGGGGTATCCGCTTGGTGCACCACCAGGGGCAAAACCATTGCGACTTGGGGATGGGCCTGAAGGTGGGGGCGTATGCCAAGGATCTCCATGAGGTGGAGGGGAATTCGCATGGTCGCCATCGTGTCCAGTGAAATCGAAATTGTAAGCTCCATCGTATTCCGTGTGAGGTGGAGGGGAATTCGCATGGTCGCCATCGTGTCCAGTGAAATCGAAATTGTAAGCTCCATCGTATTCCGTGTGAGGTGGAGGGGAATTCGCATGGTCGCCATCGTGTCCAGTGAAATCGAAATTGTAAGCTCCATCGTATTCCGTGTGAGGTGGAGGGGAATTCGCATGGTCGCCATCGTGTCCAGTGAAATCGAAATTGAAATTGAAACCGTAAGCTCCATCGTGTTCCGTGCGAGGTGGAGGAAAATCCATTTGATCTTCATCGTCCCCATTGAAATTGAAATTGTAAGCTCCATCGTATTCCGTGTGAGGTGGAGGGGAATTCGCATGGTCGCCATTGTGTCCCGGTTCCGATGTCTCGTTTCCGGCAGGAGTGTCGTCCACCCTTACCCATCCGGAAGCGTTGTATTCTTGATCATCATTACCATACATCTCTGCCTGGTGTAACAGAGAATCGTCATACTGGCGCCTGAGTGCAGGATCGGAGAGCGTGTCGTATGCTTTCGTCACTTCACTGAAGAGGGCATCGGTTCCACCGCTGTCAGGGCGTATCCTCATACTGAGCTGGTCATAGGCAGCCTTTATCTCTTCCGTACCGGCATCGGGTGCGACGCCAAGCAAGTCGTAATACGTATCTGTATCCACGGTATCCATATTAGTACTGGGGTGTATCATTTTTGACCAGATCGCAAATCAGTGCCGGGTCTCCACAAAGAGCGTAGTTGCAGCTCTCGCCGATACTGGCATCTGCGGCATAGCTATAGTCAGCAGCGGGCTAAAGATGATCTATCCGTAGTAATACGAACGTGACCCACCTCCCATAAGAATGGTATCCTTTTGGCACCAGTAAAACACAAGGAAACAACGATGCTGGATGCAGGACTGGAAAACGAGAGGTGTTTGTGGTCGCCTTTCATCCTCATTCATATTGCTATACCGTCTGCAACTTCCAGTATCTATCCTGTACAGATCCATCTGCCTAGGATGTATCATATGAAGTATGTGCAACTACGCCAACATCCACTAATCACAATTATATAACAATCTTTACTTTACCTCTTGACATTCTACCTAAGTGGAAGGTTTATAATGACGATTGTAATCAACTGAACGAAGAAGCGAAGTGGGTACTCTACATCTGGACGGGGTAGTAAACTCTGGACAGGGTACTAAACTCATCGTGATGGAATGACAAGAAGGAGGCAGTGCATGACCGTTTCTAACATGGCACCATCTGATACAAGCCCGCGTGCGGGCGAGCGTCCATATGGGGAGCCGTGCCCGCACACGCAGTACCCCGCTAAGAGGAAGGACTCTGGCGCGGCTCTCTTGTTGCTTATCCTGCCTGTCCTGTGTTGTGGAGGTCCGCTAATTTTCGCTGCCCTGGCGGCTGCGAGCGCGGCAACGCTCAGTATAGTCGGCGGGATCATCAGCGGCATCCTCCTGGCGATCGCTCTCGGGCTCTTCCTACGGCACCGACGGCATGCTG
>JAMCPC010000040.1:0-15827 GCA_023379725.1 Actinomycetota bacterium
GGGGCTTTTGTTGGTCTTGTGCTCATGAGGCTTTCCCTATGCCTGCAGTGCAGACGCTATTCTCTTCAGCACCAAAGTACGGGTATTGCGCTCCTATCCTGGTCATACAGTCAGTCTACAGCTTTTTGCTGCAAATGTGATTACACTGGTCTATGTGGAATCGAACAAGCTAACCTTGCTGCGACGGCTTCGTTTGCCAGAGGTAAAAGAGATTGCCGACCCACTGCTGGAGAGATGTACATTTCCCTCCGAGGGTAGCCACTTGGATTGTGCTGTGTCGGGAGGCCCGGATTCGGTTGCCCTTTTGATACTTGCCGTCCATGCGGGATGTCGGGTGACTGCCATTCATGTAGACCATGGAATCCGAGAGGGGTCAGAGAATGAAGCTGGGTTGGTCCGTGACATTGCACATGCATTGGGTGCTGAGTTCAAGGCTATGAGCGTTCAAATAGGTAGTGGTCCTAATCTGGAAGCAAGGGCAAGGGAGGCTCGATTTAGCGTGCTGCCCCCAGGCGTGGCAACAGGTCATACTATGGATGATCAGGCAGAGACTGTTATGATTGCTCTGTTGCGTGGTTCTGGAATGGATGGTATTGCAGCTATGAGATCCGGTATCAGGCACCCGTTACTTAATGTGCGTCGTAGTGAGACCGTTAAACTCTGTAACATGCTGGGTATCACCACCTTTGACGACCCTACGAATATGAGTGATTCATTCCAACGTAATCGGGTAAGGCATCACCTTATACCACTCTGCTGCGATATTGCAGGCAGGGATGTTGTACCCCTGCTTGCACGTCATGCGCAGTTGATGGCAGAGGAGTCTCAATTGCTGGATGAGCTGTCCATGTCGGTCGATCCTACCGATGTGAAGTCGATCAGATCAGCCGATAGAGTACTTGCACGACGGGCGATAAGGAGATGGCTTCGTAGTGGCGATAAGGGGTATCCTCCTGATCAAGCGGGTGTGGAGCGTGTATTGGCAGTTGCAAACGGACTCTTCAAGGGAACAGATGTTATCCCAGGTATCCATGTGAGCCGCTCAAAGGGCATATTGAGCAAGAGCGATATAGAGTGATATAGGGCGATATAGCCAATCAGCAGACATGCTCTGACGATATTGGTGCCAGTGGCATGAGTGTAGGTGGCATGAGTGTTACCGGATAAGTGCTACCGTATCAGGTGCAATGGATAAGCGTTACAGGATAAGGACAATTACAGGATTAATTACGGGATGAATTACAGGATAAGGACGATAGAGACAGTTGGCTGATAGTAAGTCTGGATACGAGTTGGGTGAGGTGGTAATAGCCGAAGATGCCATAGAGAAGAGAGTTGCTGAGTTGGGATCGGAGATTACCACGGATTACCGGGACAGTGCTCCATTGCTGGTGGGGGTATTGAAGGGTGCAATGATCTTTATGAGTGATTTGATCAGGGAGCTTGATTTTCCCTTGGAGATAGACATGATGGCCATATCTTCCTATGGATCGTCTACATCCACCAGTGGAGTGGTCAGGATACTCAAGGATTTGGATACCGACCTTACCGGTCGTCACGTGTTGATAGTGGAGGACATAGTAGATAGTGGTCTTACACTTTCTTACCTGACGCGGAATCTTCTTTCCCGCAATCCCGCTAGCCTGGAAGTATGTGCATTGATAGTGAAAGATGGGAAAAGTAGGCATATTGATATGATCAAATATATTGGGTTTCACATACCGCCTAGCTTTGTAGTTGGTTATGGGTTGGATATAGGTGAGCGATTCCGTAATTTACGGCAAATATATAATTACAGCGGGGTGACGGAGCATTAAAGCCATGAAGGAACATGCTGTAGGTAGGAGATGTGGGAGGGCCGGAGACGTGGATAATCAAGAGGGCAGGCAACTAGGGTTAGACAAGATTAGAGAGAATCAATAGGCATGCAGATGACGATAGAGGGAACGCGTAGATTATGAGTATAGATTTAGAACGAGCAGAAAAGGCAGTTAGAGAGTTACTCTATGCCATCGGAGAGAATCCGGATCGTGACGGGCTGCAGAATACGCCCAAAAGAGTTGCCGCGATGTGCGAGGAGATATTTGCCGGTATCGACCAAGATCCCGCTCAGCACCTGGAAGTTACCTTTGATGCCGGTCACGAGGAGATGGTGATGGTGAAGGATATTCCCTTTACATCAATGTGCGAACACCATTTGGTTCCCTTTTTGGGAAAAGCGCATGTGGCATATATTCCAAGCAGGGCAGGGAGGATTACTGGCCTTTCCAAGTTGGCTCGCCTGGTAGAGGGCTATTCTCGTAGACTCCAAGTACAGGAGCGCATGACTACCCAGATAGCTGATGCCATTGAGAGTATCCTTTCACCCAGGGGGGTGCTGGTCGTCGTCGAAGCAGAGCATCTCTGTATGGCTATGAGAGGGGTGAAGAAGTCTGGCACGCTCACTGTGACATCGGCAGTAAGGGGAGTATTCCGTGACGACTCGAGAACTCGTGCTGAGGCTATGTCTTTTGTACATGGGGCAGTTGGCTGAGGTTCCAGAGATGGCTACAACAGAGGTGCAAGACCCGATTATCAGCATCGGACAGCCAGTTATCGAAGAACGTGTTCCTCGGTCACATGGTGGCCGTTCATGTCAGATAATGGGTATCATAAACATGACACCGGATTCCTTCTACCCGGAGAGCAGGTGCATCGAACCGGCCGTAGCGATTGATAGAGGGATGGAGATGGTAGAGGAAGGGGCAGATATTCTGGATGTGGGAGGAGAATCCACCAGGCCGGGAGCATCACCTGTTAGCGACGCTGAGGAGATGGACAGGGTACTGCCCGTGGTAAGAGGCCTATCGGCTCATGCCAGGATCTCTATAGATACACGAAAGGCGTCGGTGGCCAGGGAGGCAATCAAAGAAGGTGCAAGCATCATAAATGATGTTTCCAGCTCGCTTTTTCATGTGGCAGCAGAGATGCGTGCTGGTTGGATAGCTATGCATATGAAGGGAGATCCGCAAAATATGCAGGATTCTCCTTTATATACAGATGTAGTAGATGAAGTAGAGCGGTTTCTCCTGGATGCAGCAGGTAGGGCGACCTCAAGTGGAGTGAGTGAGATATGGATAGATCCGGGAATAGGCTTTGGTAAAACCTTGGAGCACAATATTGAGCTGCTCAAGGCATTGCCGAGGTTGGTTGCAGATGGTTTCCCTGTTTTGGTGGGTACCAGCCGCAAGAGCTTTTTGGGTATGTTGGCCAGGGATTGCATGTGTGGAGATACCCCCGGTCCTTCGATGCGTCTTCCTGGATCACTTGCCACAGCAGTGTGGGCATCTATCAATGGAGCAAGTGTAGTGCGGGTACACGATGTGCTTGCCACAAAGCATGCATTCAAACTACTTGATGCCTCATATGGCGGTAGTTGACTATTGAGTGTGTATTTTTGTTGCATGCGGATGTATGAAGTAAGATATTTAGCTATATGAGTACTTTACGGGGAAAATGGGCACAGGGGATAATGCCGAAAAATTTTATGTGGATCTTGGCCGACCAGGTAGCTATCTGTGAACGGCCGGGGGGTATAGGGTCGGCACATCGAAAGGTGAGGCGTGAAGAAGAAATTATATGGCTACGCGTCAACGGCTTTACGCGGGTCATTTCGTTGCTTGAGTCACCGCACAACCTGCTTGCTTATGAGGAAGGGGGGCTGGGATACCTGCACATTCCCCTGCTTCATGCCAACAGGTTGCCCTCATCTCTTCAGATCCTATATATGAGCATAGATAAACTGACTGCTGCCAGGGAAAAGGTGTTAGTGCATGCTGATGGCTTGGATGACAGGTTGGTTGGAACATTGGGTGGCTACCTGCTCTGGTCAAAACGCCTGACGGAGACAATTCGCGTTATCGAAGTCATGGAGCACCTGACAAAGATCCATCTCTCGACGCAGGGTAGAAACATGGTAATGTTGGCCAGTGAGTTGGTGTCCGCCAACGCCACCAATGCTGCTAACACAGTCAACACCGCTGATACTGCTGATACTGCTAACACCACCAATACTGCTAATACTAATATCGCCAACAATGAAATAGTCTAATCAATGGTGGCAGTGATCAATATAGAGTCAGTAAGAGTATTTGGTTGCCATGGTCTGAGCGATGAAGAGAGGTCACGCCCTCAGCCTTTCGAAGTGGATTTGAAGGTTACCCTGGCAGGTGATGAGGGGGTCTGGAGCGACGAGATTATAGATACTGTAGATTATGACAGTATCGTGTCCATAGCTGTCGATACAGTGGAAAACACTCAGTGCAAATTGATTGAGCATCTTGCTGGTTTGATAGGTAGGATTATTATGGATGAATACCGAGACAAGGTAGAAAGCATATCAGTAACGGTTCGCAAACTGCATCCCCCGATGATATATCATGTCGGCAGTGTCGGTGTCTGTGTCGAGCAACGGTAAATGGCTGTAATCGGACTTTTTGTCAGTTTATGCTCTGCTCTCTTGCTGGGCAGAAGATAGAGGTCGCTGATGGCGAGGAACGTTTACCTCGGTATAGGATCTAATATGGGAGATCGTATGGCATTTCTGGCTGGTGCGGTAAGTGGTATTACAGCTCTATCTGTACCTGGAGATGTGACCGTATCCCCCATATATGAGACTGAGCCGATAGGTGGGCCGCTGGGTCAGGATCCTTATCTGAATATGGTCGTCAAATGGACAACTGAACTTTCCGCCAAGGAGATACTCGAGGTTGCCAGAGTACTGGAGGCTAGAGCTGGCAGGGTGCGTGAGGAGCGATTCGGTCCCCGTACACTGGATGTTGATGTATTGTTCATTGAAGGTGAGGTTGTGGCAACTGAGGAGCTGGAAGTTCCCCACCCGCGAATGTGGCAGCGCAAGTTTGTACTTGCTCCATTACGAGACCTGGCACCTGAATTGGTCCCTGATGATGCGTTTGGAGCTGCTACCGGAGATGTACGGAGAGTTGGTTTAGCGGTATACGGATCATGACATTGCGATCCAGATAGCTTCCATGTCCTACTGGCTCGAATCCATCGTTGCGATGTATCCAGTGGTTGGCAGCTAATTCCCTGGACCATGAGGCCAGAGTAAGAGGATCATCAAGGTTACCCGAACGGGGGTCGACCGGAGCGGCATGGTCAAGTACAGTGGAGAATACCAGTAGGTGGTTGTTGCTTTTGTCTACAGCAATCTCTATAATCCTCGATTGTTGTGGCCAATCTATTAAAGATGATGTGGTCATTTGCCATATACCATGCGCGCTGTCTTCAGGATCTAATGCAGATATAAATGAAACTTTGTGAATATGGGTATGGCCATTTAGCCAGAGTATGACGTTTCTTGTACGTGACAGCAAGTTGAGCAGTTCATAGGCGAGTACACGCCTTTTCCCTTCTATCCCGCGGCGACGGTATTTTGTTGGTATGTAACCGTTTATGAGAGTTTCAAATGGATGGTGACTGAAGAGAATGAATAGCTTGTCATTGACACCTGTACCTATCCATGTGCCGTCATCCCTGCGCCAGTGACTGCTTCCATTTTTCAGCTCTGATTCGAGCCAGGCGAGCTGATCGCCGTCCAGTGAACCCTCCAAGCCTCCCCAGGGATTAACGGTATCTAGCACCAGGCATCGAAAGTTTCCAGAGTCGAATGCGTACCACATACGTGCCTGTTCTTCGGCGGTGCTTGAAGATCGACTGGAAGCCTTACCCGTTTTTGTATTGGCATCTGCGCTTACCGTTACGCTACCGGCGGCTGGTAGGTGATTTGCAGAATGAGGTGGGTTGTTGGAAGAGGGGTTGTTAGAAGGGTAGTTGTCGGAAGATGGGTTGTTAGAAAAGGAGCGGTCGGAAGAGGGGTTGTTAAAAGGGTAGTTGTCGGAAGAGAGATCAGATATGCAGGAAGTATGAAGAGACGTAGCGTTACGGTGCGCCGATATCCACTCGGTAGGGTAATTGATTGTACGTTCCGGGTCTTTGCTGATGCGTTGCCAGGGAGGTGATTTCAATGAGAACTTGTATCCTCCAGTTGCTATACGGGAGGTCATAGTAGTGCCCGGGCTGAATCCACCTACGAGTTTGTCGTGATTTCCTATCGTGGCATACCACGGTAGTCCAAGACCTGTAGAGGTGAAAGGTTGTAGGGCAGCTTCCAGTATTCCGGGTACTACAGGAAAACCAAAGCGCGATAGCGCAATATCCGGTTCGTATCCGGCAGGTGTACCATCGGGGTGCCAGTATGCCTTTTCGGACTGCCCTTTTTTGCCAACGCCCTCCCATCGTTGCGGGTCACCTGAATTGGGGGTAATCCTCCTTTCTCCGTCAAGAAGTGACACATACCAGCCCAGCTCATTGCGTTGCGATATTTCTACGGCATCCCCGGTACTTACTGTGAAGGAGAGGGGAAGCCCGGTTGCAGGGCCACCGGAGATCTCGCGGATGGCACGGCACATTGCCTCTAATACATGAGTAGTGAAGGGTTCTTGCGGCCTGTATGCCTCGATGAGCTTGAAGATAGGCACGAGCCGTGAAGCTGGGTATTGCAGCCGGCTGAGGTACTCCGCGCGTGCCGGGCTCTGTGCATCAGTTACATGCATATCGGTGATATGTGCAAATGCAACTACAGGTATCAGACTACCCTCCTGTGTGGATAAAATCCTTTGTACCGGTAAACTCACTTGTACCGGTAACCCCTCCTGTGTGGATAGCCCCTCTCGTGTTGGTAGGCTGGAGGCAGTATCAGTAGACGTATTTGCCCCGAGTATGCAGTCCGGTCTTTGTACGTGAGGTTCGCCTGACGATAAGGATAGACGTCGGTAGCCCCCCTGCCCTCTTCTCTCCGGTATGATTACTTGTGATATGGATGCCCTTGACACGCTTGATATTCTATACTGTGAGACTGCTGGACGGAGAAAAATATTGTCGGGCGGGCACTCCAGCCCGTCTCTCATGTCCCTCCCTTCCTTATTTGCCTAGGTGAACGGCTACCTGATCCAACCTGCCTAACTGTCGAGCATCTTAATGCATGATGGACTTGCGCTTAGTTGGTGTATGGTATACTATCTTATGCACATTCCCTACCGGTGCCTGGTTGTACCATGTGTCCATAGTTAGGGACACGGCGTAAGCATATAGCGTAGCAATAGAGCGATGCTGGATGCTATGTTCCGTGCATTGCATGAAGTGCATTGTATGAGTTGTAAGTGGATCAAGCGGATGCTGTAGAATTAATCCAGGTTTCCTGGAATAATTGTAGTATCCAAAGAATAAGTCAAGAGTGAGTGGAGTTAACGCGTGCCGACAATAGAACAGCTTGTCCGTAAAGGACGGCAAACTAAGCAATCCAAGGCCAAGACCGCTGCGCTGAAAGGTGCCCCTCAGCGGCGAGGTGTTTGTGTGCGTGTGTTTACGCATACGCCGAAAAAGCCAAACTCTGCACTACGCAAGGTAGCCAGGGTAAGGCTGACGAGTGGTGTGGAGGTCACTGCATACATACCGGGAGTAGGACATAATTTGCAGGAACACTCCATAGTACTGGTGAGGGGCGGAAGAGTGAAGGATCTACCGGGTGTACGCTACAAGGTAATCAGAGGAGCGCTTGACGCAGCAGGAGTCCGCAGCAGAGCTCAGGCCAGAAGTCGTTATGGAGCAAAGAAGGAATCATGATGTCGATTAATGGGTCATACAATTTACCGCTCATGCCGGGAGTGTGGGTAATGCAGCGAAGTAATGCAGCATCTCGAAGCCAGATGATCAAAGTGGGTTTGACAATGTTTTATGTGGCACAGCAGACTGCCAGAGAGGATACAGGATTATAATGCCGCGTAACGGACCACCTCCCAAGAGAGAACTTCCCCCTGACCCCGTGTACAACTCCGTACTCGTGACGCAGTTTGTAAACAAGGTGCTCCTGGGTGGCAAGAGAACGGTTGCTGAGCAGATCGTCTATGGTGCTCTGGATAGCATCAGGGAAAAGACGGACTCCGATCCGTTGAATGTGCTCAAGAAAGCCGTCGAAAATACGCGGCCAGAACTGGAGGTAAGGAGCCGGAGGGTGGGGGGTGCCACCTATCAGGTGCCGGTGGAGGTACGTCCAAGGCGTGCCACTACTCTATCAATACGGTGGATTGTGGGATATGCTCAAGCCAGGCATGAAAAATCCATGAAACTGAAGCTTGCCGCTGAGATATTGGATGCGTACAATGAAACTGGTTCCTCGGTCAAGAGGAGAGAAGACATGCATAAGATGGCAGAATCAAACAGGGCTTTTGCCCACTATCGCTGGTGATTACTGTGGCAGCCAGGTTGATTGCATTAAAGAAGGGTTCGATAGCAACCTACTGCGTTGTTGAAGATTGCATTGTTGAACAGCGCATTGCCTTACCAGTGGTGGTTTGCTATGGCTGATCCTATTCCGATCAGGGAGTTTCCTCTTTCGAGAACCAGAAACATAGGTATCATGGCTCACATAGATGCCGGTAAAACTACCATTACTGAGCGTATCTTATATTACACGGGGAAGAATTACAAGATAGGAGAGGTCCATGAGGGTGCCGCCACGATGGACTGGATGGTACAGGAGCAGGAACGCGGTATCACCATTACCTCTGCTGCAACTACCTGTAAGTGGAACAATACCTGGATAAACATCATCGATACTCCGGGCCACGTCGATTTCACGGTAGAGGTAGAGAGATCGTTACGGGTACTTGACGGAGCTATCGCGGTCTTTGACGGTGTTGCTGGCGTGGAACCCCAGACTGAAACCGTGTGGCGCCAAGCTGATAAATACAGTGTACCTCGCATGTGCTTTATAAACAAAATGGACAGGGTCGGAGTATCCTTTGATCGCACCATAGCCATGATGAAGGATCGTCTCGCGGCAGTGCCGGCGATCCTGCAGTTACCCATTGGAGCAGAGGACAACTTCGTCGGAGTGATCGACCTGCTCAATATGAAAGAACTGCGCTGGGAGGATGGACTGGGTGAAAAATGGACGATCGAAGAGATCCCAGACGACATGCGTGGTGCCGCTGAGGAGGCTCGTCACGCCTTGATAGATATACTTTCGGAGTTCGACGACAATGTGATGGAGAAGTATGTAGCCGAGGAGGAGATTACCGCTGACGATCTGCGTAAGGCGATTAGGCACGGTACCATTGAGGGTAAAATAGTGCCTGTGCTGTGTGGCTCAGCCTTTCACAATAAAGCCATTCAGCCACTTCTCGATGCTATAGTGGATTTTCTTCCCAGCCCCCTTGACATAGAGGCTGCTCATGGAGTATCTCCCAAGGGGGAGCCGCAAGAGCGCACTGCTTCTGATCAGGAGCCGTTTTCAGCTCTTGCGTTTAAGATAATGAGCGATCCCTATGTAGGAAAACTCACCTATTTACGTGTATATTCGGGAACGCTGACCAAGGGCGCTACGGTCGTAAACTCCACTAAGGGGAAGAAAGAGCGTATCGGTCGTATCCTTCAGATGCATGCCAATCATAGAGAGGACAAGGATGCGGCATTCTCTGGAGACATTATTGCCGTCGTAGGGCTACGCAATACCATGACAGGTGACACGTTATGTGATATTGCACATCCGATTATCCTGGAGTCATTGGAATTTCCAGAGCCCGTTATGCATGTTGCCGTTGAGCCAAAGACCAAAGCCGATCAGGATAAGCTATCCAAGGCCCTTGGTGCATTATCAGAAGAGGATCCGACATTCAGGGTACATAGTGACGAGGAGACTGCTCAGACGATTATCTCTGGCATGGGTGAGTTGCATCTTGAAGTTCTGGTGGACAGGATGCTGAGAGAATTCAGTGTAGATGCAAACGTCGGGAAGCCGCAGGTTGCATATAGGGAGACTATCCGCAAGACCGCAACCAATGTGGAGGGGAAATACGTGCGTCAAACTGGTGGGCGTGGACAGTATGGTCATGTTGTGATAGACCTTGAGCCGACTGGTCCGGCAGGAGGGTATCAATTTGTAGATAAGATTTCCGGCGGGGTAATACCCAAGGAGTATATCTCTGCCGTGGATGCGGGTATTCAAGATGCACTGACAACCGGTGTCCTGGCTGGGTATCCCATGGTGGATATGAGGGTGATATTGACGGATGGATCTTATCATGAGGTGGATTCATCGGAGCTGGCATTCAAGATAGCTGGGTCCATGGCGTTGAAATCTGCTGTGAGAAAGGCAGACCCTGTTTTGCTGGAGCCCGTTATGGAGGTGGAAGTGGTTACTTCCGATGAGTATCTTGGGGAGGTGCTTGGTGACCTTTCCTCGAGGAGGGGTCGCGTGGAGGGAATGGATCAACGTGGGCAGAATCAGGTGGTGAGGGCACAGGTTCCATTGGCGAACATGTTTGGATATACCACCGATTTGCGTTCCAAGACTCAGGGAAGAGCGAGCTATACTATGCAGTTCAGCGCTTACAATGAAGTGCCTGATTCGATAGCTAAAGAGATTATCGCCAGAGTAAATGGTGAGTAGATTTGCAAGAGGCTCAGCGGATCGTTAGTATGGTATAATACTTTTGGTCATCCTGGCTGTACTCGTAAAAGAAGTAGTATTTATGAGAATAAGCCGTTTTACCAGGGGTGTTTAGCTGCCAGCTCCCAATACTGGGGTAGCGGGTGGATAAGCATGACAATAACTGTTAAGATGTCGTAGCCCAGTTATGGGTACGGAAGAACCGGGTATCCGGATAGTGATAGGAATATGGGTGGTCCAGAGGTTGGACTTCCCGGAATGAAGAGAGGAGCTCATGGCAAAGAAGAAATTCGAGCGATCAAAGCCCCACTTAAATGTGGGAACTATGGGGCATATAGATCACGGCAAGACGACGTTGACGGCCGCGATTACCAAGGTGCTGTCCGAACAGAACCCAGATGTGTCTTTTACACCATTCGAGGACATTGACAAGGCTCCTGAGGAAAAAGCGCGTGGTATTACCATACAGATAGCACACGTTGAGTACGAGACTCCAAATAGGCATTACGCTCACGTAGATATGCCCGGACATGCCGACTACATAAAAAACATGATCACCGGTGCCGCTCAGGTGGACGGTGCCATATTGGTAGTGTCCGCCCCGGACGGTCCCATGCCTCAGACCAGAGAGCACGTGCTACTCGCTCGCCAGGTGGGTGTCCCATACATCGTAGTTGCCTTGAACAAGGTAGACATGATGGATGACCCGGAGCTGATTGAGCTTGTGGAGATGGAAGTAAGAGAGCTGTTGAGCAGCTACGAATTTCCCGGTGACGATGCTCCTGTAATTAAGGTAAGTGCGCTGAAAGCACTGGAGGGAGACGAAGAGGCCAAGAAGGGCATTCTTGAGCTTATGGAGGCCGTAGATGCTTATATTCCAGAGCCGGAGCGTCCTGTCGAGAGGCCATTCCTCATGCCCATAGAGGATGTCATGTCTATAACCGGTCGTGGTACCGTGGTGACTGGCAAGGTGGAGCAGGGCGTGTTGAAGGTTGGAGAAGAGGTCGAAATAGTCGGCCTGCGCCCCACCCAAAAGACGGTGGCTACAGGAGTGGAGATGTTCCGTAAGTTGCTCGACGAGGGACGGGCTGGCGATAACATAGGAGTACTGTTGCGTGGTACCAAGAAAGAGGAGGTGGAAAGAGGGCAGGTTCTCGCTAAGCCGGGTACCATCACTCCCCATACCAATTTTGAGGCGAACGTGTACGTACTTACCAAGGAAGAAGGTGGAAGGCATAAGCCCTTCTTCACCAATTACCGCCCCCAATTTTATTTCCGTACTACAGATGTGACGGGAACCATTGAGCTGCCTGAAGGTACCGAGATGATTATGCCCGGTGACAACACTACGATGACGGTCGAGCTTCAAAAGCCGATTGCAATGGATGAGGGGCTGAGGTTTGCTATCAGGGAAGGCGGCCGTACCGTCGGTGCTGGTCGTGTTACCAAGATTATCAAGTAGGAAGTTGTAGAGGATAGACGGTATATGAGATGGTAGCGGACGGTCAGAGGATCAGGATCCGTCTTATGGCATATGATCATGAGATACTGGATAAAGAGACGCAGAAGATCGTGCAGACAGTGTTACGAACTTCTGCAAAGGTAAGAGGTCCTGTTCCGTTACCGACAGAAAAACATCGTTTTACGGTGATCAGGGCGCCTCATAAGTACAAGGATAGTCGTGAGCATTTTGAAATTAGAGTGCATAAGCGTCTTATAGACATAATTGAATCCACTCCAAAGACAGTGGATGCGCTCCAGAGGCTGGATCTGTCTGCTGGAGTGGACACGGAGATTAAGTTACAGTAAAATAGCATACCTGCCCCATCCGGCAGCCGTTTGGAATTTTTTTCGGCTATAGGGTGGTGCGCGGGAATGATTTAATTATCGGGTGTACATAATGGCAACGATAGTTTGCCGCTACGTATGCCATTGTGCATACTGATCGCACCCGATGGCGCTAAGCGAGCATCTGTCAGTGGTGCGATTTGATATATTAGATGAATTGTTTGTTAAGGAGAGTTGGAGTAACAGGTGGCCAGTAAGGCGATTGTTGGAGAAAAGATGGGCATGACGCAGGTCTTTGATGACCATGACCGTGCTATACCGGTAACGGTTCTCAAGGTCGCGCCCATGCGTATTGTCCAAGTGAAGACGCCGGAGAAAGAAGGCTACGCTGCTATCCAGGTGACCTGGGGGGTGCATAAAAAAAATACTCTGTCCAGGCCTGAGCATGGTCATTTCAAGGCAGCTGGAGTCGATCCGGGGAAGAAGTTGGTAGAACTACGTCTGGATGACATCAACGGCTTTGAGCTGGGTCAAGAGCTTGACGTGTCAGCTATAGAGAGTGGAATGCATGTAGATGTCATAGCCACCTCCAAAGGTAAGGGCTTCTCCGGCGGTATGAAGCGACACAACTTCAAAGGACAGGGTGCCGCCCACGGTAATCATAAGATGCATAGGGCACCTGGGTCTATTGGTGCCTGTGCTACGCCTGCAAGGGTATTTAAGGGGATGCGGATGGCAGGAAGGATGGGTGGACAGAGAGTGACGTCTCTTAATTTGGAGGTAATTGCAGCCGATCCGGAGCGCCAGATCATACTTGTCAAAGGAGCGGTTCCAGGACCGAGGGGAGCGATGGTCATAGTTCGGTCTACAGTGAAAGTGACACAGGCAAAATCTGCCAGTGCTATTGTACGTAAAGGTGGTTCTCGATGATGGCAGAGTCTGCAATGGCAAAGTCTGCAATGGCAAAGTCGTCCGCAATGGTGCCTTTTACTACCTTCAAGAAGGAAGTTGAGTTACAAAGTCACACGATATTTAGGCGCGATATGTCCGGCAAAGTGCTTTCTGAGGTAGATTTGGAGCCTGGCATCTTTGGAAGGAAAGTGAATGCATACCTTATGCACCAGGTGGTTCTTGCTCAGCTTGCAGCTGCCAGGCAGGGTACTCACTCCACGCTGAGACAACGTGAGGTACGTGGTGGAGGAGCAAAGCCATTCAGGCAGAAGGGTACAGGGCGAGCGAGGCAGGGTTCTACCAGGGCAAGCCAGTGGGTAGGTGGTGGAGTTCCCCATGGTCCCAAGCCACGATCGTACGAACAGCGCACTCCCAAGAAGATGATCAAGATGGCCCTGTATTCTGCGATGTCAGATAGAGCGTCAGAGGGAAGAGTTGCCCTGATAGACGAATGGAGATTTGCGACTCCAAATACGAAGAGTGCCCTGCAGGCACTGGATGCGAATGAATTATCGGGTAGGCTGCTTATCGTGCTTAATGATACTTCGGTGTCAGATGCGTATTCTGTATCCAATGCTGAGCTGTCCTTACGTAATATACCACATGTACATATTGTCAAACTGGGAGAGCTGAACACGTATGATGTTTTGCGTAACGATTGGCTGGTGTTCGACGATCGTTCGATGGATGCGCTTACCAAAAGAGGAGGTGATGATCGGTGAGAGATACCTCTGATGTGCTGATATCTCCTGTGGTATCTGAGAAGTCCTATGCACTTTCTGAGAAGGGTAGTTATATCTTCAATGTTTCCGGTGATGCAACCAAGCCTGAAGTTCGCAAGGCGGTAGAGAGAATGTTCAGCGTGAAGGTCGTCAGGGTCAATACATTGAATCGTAAGGGGAAGAAAAAACGTAATGCACGTACAAATGTCACCGGGCGAAAGCCTGATCGCAAGAGGGCGATAGTGACTTTGGCGGCCGATGACAAGATAGATCTTTTTCAGAAGAGCTGAGTGAGTGAGGTAGGTTAATGGCTGTCAGGAGACGAAATCCCACAAGTCCGGGGAGAAGGTTCCAGAGCGTATCGGATTTTTCAGAGATTACCCGATCATCACCTGAGAAATCTTTGTTGGTAAAGACTAATTCTACGGGTGGTCGTAACTCGTATGGTCGGAAGACTTCGCGCCATCGTGGTGACGGACACAAGCGCAGGTATCGTTCGATAGACTTTCATCGCAACAAGGATGGCGTCCCTGCAAAGGTGGCCTCAATAGAGTATGACCCCAATCGTAGTGCTCGTATAGCATTGCTGCATTATCTGGATGGTGAGAAGCGCTACATAATAGCTCCGGTGGGAGTAGAGGTCGGTGATAAGTTGATGAGTGGCCATCGTGCCGATATTCGTCCCGGCAATGCTTTGCCTATCAGATATATACCGGTAGGTACCGTTATTCATAATGTGGAGTTGCGCCCAGGTGGTGGTGCAAAGATGGCCAGAGGAGCCGGCACGGCCGTGCAGCTTGTAGCCAAAGAGGGAGACTATGCTACCCTGCGTTTACCTTCCACCGAGATGAGAAGGGTAATGATAGATTGTAGAGCTACCGTTGGCGAGGTTGGAAACGTCGAGCATGCGCTTATCTCTATAGGTAAGGCGGGGAGAAACAGGTGGAAGGGTGTCAAACCGCAGACAAGAGGGGTAGCGATGAACCCGGTGGATCATCCGTTGGGTGGTGGAGAAGGAAAATCGTCTGGTGGTCGCCATCCCGTATCACCCTGGGGGCAGCCTGAAGGAAGGACTCGCAGGCGTGGCAAGGAATCTGACAGGTTGATTATACGCAAGAGGAGGATTAAGAGAAGGTCGAGATGAATGGTAGAGTGAGATGTCACGTAGCATAAAGAAGGGTCCCTTTGTCGATTTGCATTTGCTCAAAAAGGTAGATGCACTTAATGCTGCAAACGAGAAGAGGGTAATTAAGACTTGGTCGAGACGTTCGACTGTTACCCCTGATATGGTGGGTCATACCATTGCTGTTCACGATGGTAGGAAACACGTTCCGGTGTACCTGACTGAGTCTATGGTCGGTCACAAGCTGGGAGAGTTTGCTCCTACAAGAACGTTCCGTTTCCACGCCGGGCAAGAGAGACAGGGAAAGCGCTGATATGGTTGAGTGGCTGGAAGGCGATCGCATTGGCGTAAAGGCGCAGTTGCGTTATGAAAGAATGTCTGCATTCAAGGTAAGGCCGGTACTTGATTTAGTGAGAGGTAAGCCGGTAAGGGAGGCGCAGGATATTCTGGCGCGTACACCACGTGCAGCTGCTGGAGTAGTGGCTAAGGTGGTTGCCTCTGCGGCTGCCAATGCGGAGAACAATGAATTACTGGATCAGGAGGAGCTGTATATAGATACCTGCTTTGCAGATGAAGCCAATACCCTCAAACGTTGGCGTCCTCGTGCTCGGGGAAGAGCTACACGCATAAGAAAGCGCATGTGCCATATTACTGTTGTAGTGGCCAGGTTACCAGAGGATAAGCTGGCTGAGTTGCGAAGTAGATCCGTTGCCACTCCATCGGGGAATAGGGC
>JAMCPC010000040.1:16143-20397 GCA_023379725.1 Actinomycetota bacterium
GGTGACGACTCAGATGATGCAGGTCGTATGAGTGATCATGTAGACGGTCAGGAGCAATAATCCAGTGGGGCAGAAAGTCAATCCATACGGGTTTCGCTTGGGTATCACCACAGACTGGAAGTCGCGGTGGTTTGAGGATCGACACTATGGCGATCTGGTAGTAGAGGACTGGCGTATCCGAAACTACTTATATAAAGAGTTGGAGACTGCGGCGGTTAGCTCCGTAGAGATAGAACGCACCAGGGACAGGCTTCGTGTAGATATTCATACGGCGAGGCCGGGAATAGTAATTGGTCGTAAAGGGGCTGAGGCGGACAGGCTCAAAGGTGACCTGGCAAAATTGACCAGATTGTCCAGAGGTGACATACAATTGAACATAGAGGAGGTCAAGCATCCCGAGCTTGATGCCGCCCTGGTGGCTCAGGGAATAGCTGATCAGCTTGGTAAGAGGGTAGCGTTCAGAAGGGCAATGAAGCGAGCTATTCAGATGGTTCGCAAATCCGGTGCCGAAGGTGTGCGAGTGCAGTGTTCCGGTCGTCTCGGTGGCGTGGAAATGGCGCGTAGGGAGTCCTACAGAGAAGGTAGAGTCCCCCTGCATACCCTTAGGGCCAATATCGACTATGGATTCAAGGAGGCAAAAACTACATTTGGGCGCATAGGCGTAAAGGTGTGGATATATAAAGGTGATATCCTGCCATACCAGTTGTCCGTTGCTGATACTAAGTTATCCAGGGAAGTAGAGATGGCTGCAGGTCAGTCATCCAGTTCCAGCACTGGCAGGCATCTTATCGTTGCAGGTGGAGGCAGGAGATTGTCACCGTTGCTCGCGGAGAATCTAACGGATACAGATATTTCAGATGATGTATCGGAGGTTGCCGATCGTACAGATGCTGCAGATGACGTTGGAGCGGATTTGGAGATGGAGGAGCATGACTCTCCCGTTGAGATTGCTGACCCCTTGGATGACGGGGCGGAATTAGCAGACGGCATTGAGGAGATCATAGAGACGATTGATGAGGAAGAGGAGGAGCTTGAGCGTAGAGCCAAGTTGGGACACCGGGAAGCTCCACACTTTCGAAAGGATGTGGAATAATGTTAATGCCTCGAAAAGTTAAGCATCGCAAGCAGCAGAGAGGCCGTATGAACGGAATGTCCAAGGGAGGGAATGCTGTTTCATTTGGTGATTTTGCCATTCAGGCACTTGAGCCCGGCTGGATAACGGCCAGGCAGATAGAGGCAGCACGTATCGCTATGACGCGTCACGTGAAGCGAGGTGGAAAGGTATGGATAAGGGTATTTCCCGATAAGCCGGTGACCCAGAAACCTGCAGAGACGCGCATGGGGTCAGGTAAGGGCAATCCTGAGCACTGGGTTGCTGTAGTCAAGCCAGGTAGAGTGCTTTTTGAATTATCGGGGGTAGACAGGGAGTTGGGACGTTCAGCGATGGAGCGTGCAATCCAGAAACTTCCCATTAAGGCAAAGTTTGTCGTTCGGCCCGGAGCGTATGGTGCTCCAGAAGTGGAGATATGACATATGTCAGTTAAATCGATTGAAGTGACGGAATTGAGGGACATGGATCGCGATGAGCTCTGGACTCAGCTGGACAATGCCCGTCGTGAGTTGGTCAGCCTTAGATTTCAGCAGGCTACCGGACAGATTGACGATCATTCCAAGCTGGGTAGGGCTCACAGGCGTGTAGCCAGAATTATGACGATAATAAGAGAGGCGGAGTTGGAAGAGGACGGGCTGCTTGATCATCGTTCTGTGCAGATAAGATGGTCTGAACCTTTCGATAGTGCAGGAGGCGGTGTTACCTCAAGTAAAACTACCTCAAGTAAAAAGAGTGCAGATGAGGATAGCAGTGTAGATGAGGGAGGCGATGGCGTCCAGGAAGGAAATAGTGAGGCGACCACCGGAGATGATGCCGGTACCGTAGGTGAAGATGATGATGCACGGATTAGTGCAGGTGCCGATGGAGACGAATCTGCTGACGATGCCACCGGCGAGACTACAGGTGAAATTGCGGACGCAGATGCTGAGGGAAGCGATGGAGAGGAAGGTGCGCAACTATGACAGATGAGAGAGGTGGCCGCAAGGTGAGGGAAGGCATCGTAGTCTCTGACAAGATGGAATCTACTGTTGTGGTTGCCATAATCGAGCGAGTGGCCCACAGCAAGTATAAGAAGATGGTTCAGAGAACCAAAAAACTGTATGCAGACGATAATGGCAAGAATGCATCTACCGGAGATCGAGTAAGGGTAATGGAGGTAAGACCTATATCCAAATTGAAGAGATGGCGGATTACTGACATAGTTGAGAGAGCAAGATGATACAGCAGGAATCAAGACTGAAGGTAGCAGACAATTCAGGTGCCAAAGAGGTGCTTTGCATAAGAGTGCTCGGTGGATCACGCCGTCGTTATGCAGGTATTGGAGATCTGGTTGTAGCTACAGTAAAAGATGCTATACCGGGTGCGGCAGTGAAAAAGGGTGAGGTCGTCAAGTGTGTGGTGGTGCGTACTGCCAAGGAATGTCGTAGAGCCGATGGAAGCTATATACGCTTTGATGACAATGCGGCAGTGATTGTCAACGACCAGCTACAGCCGCGAGGTACACGTATTTTTGGGCCGGTAGGAAGAGAGCTACGAGATAGACGTTTTATGAGGATCGTCTCGCTTGCGCCAGAGGTAATTTAGGTGGTTGCATGAGAATAAGAAAAGGTGACAGAGTCCAAGTGCTGTCAGGGAAGCATAGAGGCAAGGAGGGCACGGTGATGCGTGCCAATCCTACAGCGGGCAAGGTCATTGTGGAGGGAGCCAATATGGCTAAGCGGCATACCAAGCCACGAGGACAGACCATGCAGGGTGGTATCATAGACAAAGACATGCCGTTACCTGTGGCTACCGTGGCCATAGTATGTTCCTCCTGCAAAGAACCTACCAGGATAGGAATTCGCTACGATGAGCAGGGACGAAAGATTCGCATCTGTAAGAAATGTGGAGCAGATTTGTGATGGCAGGAAAAATGGATGATAAGGTGCTTGTGCCCAGATTGAGGGAGCGTTACGAGAAAGAGTTGCGCATGAAGCTGCAGTCGGACCTTTCCTTGAGCAACGTTATGCAGATACCGACTTTGGAAAAGATAGTAATAAACATGGGTGTCGGAAAAGCGACACAGCAGCCATCTCTGATTGATGGTGCCGTTGCCGACCTTGCTGCAATATCTGGCCAGAAGCCGATTGTTACCAGGGCCAGGCGTTCTATTGCCAGCTTCAAGCTGAGAGCAGGCATGCCCATAGGGGTAAAGGTCACCATTCGCGGGAACAGGGCATGGGAGTTTCTGGATCGTCTCATTGCTACGGCGCTTCCCAGGATAAGAGATTTTAGGGGATTGTCGCCCAAGTCATTTGATGGCTCAGGTAATTATACCTTTGGCATCACAGAACAGCTTGTATTTCCTGAGATAGATTACGATAAAATAGACATGCCCAGGGGGATGGATATTACTATATGTACTACCGCTATGTCTGACCGGGATGCGAGGGCTTTTCTGGCTGCGTTGGGGTTTCCGTTCAGGGGAGAAGGCGTAAAGGTATGACAGATATGGCTGAGTACATAACAACCAAGCGTAGACAAGAGGTATAATTTACATGGCAAAGAAAGCACTTATACAGAAGCAACAGAAAGTTCCCAAGTTCAAGGTTCGTGCCTATACGCGCTGCAAGCGTTGTGGCCGACCAAAAGCGGTCTTTCGTAAGCTGGGATTGTGTAGGATATGTCTTAGGACGATGGCTCATCAAGGGGAGATCCCCGGTATGACCAAGGCCAGTTGGTAGGAGGCGGATATGTCGATGACTGATCCCGTAGCGGATATGCTTACCAGAATTAGGAATGCAAACAGCGCGATGCATGATGAGGTTATAGTTCCCGATTCCAAGCTCAAGGAGTCCATAGCGGCAATACTTCTTGAAGAGGGATATATATCTGGGTACAGCTCTGAAAGTGATAAGGCTGGTCATTCCCAGTTGCGCATTACCCTGAAGTACAGCCAAGATAGAGAACGTACCATAAGTGGATTGTCCAGGGTATCAAAACCGGGTCGTAGGGTGTATGCATCTACAATGGATATCCCCAGAGTGCTTGGGGGCATGGGAACGGCTGTAATTTCCACAAGCAGGGGGCTCATGACGGATGCAAGGGCGCGGCGGGAAAGATTAGGTGGAGAGGTGCTGTGCTATGTATGGTGATCGAGTGAG
>JAMCPC010000040.1:20615-41577 GCA_023379725.1 Actinomycetota bacterium
GTGGAGGTATGTCGTGTCTCGTATAGGCAAGCAGCCCGTATCGCTACCTTCCGGTGTGACTGTAAAAGCAGATGGTGATCGTATAGAGGTCAAGGGGCCTAAGGGCGTACTTTTACGTGATCTTCCCTCTGAGATAGATGTCTTTCTGGATGGATCCACTCTAATGGTGCAACGTCAGAATGACGAACACAGAGCAAAAGCATTGCATGGATTATATCGTACTTTGATATCGAATATGGTAGAGGGCGTTACAGATGGTTACAAAAAAGAGTTGGAGATTGTAGGTGTGGGATATAGGGCTGTTTCCAAGGGGCCCGGAGAGATAGAGATGTCACTGGGCTTTTCTCATTCAGTAATAGTGCAGGCACCTGATGGGATATCATTTGAAGTACCCTCTCCGACCAGGGTAATTGTTTCGGGAATTGACAAGGAAAAGGTTGGTCAGGTTGCAGCTGATATCCGTAAGATTCGCAAACCTGAGCCATATAAGGGCAAGGGGGTCAAGTATCTCGGGGAGCATATAATTCGTAAAGCAGGAAAGGCGGCCAAGTAGGTGAGTAGTTCCGTGTCCACGAAGAGAAGAGAATTGCGCAATAGACGGCATGTCAGTGTCAGAAAGAGAATATCGGGTACTGCAGAGAGGCCGCGCTTGGCTGTTTTTCGTTCATCCCGCCATATATCTGCACAGGTTATAGATGATGTGGAAGGCAGAACGTTAGCGTATGCGTCCACAATGGAAAAGGACATGAAGAGCGGTACTGGCGGACCTCTTAACGATGCCGGTGAAGTGGGTCGCAGATTGGCTACACGAGCCAGGGAAGTAGGAGTGGATACAGTGGTGTTTGACAGGGGCGGGTTCAAATATCATGGTAGGGTAGCTGCCCTTGGTGATGCTGCCAGGGAAGCGGGTCTTAAGTTTTAATGAACAGGCAAGTCGAGCGTAGGAGTATTCTGCAGTATGTTAATTGACGGTTATCTGGAAGAGCAGACGATCATGGTAAATAGAGTTGCCAAGGTCGTCAAGGGCGGTAGAAGGTTCTCCTTTAGCGCGCTTGCTGTAGTGGGAGATAGGGATGGGCATGTCGGTATAGGCTTCGGTAAGGCTAAAGAGGCGGGAACGGCAGTACAAAAAGGGATTGAGGACGCAAAGAAATCTCTGTTTGATGTTCCCTTGGCGGGTGTAACGATCACTCATTCGGTCATAGGTCATGCTGGTGCCGGTAGAATACTTCTCAAGCCGGCTGCCCCCGGTACCGGTGTCATAGCTGGCGGTGCTGCAAGAGCCATACTTGAGCTGGCCGGAGTGCATGACGTGTTGTCTAAATCGCTTGGATCGTCCAATAGTATAAATGTCGCTCACGCTACTATAGATGCGCTTAGGCAATTGAAGCGCCCCGATCAAGTGGCCAGGTTACGTGGTCTCAAGGAAGACGATATAATTCCAAAGGGGTTGTTAAGAGCATTCAGGGAGCGTCAGCGTGCGCATGATCTGTACAGGGAGACTGATGTATCGTGATTAGAGGCTCTACGACACATGATGGCGTATCGCATGAGGGTACAGCACGTACTGCCTCTGCTGGCGCATCTACCGGAAGAGGCGGGATGGATGACATAAAGCTTAATTTGGCTGATCTGGTCAGCGTACCTGAGGGTACCCCGTTAAAGATAGTTCAGCGACGTTCGGCTATCGGTGCAAAGCCAAAGAACAGAGGGACGTTAAAGGCTCTCGGACTTCGCAAGATAGGTATGGCAAGGACACATAGGGCCAGTCCTCAGCTTATGGGTATGCTGCGGAAGGTCAACCATTTAGTGGATATAATTCAAATTGAGCAGAGAGGAGACGTATCGTGAAGTTGCATGATCTGCATTCTCCGCCCGGTTCGCGCAAGCCAAAAAGAAGAGTAGGTCGCGGTACTGCAGGGAAGGGCGGCAAAACGGCGGGGCGAGGTACTAAAGGTCAGGGCGCAAGGAACAATATAAAGCCTGGTTTCGAGGGTGGTCAGTTGCCCCTTACCCAGCGTCTACCCAAGCTACGAGGCTTTGCCAATCCATTCAGGGTTAGTTATCAGGTGGTCAATCTGGAGAGGCTGAATACACTTGAGGTAGGCAGCGTAGACCCGGAATACCTGGTTCATGAGGGAATAGTACGTAAAGGCTCTCTGGTGAAGATTCTTGGAGACGGGAGTATAGACAAGGCAATGATTGTCAAGGCTCACAAGTTTTCCAAGTCGGCCAAATCTTCCATAGAGGAGGCTGGGGGTACAGTAGAGATCCTGCCGCTTCCGTTCAAGGGAGGCCGTCCACCGGTCAAGGGGAATGCCCTGGCTAACAGGTAGTCCGGTAGGGCGCATAGCCTCAAGTACCGGGAACCAGTTACATCCCGACGGTATGGCGGTGTACTATGTACTATACTAATTAAGTTGCTTTGAAATTTTGCCTAAAAACTTGTATGAGCTGAAATCAGTTAAGGAGCGAGTGTGCTATCCAGTCTGAAAAATATATTCAAGATCCCCGACCTGAGAAACAAGGTGCTCTTTACGCTTCTGATTATTGGTATCTACCAGTTGGGCGCCAACGTCATCGTACCGGGAGTTGATTTTGCCAAGGTTCAGGAACTTGAGTCTGCCGCTAAATCAGCCGGTATTATCGGTTTTTTGAACCTTTTTTCTGGCGGTGCCCTTACCAGAATGGCTGTGTTCGGATTGGGCATCATGCCGTACATCACCAGCTCGATTATCATTCAGTTGCTGTCGACCGTGATACCAAAGTTCGAAGAATGGAGAGATCAGGGAGCGGTAGGAGAGAAAAAATTGACCCAGGCGACCAGGTATTTGACCATTGCGCTGGCCCTGATGCAGTCTACGGGACTTGTATACCTGTTCCATAATGGCGGCGGTGGCTTGTTTGGTTCTACCAACATAGACATCATTCCTGATTTTACGTTTCCTAGAGTGGTATTTATAGTGCTTACCCTGACGGCGGGTACTGCTTTTGTCATGTGGCTCGGAGAGCTTATTACCCAGCGCGGAATCGGCAACGGAATGTCCCTTATTATCTTCGCCAATGTCGTTGCCGGAGTCGTACCTTCCGGTGGAGCCGTTCTTGCTGAGGGAGGTGATCTCAAGTTTGGCGTGCTGGTCGCTCTGTCGATAGCCATACTGGTGTGGATAGTCTTTATGGAGCAGGGTCAGAGAAGAATTCCTGTTACGTTTGCCAGTAGGGTTGTTGGTCGTAAAATGTATGGAGGGTCATCCAGCTATATTCCGCTGAAGGTGAACCAATCAGGCGTTATACCAGTAATCTTTGCCAGTTCGTTGCTGTATATTCCCGTTTTGCTGTCTAACGTACTTCCCTGGCAGGGGTTCCGTCTCTTCGTGAATAGCCATATTACGCCTACCAGCCTGCTGTACATCGGGCTCTATGGTGGCTTGGTGTTTCTGTTCGCCTACTTTTACGTGTATGTGGCTTTTGACCCTCACCAGCAGTCCGACATCATTCGTAAACAGGGAGGATTTATACCCGGGATAAGGCCGGGTCCGCCTACCGAGCGGTATCTATCCAGAATATTGAACCGGATTACCTTTCCAGGTGGTCTGTATCTTGCACTTGTAGTCGTTGTCCCCGGAGTCCTCATGGCACTGTGGGCAATCACGGCTTATCCATTTTATGGCATCACACTTCTTATAGCTGTGGGCGTTTCATTGGAGACCATGCGTCAGATAGATAGCCAGCTCATGATGAGAAATTATGAGGGGTTCCTCTCGTAGGGGTAATTTGTGAGATTGGTGGTTCTGGGTAGGCAGGGCTCCGGGAAGGGAACCCAGTGTGTCTTGCTTTCGCGATATTATGCAGTTCCTCATATATCGACAGGCGACATGCTTAGGTCAGCAGTCAAGGCCGGTACGCCGATAGGATTGAAGGTACGGGAAATTATAGGACGAGGTGCGCTAATACCGGATGACATCGTGACCGATATGGTATTCAACAGATTAATGGAGGGAGATGTGCGGAATCTTGGCTTCATCCTGGATGGCTTTCCTCGTACGGTGGCACAGGCCGAGGCTCTCGAGCAGATGCTGGGAGAGTCTGAACTGGATAGAGCTATAGAGCTGGATGTGCCCAGCGAATTAACTATTAGAAGACTTACTGCAAGACGAGTATGCAGTGATTGTGGTGCTATATATTCCACGCATAAGCCCCCAAAGTTTAATTGGACTTGCGATATATGTGGTGGAGAGGTTGTGCAGAGAGATGATGACCGGGAAGAGTCCATCCGTAAGCGGCTGGCACTTTATGATACTGAGACGTTGCCGGTTGTACAATGGTATGAGAAACGTTCCCTGCTATCTAGAATAACAGGTACAGGATCTCAATCTGCCGTCCTTAAGAGGATACAGAAGGCATTGACTGGAGTTGTTTCATGATTAGAAGGAAAGATGAACTGGACAAGATGCGTAAGGCCGGTCGTGTCGTTGCTGAGATACTACATGAGATAGAGGTGCACGTAAAGCCGGGGGTCACGACAGCATTTTTGGATAAGGTCGCTAGAGATGTACTTGACAGGAGAGGTGCAAGATCCAACTTCCTTGGCTATAGAGGCTATCCGGCCACTATCTGCACTTCACCGAATGACGTTATAGTTCATGGCATACCGGGGAGTTATATTCTTCAGGAAGGGGATATCATATCGGTGGACTGCGGGGCAATTGTAGAGGGGTACCATGGAGATGCGGCACGTACATTTCCGGTCGGAGAGGTGAGCGCTGAGTCGATGCGGCTGATGGAGGTGACCAGGGAGGCATTGGAAGCGGGAAAGTCGCAGCTTCATCCGGCAAAGCATCTTAACGAGGTCGGCAGGGCAGTAGAACGAGTGGGCAAGAGGGCAGGCTATGGAGTAGTGAAGCAATATGTCGGCCACGCTATAGGAACAGCCATGCATGAAGAGCCACAGGTGCCAAACTACTGGCCGGGGAAACCAGGCATAAAACTGGCATCTGGAATGGTCTTTGCCGTTGAACCAATGTTCAATATAGGTAGTAGCGATACGGTACAGCTTGACGACGGATGGACGGTTGTAACCAAAGATGGCAGTATGTCTGCCCATTTCGAAGATACAATTGCAGTCACAGAACACGGTCCGGAAGTTTTCACTGCCTGAACTTATGACTATTTTATATGTGCTATAATAACATCATCGTTGCGCAGGTTGCGAGAGTGCAGTCAATTTGCGCGCACCCGTAGATGTCGTATAAGATAATCAAGCTGTAAATTATATGAATAATGATGTTATAAAGGAGGTAAGTGTCTGCCTGAAGCTAAAGAGGACGCTATAGTGCTGGAAGGAACGGTCGTGGAACCATTACCAAACGCGATGTTCAGAGTCGAATTGGAGAATGGACATAAAGTGCTGGCACATAGTTCCGGTAAAATGAGAATGCATAGGATTCGTATCCTTACAGGAGATAAGGTGCAAGTCGAGGTTACTCCCTATGACCTCACCAGGGGCAGGATAACTTACAGATACAAATGATATTAGTCAAGGAGATCATGGACTTTGAAAGTTAGACCCAGTGTCAAGCCGATGTGTGAGAAGTGCAAAGTAATTCGTCGTCATGGCAAGGTATTGGTAATATGTGTGAACCCGCGCCACAAGCAGCGTCAGGGATAGATACATGGCACGAATAGCAGGAGTAGATATACCCAGGGAGAAGAGGTTGGAAGCCGCACTCACCTATATATATGGTATTGGAGCATCGACAGCCAAGGAGATCTGTGATGCGGTGGAGATTGACCCGGGTTCCAGGGTAAGAGACCTTACCGAGGATGAGGTAGCCAAGTTACGATCCTGGATAGATGCAAATATCAAGATAGAGGGTGACCTACGCAGGGATGTCAGTCAGGGCATCAGGCGTAAGATGGATATAGGATGCTATCAGGGTATACGGCATCGTAGAGGTTTGCCCGTGAGAGGGCAGCGTACCCACACCAATGCACGAACACGTAAGGGTCCCCGCCAAGCGGTAGCAGGTAAGAAAAAGGTAAAGAAGCACTAGGAGTAGTATGGCACGTCAACAGAGAACGAACGTCAAGACCGGGCAGGCGAGAAAGGTAAGGCGCCGTGAGCGCAAGAATATCATGTATGGAGTGGCTCACATAAAGAGCTCTTTTAACAACACGATAGTGAGCTTTTGTGACCCCGAAGGCAACGTGATAGCTTGGTCTTCATCCGGTATCGTTGGGTTCAAGGGCTCTCGCAAGTCTACACCGTTTGCAGCTCAGATGGCTGCAGATGTTGCTTCACAGAAGGCTATGGAGCACGGCGTACGCAAGGTCGATATCTACGTGAGGGGCCCAGGGTCGGGTAGAGATACTGCGGTGAGGGCCATTGCCGCTTCCGGTATTGAGGTGGTTGGCATAAAGGATGTTACTCCGCTCCCGCACAACGGTTGTCGTCCCAAGAAGCGCCGTCGTGTATAGTGGCAGTGCAGTGTCCAGTGACAATGTACTGCATGGGTGCGAGGAGAGGATAGCCATTGTATAAGCAGGTATTCGTTGCGGTTTATGCAATTACGCTACGTAATGATGTATTTCTGGAGAGTATAGGAAGGTAGTTGATGGCAAGATATACAGGCCCTGTATGCAGGTTGTGTAGGCGAGAGCATGCCAAGTTATTCTTGAAAGGCGAGAGGTGCTATTCGCTTAAGTGTCCGGTATCCGAGGCAGTTACCGATCGTCATAGCCGAGCATACCCCCCGGGGCAACATGGTAGAGACAGAATGAGGCAAGGGTCGGAATACCAGATTCAGCTCAGGGAGAAACAAAAGGTAAGGCGTACATACGGCGTGCTTGAGAAGCAGTTTCGTAAAATGTATGCCGATGCCAGTCGCCGTCAGGGTATTACAGGGGAGATACTATTGGCTATGCTTGAGTTGCGGCTGGATAATGTAGTTTTCAGGGCGCGGTATGGTTCGAGTAGGGCTCAAGCGCGTCAGCTGGTTCGCCATGGCCATGTGCTGGTGAACTCCAAACGTGTCACGATACCGAGCTACCGGCTTAGCCCGGGAGACAAGGTGTCTATAACCGAGCCGACCAGAGAAATGGCCGTAGTAAGGCGTAATCTTGAGATGATCGACAGGGCTATGCCAGCCTGGATGGCCTCCGAGGAGGGTCCATGGGAAGTGTCCATACTGTCAGAACCCAAGCGAAGTGAAATTGATGAGGCAGTAAAAGAGCAACTGATCGTCGAGTTGTATTCTAAGTAAAGTTGAGTCGTTACAAGTTTCATTGGGATCGTAGTCGATTGTTGTGAGTGGTTCAGGTGAAGTTGTTACCGGTTTATTCGGGGTAGCACCTGCTTACCGATGCGTGGCTATAAGCGGCATTTGGTTAGTGATGTCAAGTAACTATAGATAAGTGAGACGGATGTCCTGAATCCAGTGCGATCAGGTATTCGGTCAAGAGATAGGTTTGAGTTAGAAGAGAGAAGGATATAGGAGAGTTTGGCCAATGCTCATTATTCAACGTCCATCAGTTGAGGTATTAGACGAGGAAGTAGAAGGGCGACAGCGTTTTGCCATAGGACCACTTGAGCCCGGTTTCGGATATACGCTCGGTAACTCGTTGCGTAGGGTGCTGTTGTCATCGATACCCGGTGCCGCTATAACGCGGGTCAAGTTTGATGACGCGCTGCACGAGTTCACTGTGATCAAAGGGATAAAAGAAGATGTTATGGATATCATACTGAATCTTAAGGATGTCGTCTTTACCTCGGAGTCGAGTGATCCTGTCACATTGAGGTGTGAGGTCAAAGGACCTGCAGATGTAACGGCAGGAGATATCCAACTCACTTCGGATGTAGAAATAGTAAACCCTGATCTTCATATTGCAACAGTCAACTCTAATGGTGTATTGGCTATGGATATTACCGTCGAGCAGGGGCGGGGGTATGCGACTGCGGAGCAAAACAAGATGGGTAATACTATCGGCATCATACCCGTAGATTCGATTTTCTCTCCCGTGAGAAGGGTATCTTTCGTGGTCGAACCGGTCAGGGTGGAGCAGTCTACGGATTACGACAGGTTGGTGATGGATATTACCACCGATGGGGTGTTGAGCCCCCGTAGCGCACTTGCCTCTGCGTCCAGCACTATGATATCGCTACTCGATATTCTTGTTCATTTGGATGAAGACACCAAGGGTCTTGAGCTTGGTGAAGTCGCATCGATATCCAGTGGATCACCCGATCTGGATCTGGATATAGAGGAGCTGGATCTCTCCGAGCGTCCCAGAAATTGCCTGAAGAGGGCGCAGGTTCTTACAGTCGGGGAATTGGTCAGGCATAGCTCTGATGAGCTGCTTGCTATTACCAATTTTGGACAGAAATCATTGGACGAAGTATTAGAGAAGCTTGACGAGAGGGGACTCTCGTTAAGGATGAGGTAAGGGAGTCATTATGAGAGGTACCCCTACAAAAGGGCGTAGGCTTGGTGGAAGTGCATCGCACGAGAAGGCGATGCTTGGTAACTTGGTGGCCTCCCTCATTGCCGCAGAGGCGTTGGTCACCACCGAAGCAAAGGCCAAAGCGTTAAGACCTGTAGCCGAAAAAGTTATAACTGCGGCAAAAAAGGGTGGAGTGCATCGCCACAGGAGGGTGGTAGCACTGATCAGAGACAGGGACATGGCTCACAAACTCTTCGAAGAGATAGGTCCTCGTTATTCTGACAGGCCGGGCGGCTATACTCGCATACTTAAGATGGGTCGTCGGCCGGGAGACAACGCCCCAATGGCGCGAATCGAGCTTGTTCAGTAGACAGGTAGTGGTCTACCCTGCCGGTGGATAACATATCTCAAGTGAGGGTGTTTATGCGCCTTGCCTACGATGGTAGAGGCTTTCATGGGTTTGCATCTCAGCCAGGTTGCAGAACGGTCGCTGGGGTGCTGATGGACGCGCTGAAAGATATTACATATAGTTGCGACGGAATAGTCTGTGCCGGTAGAACTGATGCAGGTGTGCATGCAAGAGATCAGGTGATCCATGTCGATATTAATGTCGGTGCTGAAGAAGCTGCTGAGAGGGGCACCGAAGAGGCTGCTGGCGGCGGTGGTGTGGGTGGTGGTGTCGCTGTCGGTGGTGGTGGTGTCGGTAGTGGCGGCAAGGGTGTCAATGTGGTTACCAGACTGGTATCTCCTGGGAGTATTGCCAGATCTCTTAATAGGATGCTCTCTCCTGAGGTGGTAATTTTGCAGGCTGGCATAGCTCCGGCAGGATTCGATGCCAGGTACTCTGCTACATCTAGGAGTTATAGCTATGCAATTATGAATACCCTTTATCCGGATCCATTGATTGCACATCAAGTGTGGCATGTTCGTACTCCCCTGGACGTACGTTCTATGCGTACAGCTGCAGATTGTATGCTGGGTGCCCATGACTTTTCAGCGTTCTGCCGCAGGAAGAAGGGTGATAAGTCCGGTGCGCCTATAATAAGAGAGGTACTCCATGCAGGACTTGTAGTTCGCAAGTGGGATGAGCGGTGGTGGTATGGCGAAGGGCTGCCGGGTAGCGGTGAGTTGCGAGGTGGCGAAGGGCTGCCGGGTAGCGCTATGATAAATAGTGAAGGTGCAACGGGGCATGGTGGCAGTATTAATAGTGGGAGTATGATAACGTTTGAAGTTACCGCCAGGTCGTTCTGCCATCAGATGGTCAGGTCACTGGTAGGTATGCTGGTAGAGGTAGGAAGAGGCAGGAGTACCCCTGCTGATCTATACTCTTTGTTGCAGGGACGCAGTCGAGTCTCTTTCGTGGCTCCCCCGGAAGGATTATGCTTGGCTAGGGTAGACTATAATGGCATCGGACTGCTCGGTGAGGAGTAGGGAATAATTCCCTATAGGCGGGTGGAGAGAGTGACGAGTAGATCGGTAGTGCTGTATGGTGTATTATGTGTAGCTTGGGGAGCAAGTACAAGTAAGGGGTCAGGTAGTTTGGATATTCAGGAGATGATTATAGGATGATGCATATGGCTGGTAAGACATATACGCCAAGCGAGAACAGCATAGAACGCCAGTGGTATGTCATAGATGCGGATGGTATGGTTCTCGGTAGGATGGCATCAGAGATTGCCCGGCTTCTCCGTGGCAAGCACAAGCCCATCTTCACTCCGAACCTGGATACAGGAGACAATGTTATAGTGGTGAATGCCGCTAAAGTCGTGATGACGGCATCCAAGGGCGATAAGCTGTACCACTATACCCACTCTGGGTACCCCGGTGGGCTGAAAGCATATCGTTACTCGGATCTTTTGGACAAAAAACCGGATGAGGTAGTAAAAATGGCCGTCAGGGGTATGTTGCCAAAAGGGAGGTTGGGAAGAAGGCAGCTTGGTAAATTGCATGTATATCGTGGTAGCGATCATCCACATCAGGCTCAGAAGCCATTGCCGTTGGAAGTTGCACACGCGAAGCTCCCTTCTTCGGTTGCTGCGGTTTCAAACTCCAGGGATAGCTACGCGGATGGATCTGACGACACCAGGGAGGTGAAGTAGTGAAAGAGAAGAAAGCGTTGCCTGTATTGCAGGTTACCGGGAGGCGTAAAGAGGCCGTTGCCAGGGTGAGGATCAGGCCGGGTGAAGGGCGAATCATTGTAAACCGTAAGCCGCTGGAGGAGTACTTCCCCTCAGCCAGCCACAGGTATCACGCTCTGGGTGCATTACGGGTGGCTGACTTTGACATTAAGGGTCGCTACGACATAGATGCGACCATAGATGGAGGTGGCATATCCGGTCAGGCTGGGGCTCTCAGACTTGGCGTGGCGAGAGCTCTGGTAGAGCTTGATCCCGACTTGAAAAGCGTATTGAAGCATGAGAAGTTGCTGACGAGAGATGCCAGAGTAAAGGAGTCCAAGAAGTATGGCCTTAAGAAAGCACGAAAGGCTCCACAGTATTCCAAGCGCTGATCGCGGCAAGTATCTGATATGACCAAAGAAATATGACCAAAGAATCCATTTCTTTGTCGTTTGGCACTGATGGTATCAGGGGAGTAGCCAACTTAGAACTTTCACCCGAGCTCGTCATGACGATAGGCCGGGCGGTTGCTAGAGTCATACCGGCTGATCGAATTGCAGTAGGTCGCGACAGTCGTAGGTCAAGCACTATGCTGCAGGCCGCTGTTTCGGCTGGGATCACCTCTGAGGGAGCAGATGTCCATGATTTGGGGGTATTTACCACTCCGGGTGTAGCCTGGTACTGTGAGACACAGGGCATACCTGGGGTCGTCATATCTGCATCCCACAACCCGTTCAAAGATAACGGTGTAAAGGTGTTTGCTCCCGGTGGTCTAAAGCTGAGTGAGGCTATTGAAAAGAGCATAGAAGAAGAGATTGAAGGCTGCATACGAGGCACCAGGCGCAAACCGCGTCCAGCTTCTGGTCATACGGTAGGAAGGATCATTGCAGTGGATGGAGCCGAAGAGGGCTATATAGACCATCTGATCGGTTCCCTGGGCGGGAGGAGTCTCGGTAATCTTGCTGTGGTCATTGATTGTGCAAATGGATCTGCATGGAAGGCATTTCCCGAGGCATTCAAACGTGCAGGTGCAGATGTAGTCGCTGTCGGTTGTAGTCCGGATGGTATCAATATAAACGAAAACTGTGGATCTACGCATCCGGAAATGCTTGCCGAAGAGGTAATTTCCATGGGTGCCCATATTGGTCTTGCTGTGGATGGGGACGGTGACCGCTTGGTTGCTGTTACAGGTAGCGGGCGGATAGTGGATGGAGATGAGCTTATAGCTCTCTTTGCGCTCGATATGTTGGAGCGGGGTCACCTTGCTGGACAGACGGTAGTAGTTTCCGTGATGTCCAACCTCGGTCTTATAAAACTATTAAAGGATAGGGGCGTTGGGGTGCGCGAGACCATGGTAGGAGATCGCTATATTCTGGAGGAATTGGATAGACTTGGTCTGTCTATCGGTGGTGAGCAATCAGGCCATATTATATTCAGATCCATGGCGACTACGGGCGACGGCATTTTGACGGCTCTTATGCTTGCCGATCTGGTAACGAGGTCAGGGAAGACGCTTGAAGAGCTTACGACCGGCCTGCTGAAGAGGGTGCCACAGGTATTGATGAACGTGACGGCTCCCGATCCAGATGCAGTGCTCTCCATGCCGGCAGCTATTGAGGCGTTACATGAGGTCGAGGAGATACTCGACGGTGTAGGAAGGGTGCTGGTAAGGGCTAGTGGCACCGAACCACTCGTCAGGATCATGGTGGAATGTGATGATGAGCATTTTGCCGGTGAACTGGCAGGGAAGTTGGCTGGTAAGCTGGAGCGTGTCTCTACGCTGAGTATGCTTTCGCCCTCATCCCCCAGTAGCCTGTCTAGTAAGTAATGTCTGCATCATAAGTAATGTCTGTCTCGTAAGTAATGTGACCTTATCTGGTTGTCCAGGGCATTATTTTGTCTGGTGGTAATCAATAGCTATTGGTGAAACTGGCAATTAGGTAGCCAATTGATTGTCCTGGTGCAACTGCTTGACCGGATTAACTGGGTATAACAGGGATACTTATAACAGGGATATTTCAGGTGATAGATGCTTCGTAGATCTCATCGATCGAATGCTCCAGCTCGGCGGTAAACTCCTCATCAGTCATGGTAACCTTGAGGCCTTCGGTGAGAGCTCGAGAGAAGCTGGCAATCATGCCGTGATTAGCTGCCAATCGCTCGTTGGCTTCCTCTCGGCTGTATCCCCCTGAGAGTGCTGCAATCCGTATCACGTTGCGGTGCTCCAATAGTGGAGCGTAAAGATCGGCATGCTCGGGTAGGGTTAGCTTGAGCATAACTACTTCGTCGGGGTCGAGTTGGTCCAGATGATTGACGAGAGAGTCATTAAGGAGAGACTCGGCTGCCCCTTTCTCGGGACTTTTGATGTCTACTTCTGGCTCCAGGATAGGTACGAGACCGGCCTTGGAGATCTGTTGCGCGATCTCGAACTGTTGGTCGACTGCTGCTGCTATACCCTTTGGGTTGGCCATATGGATTACCGAACGCATCTTGGTTCCAAACACCCCTTTGTGTAACCCTTTGTCGAGGAGTGGCCGTAAATCAGAGATCGGCTTCATGCACTGTACCCCGTCGGATTCTTCTGCCAGACCCTTGTCTGTCTTTAGAAATGGTACTATGTGCTTTTTCGTCCATAGATACTCGGCAGATCCTACACCTTCAATTTCACGATCTATCGTGTCTTCGAAGAGGATTGCTGCGAGAATGCGCTCTGAGCGAAAGCTCGGATTTGTAATTATTCGAGAGCGCATCTCATGTATGAGGGTGAGCATTTCGTCATCGCTGTAGGACTCGCGGGGAATTCCATACCTGGCAAGCGCTCCAGGGGTGCTTCCTCCGCTTTGGTCAAGCGCGGCGATGAAACCTTTTCCACTCGATATTCTCTCTAATTGCTCGTGATTGTGGTTCATAATACTATCCTCCTTACGAGTATTGTAGCAGTTGTTTGTAGCATATGGCCATTAGTAGTCTGTCTCGCAAACAATTATGGGCTTTTGCCAGCCATATGACGCTCCTGACTTACCGGATAACGTTACACTATCAACTCTGCTTTGGTTACACTTGCCGGAATATCTTTCCTGATATAGTAGTTGAAGATGATACCCGTAGTTACGGTTGGCGAGATGAGATCCCTTGATGAGTTGGCTCATCAAGATATTGGGCTGCAGGTACTGGTAGAGAGGGCGGGATATGCAGTTGGACAGCGTGCACTGTCGTTGCTTGGCGGTGCTTATGGGCGCAGAATACTGGTTATTGCAGGCAAGGGGAATAACGGTGAAGATGGCAGGGTAGCGGCTGGCTTTTTGATGGATCGTGGGGCGGTGGTCAATATTGTACCGCCGGATTGTGGTGAGAAACCGGACTGCGTAGATAAATTAGCCAGGTACAGCTACGATCTTGTAATAGATGCAGCTTACGGTACTGGATTCCATGGCACTTATCATCCACCGGTACTGCCTGCAGGTATTCCTGTACTGGCTGTGGATATTCCCTCTGGAGTGTATGGGGATACAGGTGAAGCTTCTGGTAGCACGCTACAGGCAATAGAGACGGTAGTGATGGCAGCGCTAAAGCCCGGTCTTATTCAAAGCGACGGTGCAAAGCTTTCAGGAAGATTGCATATTGCCGATATAGGTATTGATCCGTCACAAACAGCAAAAATACATGTCATAGAAGATAGAGATGTAGTAGACAATATCCCTGTCAGAGATAGAGATGCCCATAAATGGATGTCTGCTACCTGTATAGTTGCTGGTTCTTCGGGCATGATGGGTGCTGCATTGTTGTGTGCTTCTGGAGCATTACGAGCAGGTGCAGGAATGGTCAGATTGGCTACCCTTGACGAAAGGGTGGATTCGTCTGCTATACCAGAGGTGGTCAAAATACCGCTTGGCCATCCAGGAGAGAATAGTAATTGGTCAAGTAGGGTGATCGAAGAGGCATCCAGGTGTAAATCACTTGTAATAGGTCCCGGTCTCGGTCGTAGCCCGGAGGTTGCCAGCGAGATTAGAAAATTGCTACAGGAGGTCACTATCCCTCTAGTCGTGGATGCGGATGGATTATATGCCCTTGGGAGTCGTAGTGAGGCAGTCGATACATTACATGGACGTAACGATATAGTATTGACTCCACATGACGGTGAGGCAGCGCGGTTGGCAGGGCACCCCATTGGTAATAATAGGGTAGAAGAGGCACGGAGTTTGTCATCTCTCCTTGGAGTGCCAGTGTTGCTGAAAGGGCCTACTACCGTTGTCGCCGATCCCGAAGGAGATACATATGTAGTCATCTCTGGAACTCCCCGTCTGGCATCTGCAGGTAGTGGCGATGTTCTGTCTGGCATTATTGGAGGGTTCATTGCACGTCGCGCTGATGATTCGCGCCTGTCACTTGTGGCTGCTCTGGCTGCTTATGTACACGGCCAGGCGTCACGACTGGGCAAGTCGGATGGGTTGGTTGCAATGGACATCCCCGAACTGGTAGCAGAGTGGATGTCGACAATTGAGCTGTCTGATGAGCATTGATTGGCAGCCGGATAGAAGGGGTGCGTGGGCTGAGGTAGATCTCTCCGCTATAAGAAGCAACGTCAGCTTACTGGCCAGCATAGTAAAACCTTCGATATTGTGCGCTGTGGTGAAAGCTAATGCCTATGGGCATGGAGCACAGGAGGTTGCTGTAGCTGCGTTGGATGGTGGGGCGCAATGGCTGGCTGTTGCTTTTGGCGAAGAAGCGCTTGAGGTAAGGGAGGCTGTTACAGATGCGCCTATACTGTTACTTCAGGAGCCATCAGTAGGTACCGACAGTCATGATATTCGTGACTTGCTTGAGCTGGGTATTGTTCCTACGGTGTACAGTGCAGAGGGTATCGAGCGGATAGGTAAGGTCGCTCAATCAATGGGTCGAAAGGTGGATGTGCACCTTAAGGTAGATACCGGAATGCACAGGGTGGGAGCTGACATCAAAAAACTCGATAGCGTGATGGAGTTGCTTTCTAGATTTCCATTTCTTAGGGTTACTGGCTTATGGAGTCACTTGGCGGTGGCTGACGGTGACTGCAGCGAAGATATAGAGTTTACAGATAGACAGCTTGAAGCACTTAAGAGCGTATCCGGTGAAGTTGGGTATTCTGAAGAATCTCCCGTCATGCTTCACTTGGCAAACTCAGCGGGAGCGATTGCACATCCCTCTACCCGATTGGATATGGTACGTTGTGGTATATCGATCTATGGTGAGATACCATCTGAGATGGTAGCTGCCAAGCTAGCTGAACAGGTAAGGTCGGCTGAGCAGACAAGGTCGGCTGAGCAGGTAGGCAGCCATTCAGCCGGGTATCAATTACCGCTACCTCCCAATAAGCTCATACCTGCTCTGTCGCTGAAGGCAAGGGTCAGCCATGTACGTGAACTTGAAAAAGGGGAGAGGCTTTCGTATGGCCGCCACTATAAATTGGACAGGCGGTCGATAGTTGCGACCGTTCCGCTTGGCTATGCTGATGGCTTGGCGCGGGGGTTATTCAAGCCAGAGCTTAATTTCAATGAGGACACCAATGAGGACGTCAATGGGGGCACCAATGGGTATGTTCTGTTAAGAGGTGAGAAAAGGCCGATTGCCGGTACCGTGACTATGGATCAGGTGCTTATCGATTGTGGTGCCGATGCGAGTGTATCTGTAGGCGATGAGGTAGTGGTTATAGGAGAACAGGCAGATGTCCAGGTAACTGCATCTGATCTGGCAAGGAAGTTGGGCACTATAAGCTATGAGGTATTTTGTGGTATATCATCGCGCATTCCGCGTGTCTACCTTAATCGATAGGATCAGGCGATAGGATCAGGGTCGTTGTCGTCATCAGCCGAAAGTTGTAATAATGCAACCTTTGGGTATTATGGTGCTAACTTTGATTTGAAGAGATAGCCGACCTAGTGACAATGTCCGCCGTTTTAGGTCAGCCGTTTTAGGTCAGCCGTTTTAGATGAGGCCTAATGATGAACGTACCTCATCCAGGTCATGCCGGAGGGAAGATACTTGGGCTATCAGTTGTTCCAAGAGGGCGGAAGTCCGCTCTTTGGCATGTTGATTCTCTGTACCTGCCCCACTACCCGTATCAGTCCGATCCTCTATTTCGGCTGTACCTGGTTCACCGGATATCATGGATATCCCGGTCGAACCGGTCACATAGGTCATATTGGTTGCACCAGAGTCATTCCCGTAGAACGCCCAGCGCTCCTCTTTGGTACCCGGCCGTCGCGGCAACCTGCGTACAATCTGGTGGGGTATATCGGACATCATCTCCAGAGTTCCCTCTGTATCAGATATGCTGTCAAAACGGTACAGACGCTCAGTTCTTGCCCTCAGCTCACCGGCGGTCTGCGGGCCACGAAGCATCAGCACCGCGGCCAGCGCCAGTTCAGGATTACCCAATCCATACTTCTCGTTTACTACATGCCGGTAACGGGTTGCCGACCTCCCATGGGATGGATATATGAATCTGACCAGCTCCTTTTCTTTAAGGATCTGTAATACTTTTTCCACTAATTCATCTGTATAGGATACAATTGGATCACGATTGGTAGACTGGTTGCAGGACAGTACCAGAGCATTCAGTGTGAGTGGGTACTGCTGGGGAGTGGCAAGCGATTTCTCAATAAGAGAAGCCAGTACTCTGATCTCTTCTGGTGATAAATTAATTTGATCCGTCTTCTGGGAATCCTCCATTTGCAGTTTATGAATACCTGGTTTCAGTGTTCAAAAGGATGGACAGGCGTGAGAGCCTGTACTTTGACGGGAGCGGCTTCTTCGGCAAAACGTCTTGCATCGGGAGGTGACCCTACCACATAGCCGTAGTGCATGGGAACTGCAATTTGGGGGTTTATCGCTCGAGCCAGGTCGGCAGCTTCAGATGCGTTCATGGTATAGGTACCACCAATAGGCAGCATTGCTACATCTGCTTTTACCGAATCCAACTCTTTGATATGGTCGGTATCGCCAGCATGGTAGTAGTTCTCCTTTCCAAGCGACAGTATGTAGCCGACCCAATTGTTTTCCTGAGGGTGGGCCTCCAGCCTCTCCTCGACGATATTGTATGCAGGGACAGTTTGTATAGACAATTTGCCTGCATGATGTGATTCACCAGGACTTACCGGGGTGACATTCCCTGATATCTCTTTTGCTACATCCGCAGGAGCGAATATCTGTGTAGACTCCTTGCGTATCTTGTCGATATCGTCCATTGAGAAGTGATCGAAATGGGCATGAGTAATCACTATGATATCAGCGGGGTCGTCGGTAGTGACCTGCCATGGGTCTATATAGATTCGGTAATCTGCGTCTTTCCATAGAAAAGCCGACTGCCTGAACCAGGTAAAATTATCCATAAGTGAAGCCATCCTTGCCATCCTTTCTTCGTAGAGTTCCAGTATGAGTATATATATAACTATACAACCGTTGAAGCGCAGTCGTTTATACTCCAGGAAATTTAAGGTGACAAGTATTCACTATGGTACTGTTGGTGCATGGGATGTCCAATGAGTCACGAGTTGGGTAGCAAAGGTGTGCATGGCCACCGCGGCAAAGTAGCCGTCATAGGCCAGGGCCATATAGGACTTCGTGTCGCGGTCAGGGCGGCCGAAGTGGGGTGGTCGGTGGTCGGGTACGATATAGATGAGGCTAGGGTGAAGGAGCTGACCTCAGGACTTGGTGCTCGTGATGGGCTGGAAACAGAGCGCTTGTCCAATGTCCTTGACACAGGAGCGTACATGCCTACCTTCTCTAAGCAGGACATATCTGGATTCGATGTAGCCGTAATAGCCGTGCCTACTCCGGTTGGCGCTGATGGGAGTCCTGAATTATCACATATCGTCGATGCAGTAGATTTGATAGGGAAATATCTTAAGGCAGGTGCAGTTGTATCCATAGAGTCGTCATTGTATCCCGGTGCCACCGAGGGAGTCGTGGCTTCAGGGTTGGCTTATTCCTCGGGCAAGGAGCCTGGCGTAGATTTTTACCTTGGTTACAGTCCCGAGCGTGTAGACACAGGCAACAGAGCATACCTCTTTGAGAACACGCCGAAGATAGTCTCTGGTATCAATGATATATCTCTGGATGCGATTGACAGTTTCTATTCTACACTGGTGGCAAAGACCGTGCGTGTAGCAGGTACGCCTGAAGCAGAGCTGGCTAAGCTGATGGAGAACACCTTTAGACAGGTGAACGTGGCTTTGGTGAATGAAATTGCATTGGCAGCAGGCACCTTGGGCATAGATGTGGGTGAGGCTCTTAGGGCAGCTGAGACGAAACCCTTTGGCTACATGGGATTTCATCCCGGAACCGGTGCAGGAGGTCATTGCCTTTTAAGCGCTTCATCTTATTTGAGTTGGTCGGCGAGAAACGGGTCGGGTCCTCCTCTGAGGGTAGTAGAGGCTGCAATGACAGTTAATTCATCGATGCCCGGTCATATCGTGCAACAAATTATTAATTGCATAATAAGTAACGATGGCCATGTAGAGGGCTCTCGTATTCTTGTATTGGGTCTGGCATACAAACCGGGAGTGTCGGAGGTAGCAAATTCTCCTGCAGTGGATATAGCCAATGCTCTTGCCAACTTGGGAGCACAGGTCAGTGCTGCCGATCCCTATGTACAGGAGTGCCCTATACTGGCAGACTCCATCTCTAGAGTGGAGGCTACGCCGCAGAGATGTGCGGAGGCAGATGTGGTTGTCTTGTTGGTCAACCATAAAGAGTTTGATATAGGTAGGCTTGCAGAGAAGTGTCGCCTGCTTGTAGACCCGCTTTATGTTACCGGTAGTCGTAACGCCCTACGTGCCAAGTAGCGAGAGGAAATAGGTGACCTACCAAGTCTGCGGTTGGCCAATACCACGGTTGGCCAATATGTGTATTTTTGCCTCTATTACTTGTTGATTATTGTCGTGTGTGACGCTGTTCTAACGTTCGGCGTTAGATTCCATGTAGATATTGGCACCGGAGGCGATGAACTCCTCCGATTTCTTTTTCATGCCGATTACGACCATCTCTTCAGTCAATTCGCTGGATTCAGCTGATTCGTTTGGTATTGAGTCATTCCCCTCAGCTTCTTTGCTCTCAATTGATGAAGCATCCGGAGTGGCAGCTCTTATTTTGTGGCTTATCTGCATTGAGCAGAAGCGAGGGCCACACATGGAGCAGAAATGGGCAGTCTTGGCCGGTGCTGCAGGTAAGGTTTCATCGTGGTACGAGCGAGCACGCTCTGGATCGAGCGACAGGGCAAATTGATCTTCCCACCTGAACTCAAAGCGTGCCCTGGACAGATCGTCATCACGGTCACGAGCGTGAGGGTGGCCCTTTGCGACATCGGCAGCGTGTGCCGCTATCCTGTAGGCTATCAAACCCTCTTTTACATCCTCCTTGTCTGGCAGACCCAGATGCTCTTTGGGTGTGACGTAGCAGAGCAGTGATGCCCCGTTCATGGCTATTACTGCAGCACCTATTGCGGAGGTAATATGATCGTATCCAGGTGCGATATCAGTAACCAGAGGACCTAGAGTATAGAAGGGAGCACCATGGCACCACTCCTCTTCCAGGCGGGCGTTTTCAGCCACTAGATTTAGAGGTACGTGTCCAGGCCCTTCTATCATTACCTGTGTACCGTGTTCCCATGCGATCAGTGCCAGCTCTCCCAGAGTCCTCAGTTCGCTGAGTTGTGCTTCATCGTTGGCATCTGCCAGGCATCCGGGTCGCATACCGTCACCCAGTGAAAAACTGACATCATAGGTGGTCATAATGTCGCATAGCTCTTCAAAGTTGGTGTACAGGAAGTTCTCTTTATGGTGTGCTATGCACCAGGTTGCCATGATGGATCCCCCTCGACTGACTATACCCGTTATCCTCTTTGCCGTAAGAGGAACGTAACGTAGCAGTACGCCTGCATGGACGGTGAAGTAGTCGACCCCCTGTTCACACTGCTCTATAATGGTATCACGATATATGTTCCAATTGAGTTCTTCAGCCTTGCCGTTGACCTTCTCCAAAGCCTGGTAAATTGGTACAGTTCCTATAGGTACTGGGGAGTTCCGTATTATGGCTTCTCTTGTCTCATGGATGCCAGGTCCTGTGGAGAGGTCCATCACGGTATCGGCACCATATCGTAATGCCCACTGAAGTTTTTCCACCTCTGCATCTACCGAATAAGACACGGAGGAGTTACCTATATTCGCATTCACTTTGGTCAAAAAACGTTTTCCTATGACTGCCGGTTCCAATTCAGGATGATTTACATTCGCGGGTATGATAGCTCTGCCTGCTGCTACCTCTTGGAGTACCACTTCGGGGTCTACTCCCTCACGTTCTGCAGCATGTTGCATTTGAGGTGTAATGATGCTCTGACGGGCATGCTGTAACTGAGTTACCGGCCTGGATAT
>JAMCPC010000041.1 GCA_023379725.1 Actinomycetota bacterium
CCTGGATTGCGATGCAGGTTGCTGGGTGGGAGCTGACGACTTCCTGGGGCTATCGGAGGAAGTCACCACGACAGTATCAGCCTGATTGGCTTTCGACCACTGCCGGTCATTTCGATCCTGATTATCCCGATCAACGGCCGGCACTGCAATACTCTTCTCGATCTTGATGATTCTGAGCAGCAACCACATAGTCCAGTGCCTCTATGAAATCTCTGGCAGCTGCTGCCCAAGTATATCGTAGCGAGCACCAGTTGGCAACCATGCCCATGTTGTATGATAAGTCATTCCCGGTTACCAGGCGATGGCATGCAATTGCGAAATCTTCGGGAGAGGTGCTTTCAATGAGAAATCCGTTACGTCCATCATCTATCAGGCTGCTCAATCCACCCACTGCACGCGCCACAACCGGGGTACCGCAGGCCATAGATTCCAAAGCAACCAGCCCAAAGGATTCAGATTCGCTGGGAACCAAACATACATCTGCTGCGCGATAATAACTGGATAGGATCTCATGTGGAACCGGTGGAATAAACTTTACATACCCACTCAGTCCCAATCTGTCTACCAGCTCATGAAGACCCCTGGTATAACGCTCTCCATCCGTACCACTGGGTCCACCTATCAGCACCAGCCTGGCACGATGGCCCCCTTTCATGGTATGAAGTACATTCAGCGTCTTAATAGCAATATGAGCTCCTTTCAGCGACTGCAGCCTACCTGCAAACAGAAGCAACGGATCACTCTGCTCAGCTTGAGTAAGCCCGATAGCTCGCCTGGCCTGCATCTTCTCGCCAGGCTGGAAAAAGGCGTGATCCACCCCCGGAGTTACAATACTGATCTTACCAGGTGCCGCATCGTATAAATCACGAAGTTCGCCAGCTTCCGTCGATGTAGCAACGGTAAGCAAATCTGCAGCGCGTACTATTTCGAACTCTGCCTCTATTCGCTGACGTGAATCGTCGTTCCTGACCCGGGAAAGCGTATGGAAAGTACAGACCAGCGGAACCCCTAAAATCTGGCGTAACGACATCCCAGCAATACCAGACAACCAGTAGTTAGCATATACTGCCTGTGGTAAATAAACACCCATTGCCAGGTTATCTGCAACTGATCGGGTAAACTCACCTACCAACCCGTAAAGTGCCTCCCTACCTACAGGTGCCAGTGGACCCGCACTAACGTAGTTCACCCTGAAACCGGGTTCTACCTCTTGTACGCCAAGCTCATCAGCGCAAGTCGCCCTGGTATATACAGTACAATCAATGCCCTGATGAGCCAGTGCACTACAGAGAGCTTTCACGTATACACTCATACCGCCGCCATCTCCCTCCCCCGGCTGGGCAAGCGGAGAAGCATGAAAACACAGAACTGCAATCCGACCGATATCTTCAGACGAACGACCGCCAGCAAGCCTCTCCGCCAATGGCATGACGTTATCCTCTGCCTGGGAGTTCGGCGAACTCTCAAGAATAGAGGAACGCATAGCACGAGCGGAAAATGCGTCATGCGGCCAACAGGAACCTATAGAAGATGAGGAATACTTGGAGGTATCCACCAAAGGCATGGTTATTTGCGAGATAGGTACCTCATGTGAGGTTGTACTAATTGACATGCTCAGATGACTGAGGTGCTTCATCATCCTCTACCCAATCATTCTCGCGACAGAACGATAAGTATATTCTGATCAATGCCTGCTTCTGCTCCTCACTAATACGATGATCCTCCAGTATAGATCGTACCAAGTCATGGTCGGTTCCCTGTGGCTCAAGTATGCCTGCCTGAATATACAACGTCTCTGCGGATATTCTAAGGGCTCGTGCTATCTGCTGGAGTATCTCGGCAGAGGGCTTACGTAATCCACGCTCTATCTGACTCAAATAGGGATTCGATATACCTGCCAACTCAGAGAGTCTACGTAACGACATCCTGGCCGTACTGCGCTGTTCCCTGATAAAGGAACCCAAGTCGTGAAATCTATCTGGTAAGTCTTTAACCATGCAAGCAGTTTAACCGGTAATCATGCCATGTCGTTCATCGACCAGGGAATCCACTGTTGCCAGTCCATCTTTATATCGTCTTGCTATCTCGCCCTCCAGGGAATCCAGGATGCCGTGCAACGTACGCCTCTGGATGGACAGGCGTGATTCTATTGTGGCCAACTCCGAGAGAGCATCGGAAAGCTCTTCTGGATCAAGTGCTTGCAGACTGACCAACCGCTCTTCACTGATAATTGCGTTGAGTTCACTCATGATGTCACTGGTTCCAAAATCGGGTACGAAGTCAGGTGCAAAAGGCTTGGGCAATCTACCCGGCCCAGGCGGTCTGGAAGGACCCGCAGCCATTGCAGATGCCAGGTTCTCTATCAAATACCCCTCCTCTCGCAACAAATTGCTGGCATCGTCTGAAACATCATCAGAACGATTGAGTGCCGATCGGATCAAGTCCATACGTCCCTCTGTCATCCTGCGACCAAATGACAAGACGACCTCAACACGCTCGCATTCGGTACGCATTTCCCTCAATCTTTGAATGTCGGCACGAGAAAGTTCGCTAAGATAATCCGGAGCCATTACCTTGGCAAACTCTTCTTCAAGCCAGTTCATATCAATTCTCCAGATATATCGCCATATCGATGATCAGCATCACCAAAAAAAGCTGTCATGCCAGCGCCAACTCCACTATCGGTAACAGGTACATTGCATAGACCACACAAATCAGCAAGTGGATCAGCTATCAGTACCTCGCTCTGTATATACGACCCACACAACTTGCATTTACCGTATATGCCGCCTGATACTCGTTCCAGCGCTTCCGATATGTCAGCAAGTAGCTCCGATACACGTAAGATCTCTGCCTGTTCAGTCACAATCCCTGTCCCTACGGTATCATCTTCCATAAAAAAGATTATAGCCGCAACTGTATACGATTGGAAAGCTACAAATAAAATCTACACAGCGTATTAGTAGTGTATTAGCAGCGTATTACAAATAACTCTCTACGCTACTATTTTGACTATATCGCCTGTATGCACAGGCAACTCCAGGCTACCTGGAATAACCTAGTCAAGACCCTTCCACAGTGATTGGCCTTTTTGAGAGAGTCTCGCCAATTCCTCACGATGTAGAGCAGAAAGTTTCTCCAAAATACGATTTCCCTTGGGTGACAACCGCAGTCTTACAACTCTCCGATCATCGCTGTCTGCCTTCCTGATAAGCAACCCGGCCTTCTCTGCCCTATCAGCCAATCCCACCGCAGAGTGATGTCTCAATAGCAGGTACTCGGCTACATTGCTAATAGACGGGCCCTGCTGACCTGAATATCCTTTAACGGCCAGTAGCAACTCGTGCTGAGCCGGCGTAATTCCATTTTTCTTGGCTGCCTGCTCACTCCACCTGAGATAGTGCTTCAAACCAGTCTTCAGTTCCAGCAACCGCTGATAATCTTCATCTGTCAACTGTGAATTATTATTTGCCATATTATCGCTCCAAGTTAATAGTCGTGTCCATTACTGTCGTATAAAATTATAGCGCACTTCGCGTAAAAGTGTAATCGCGAGGCAATAATACAGCCCGACCAGAGCTTTTATCGAAGTTGTTGCCACGAAGTTATTGCCAGAACTTTCGCGATAGGAAAGTCTTGACTTACGAATTTTGACGCACGCAGTCAAACAAGTACAATGGTAAGCAGTGGTTCATCCTGTGCATAGCGTAACATGACTCGCCGCTTGGAAGTAGAGATAAAAATCGGTAAACTCCCAAGGCGTGTAGCACGACAGAGAATATGCCATCCGACCGATGGAACCCATAGTTCTTGACAGGACAGACCACTCGATTAAGAAGGAGAGGTAATACAATGCAATCAAGAATATGCGACATGCTGGGTATGGAATACCCCATACTGGCCTTCAGCCATCAGCGAGATGTCGTTGCTGCCGTAAGCAAGGCAGGTGGTCTGGGTGTGCTGGGAGCAGTAGCCCTGAGCCCAGAAGCACTGGATGTAGAACTGAGTTGGCTGGAGGAACAACTCGGAGAGACACCGTACGGTATTGACGTTATAGTACCCGCCCATTACATAGGAGATGAGCAGGGAGGGCTGGAAGCTAGTGACCTGGAGGCATTCATACCACAAGAACAACGTGATTTCGTCAAGGAGTTGCTGGAACGCTATGGCGTTCCTGAATTACCACAAGATCGTGAGGCGAGTAGTGGTCTTCTATCTTGGTCGGCGAAGGGTGCTGCAAGTTTACTAGATGTAGCATTACAGCATCATCCACGACTAATTGCCAACGCACTTGGTTCCCCACCTCCAGATATGATCAAAAGGGCGCATGACGGTGGCTTGATAGTTGCCGCCCTGGCAGGACGCCCTGAACATGCCGTCAAGCACCTAAAAGCAGGGGTAGACATAATAGTAGCTCAAGGGTACGAAGCTGGTGGGCATACTGGCGAAATAAGTACTATGGTACTCGTGCCTCAAGTAGTCGACGCTGTATCCCCCACTCCTGTACTGGCAGCCGGAGGTATAGCAAGCGGTAGGCAGATGGCAGCCGCAATGGCACTTGGTGCAGAAGGAGTATGGACAGGGTCAGTATGGCTAACCACAGAAGAAGCTGAAACTCACCCTGTCGTCAAAGAAAAGTTTATTGCTGCTACATCAAGTGACACCGTTCGTTCCAGGTCAATCACCGGAAAACCAGCGCGGCAGCTAAAAAGCGCCTGGAATCAAGCTTGGGATAGCCCTGATGGTCCAGGGCCTCTTGGTATGCCACTTCAAACGATGCTTGTATCAGAGGCTCAGCTACGTATATCCAGAGCAGCAGCTACTTCACCGGGAGCAAGGGATCTAATCACCTACTTCGTAGGTCAGGTGGTAGGTCAAATGAACCAAGTCAAGCCAGCACGACGTGTAGTACTAGACATCATAGAAGAATATGCAGATACCTTGGCACGTATGGCAAAGCAACTAGGAGCGTGAGTCAGAACTACCAGTAACGGTTGCGCCCCGGCATACCAATATAACAGCTAATCTTATATATAGATGAATACTATGGTCGAAGCACAGATACAGACAGCTTGTAACGATTTTTTCGAGACATGGAAAGCCCTGGTCAAGGTTCAAAGGCTGGTCTCACCTGCCCTCGAATCTGATCTTCAAACAAAGCACGGTATAGGGCTCAGCGAGTACGAAGCCATGGAAGAGCTACGCAACGCCGATGATGGGAGAATGCGTATGAACGAATTGGCCTCTTCGGTAATGCTAACGCCGAGCGGTCTCACGCGCTTGGTGGACAGGCTGGAGGCAGATGGTATAGTCGTTCGAGAATCCTGCCCGACGGATGGGCGCGGCTCGCACGTGCGCATTACAGAAAAGGGAATATCCCTACTTGCACGTGCAGAAGAAACATACCGAAAAGATATTAAGGACTACTTTGGCGAAGAATTCACCGGTGCCGCTGCAGTAACGAAAGCGTGCAACCACATAGTAGAGACTATACTTTTACTTTCCGATAAGACTACCGAGACAGACTAG
>JAMCPC010000042.1 GCA_023379725.1 Actinomycetota bacterium
GGCAACTGACCTTCGACGGTGATGCTCATCATCTTCGGGCGGTACTGGGGAAGTGTCTGAGTTGCCAGTACATGTTCTACTTCGGAGGTGCCGATACCGAATGCAAGAGCACCAAAGGCTCCGTGAGTAGAGGTGTGGCTATCGCCGCATACGATCGTCATTCCCGGCTGGGTAAGCCCAAGCTCAGGGCCTATGACGTGTACGATACCCTGGTCACGGTGGCCCATCGGGAAGCAGGTGATTGAGTACTTGTTGCAGTTGGCGATTAAGCGTTCAAGCTGAGTTGCAGATATAGGATCGGATAAAGGCTTGTCTATATCTTTTGTCGGTACATTGTGGTCAGCGGTGGCCACGGTTAGATCCGGGCGGCGTACTTTGCGTCCATTTTGGTCCAGTCCCTCAAACGCCTGGGGGGAGGTGACCTCGTGGATCAGATGCAGATCTATATACAAAAGGTCGGGCTCATTATCGGCTGAGCGCACTACGTGTCTGTCCCATAACTTTTCTGCAAGAGTAGGCATAGTACTATCTTACTCGCCAAGACTGACTATTGTGACTTTGAGTGTCCCACCGGGTGCCTCGTACTCGATCGTATCTCCTGCACTCTTTCCTATGAGAGCTTGTCCCATCGGAGATTGAGGGGATACCACGCTCATCCCCTCACGGCGCTCCTCAATGGTGCCGACCACCAGGCTTTGCACTTCATCGTCATCGTCATATTTCACAGTAACGACCGAGCCAACTGTAACCGTGGTGGATGCGGCTGCTTCCTCGTCAGGAACGACTGTGGGATCCTGGAGCATTGCCTGCAACTGCCGTATCCTGGATTCCATCTTTCCTTGAGCGTCCTTGGCAGCATGGTAGTCGCCATTTTCCGATAGGTCGCCCAGCGCCCGGGCAGCTTCGATCTGCCTGGCTATCTCGACTCGGCCTACTGTCGTTAGCTGCTCCAGCTCTGCACTGAGCCGTTCATAGGTAGACTTGGTCAATACAGTGTCTCCAGATGCTGGGGAGCCTGCCTGCTTTGAATCCCTTAATGTCTTGGATGATTTAGAGGTTACCACACAACATATGCTAGCATAGTGTCCCATAAGAGGCTCAGCGGATAGGCAGGTTGGATTAGAGAGCCGTTCATCCGGGCGAGTAGGGCAAGGCGGAGAAGGAGAGGCAGGCTGGAGTGCCTGCCCGACGACAAACCATGACCGGCTTACGCCACAGGTCATGGCTACCGATTGTCATGCGAAGTCCGGGGGGCGGGGAAGTTTGCGGAAAGGATATAGCAGAAGGAGAATTAGTCGAGATGGACAGAACAGGAAAGCAAATCCCGGACACTGGATTTGGGGAGGATGACAGTCATGCTTCGCAAGCCCCTGGCTTTACCCCTGCCTTTAGCCATGGAGAAGGGCATCAGAAAGGTAACTACAGAGTAGCCGTTATAGGCGGAGACGGAATAGGGCCGGAGGTCGTCAACGCTGCTTTGGAGGTAGTAGACGCGTGCGGCGTAAAGTTGGATACTTACGCCTATGATCTGGGAGCGGCTCACTACCTGGCGACCGGTGAGGTGCTTCCCGATGAGGTACTGGAAGAATTGAGATCGTTCGATGCCATTATGCTGGGAGCGGTCGGCCCTCCGGTGGGCTCCACTGATGTGCCTGACGGCTTGCTTGAGCGGGGGTTACTTCTTAGGCTTCGTTTTGACCTCGACCTCTACGTCAATCTTCGTCCGTTCATCGGTACGCCAGGATCTCTTGCAGAAGGGTACGATATGATTGTTGTACGAGAAAATACTGAAGGTCCTTATGCTGGAGAAGGTGGATGGCTGAGAAAGGGTACCGTGCATGAGGTAGCTACCCAGGGATCGGTCAATACCAGATTTGGAGTAGAACGCTGTGTACGTGCAGCGTTTGACATGGCATTACGAAGAGGTGACGGCAAGGACACCAAGTCCCCAAAGGTGACACTGGTTCACAAGACCAATGTACTTACCTATGCAGGAGATCTGTGGAAGCGTACCTTTGAGCAGGTCGCTGCCGATTACCCTCAGGTGGAACGGAATTATAGTCATGTAGATGCTGCATGTATATACCTGGTGGAAGACCCCGGGCGTTTCGATGTCATAGTGACCGATAATCTCTTTGGCGATATACTGACCGATCTGGCGGGAGCTTTATTCGGCGGTATAGGTGTTGCCGCATCTGCAAACCTGAACTTGGCACGTACCGGCCCGTCTCTCTTTGAGCCTGTACATGGTGCGGCACATGATATAGCGGGGACAGGACGGGCGAACCCTGTTGCGGCTATTCGTTCTGCAGCTATGATGTTGGACTATTTGGGGGAGGAGGAGGCAGCGACCAGGATAAACGATGCAGTCTCCGAATACCTGGCTGATCTGGTCGGCAATGGTTCAAGTGTGAGTGTGAGCGCCAACGATAAGCCTGCCACGACCCAGCCTGCTACGATTGCCGACACCACAAGAGAGATAGCCGGTCGAGTAAAGAGTCAGAGCCAGTAGACCGTCTCGCCAATAACTATTTAGCTCTCGCTTAGCCTCTCAGAGGCTCAGTCTATGAGAGGCCTGTTACGCCAGTAACCATTGGTTCCCGCTGATCACCTTAGGTGAGTGCCGGCTCCGTAGATGCCGAAATCAGTCCGGTCGCATCATCTCTTTTTGCTGCGGCCAATTCTGCTTCAGTTGCAGTGCCTGAGCGTAATACGAATACCTCTATGATGACTCCGACGAGCATAAGACACTGGCCGATTACGTAAATTACTTCGCCCGCATTGCCCGAACCCAGTGTAGTTGAATGGCCGGGCGCAGAGAATACCCATATACCCATTCCTACCAAGGTGATCAACATTCCGGATATTATCGAACCGGACAGCCACTGCCTGAGGCGGAAGGCAATTCCCGAGACGTTGCCTGAAATCTCCACAGCCAGGAGCAGCACTGCCATCAAAGGGAGCGCACCGAAGACGAACAGCAGGTGAGCTCGTGAGAATATCTGGTCGTTGGCATATCGTGCCGCTGGCGGTGTAGCGAATCCAAATTTCGACTCGTTTAGCTCTATGTAATATCCGTAAAAGTAGAGTGCAGCTGCTGCACACAGGTAAGTGAGATAGACAGCTATTCGTACAGGATTGTAACGCTGTTTTACCCGTGTTCCCAGCCTTGCCAGGCTATTGTGTAACTCGGGTAACATAGCACCCGCCAGGATCAGTGCGCCGACTCCGACCAGCCCTGTCATGGTGTCATCCATGGCGATTCCGTTTACTGCTCCGGGTCCGAAAGGAAACCATGCAGGGATGACGTATGTCCCAAGTGCAGATACCAGGTAGATTCCTGAGAATAGTGCTGTGCCTGCTAGCATGATGGCTACTCCTCCCCTGGCTATTTGTTTGCGGATGCCTACGAGCTTGGAATAGCCAAATGTCTCTGCAGCCAGGATGACGATTCCACCCATGAATGCAGGTAACATTCCATGGGAGTGAGAGGTGGATATGTTGCCGAGAAGGGTCGCTAGAGGTTCTTTCTGCCAGCCTGCCCAGAATTGCCAGCTGATCCCCACCTCGGAGGCGGCATAGGCAATTCCTAGTACTATCCAGGTGAGGGCAGAGATGCCAAAGAGGAGGAGTGCCCAGGTGATCTCTATTTTCTGGCGAGAGAGCACCTGCCGCGTTCGAGGTATGACCGTGCTGGCAGCAAGCCCGATAATAAAGATGGCGGTTACAGGGAAGAGCACGAATGTGGATGGAAGAATGATCCACATACCGAATGCTGAGATCGACGCGCTGTGGACAAGGATGCCATATCCTCGAACCATCAACCCAGTGGAACTGAACAACGCATCAAGTGCCCCACCCATGACGATATAGCGTGCCCATGGGTGCATGGGAAATATCCTTAGGCACAGTAACAAAAAGAGTATGGCGGAAGGAATCATGATGGCGTGATAGAACCAGATCATCGCCGGGCTNAAGTCACCGTTGTTACCGCCTCTAAGCCATGGAACAGTGATAAAAGTTAGTACCATTACGGCAGCTATCCATGCTACCAATATTCGGATCATTGTACTGCAACGAGCGATGTCGGCAGCATCCGGCATGGCCCCTTTCGTAAGCATACCATCCGGTATGTCCTCTCTGCCGGTATCTGAGTCGGCCCTTTGTGTATCTGTAGTAGTAGCCTCTGTCATGTCAGTATTGGTCATGCTTTATCCCCTTTGCTTATTCTTATACTTATTCTTGGTCTATATATCGACTGGCATTCCCACGGTAAGTAATTTGTAGTAGTAGTAGATTTACCTATTACCGATTGATCCATTATCTGAGTGTTCAGCAATGGCTTCGAGCCTGCAACTCTCATCTGGCAACTCCCACTGTTATTGTTATTCCAATGAATAGCAGCAACAGGTATATATTGCAGATCATGAATACCTGTTTCCCCTTGTGCACAGAAGGGTGCCATGCAAACTTCGCGGCAGAGCCCACTACGGCTGCGGCGGCTATGCCGGCAACTATCATTATTGCGAGATCACCTCTCCAGATTGTCGCATCGTCCAAAAGAGCGACGGCAAAGAGGAGTACAGAGGCTGCAGCAAGAGCCAGGGAGAATTGCCTCTTCGACCAAGCGACAGGTGCCACGGGAACGCCAGCCTTCGCGTAATCGTCTGAATAAGCGTACGCGATGCTCCAGATGTGCAGCGGTATCCAGGCCATTACCAGCGCACCGAGCAACCATGCTTCCGGAGATATTGGCAGTCTGATTGCGGCATAGCCGGCCCATACTGGCACGCCGCCGCTTATGGAGCCGAGTACGATGCTCCATGGCGTGGTGCGTTTGGACAGCAGGGAGTAGATGATGACGTTGTCCAGTAGGCCAATGGCTATGAAAAGAAAGGGTACCGCTCCGAGCAACCCGGCTATGATCAGGCTTCCTCCAATGGCAGCAGATCCGAAGAGCAGTGCTTCACCAGGCTTGATGAGATGGGCAGGCAAGGGGCGTGATTTCGTGCGCTCCATCTTGGCATCGATATCCCTGTCTATCACGTTTGTAAAGGCCTCTGCCCCCATTGCGCCCAGTGCCACCATAGTTGCGACGCCAAGCACCTTGACGGACGGAAAAGGCCCGACGTGGTGCCAGGCAAGCATGGCACCTACAATTCCCTCAAGAGTGAAGAGTAGCCATATACGGGGTTTGGTGTACTGCCAGTAAATGACAAGCTTACCCTTCCACGTATGTACAGGTGAGTCTGTCTCTCTTGCCATGCTTGCGTGTATTGTCCTACCTGATCGTACTGGCAGAGGGGACAACGGCTTAGACTTATCTGCTGAGCGTTCTTTTGTCGTAGTCAATGTGGATACGGTATGTGTCGATGTATTGACTGGCATAGAGGGAAGATCACTCATATAAGTATCTTAGCGCTATAAGATAGAAAAGTCAATCGGTGGAAGTCCAGAAAAAGCATCCGTGTTATGACAGAATTATTACGTACGTAGTTACACGTATACATTCGGACATACACTTACGGTTGGCGGGGATAACCGAGGGTATTCCAGTAAACCCCTACAGGAATGTCCGTGTATCTCCGGACGCAGTAGTACCCCCAGATTGAGGCATTGGAGCACTTGGAATGCAGAGCATGTACTCCTATAATATGAACATGAGCTGGAGAGAAGTGGAGACAGAATGGATTATCCAACCAATGAGCAAAGGAGAATGAAATGAACAGGATACTTATTCTTGGTGGCGGTACCGCTGGCACAATAGCAGCGAATCGTCTGAGGAAGCGCTATGATGCTGACTCTTGGAAGATTACCGTTGTGGACCAGAGTGACAAGCACCTCTACCAACCGGGGCAGCTTTTTATTCCGTTTGGCATTTACCAACCGCGTGACATCGTAAAATCACGCAAACAGTTCATACCCGATGGTGTCGATCTGGTGATAGGAGAGATAGACCGGGTGATGCCTGACGAGAATACCTGCCTTCTTGTAGATGGACGCAAACTTTACTACGATTACCTGATCATTGCAACGGGAACTTCTCCGCATCCCAATGAAACCCCAGGTATGGAGGGAAGCGAATGGCGAAAAAACGTGCATGAGTTTTATACGTTTGAGGGAGCGACTGCTCTTGCAGGCAAGTTGGCTGATTGGGAGGGTGGCCGGTTGGTGATTCATGTGGTAGATATGCCTATAAAATGCCCCGTAGCGCCTCTGGAGTTCACCTTTCTCGCTGATGCGTTCTTCGCCGACCATGAGATGCGTGACAGGGTGGAGATGGTATACGTTACACCGCTGGATGGAGTATTCACCAAGCCTGTAGCGTCAAAATATCTTGGCATGATTATGGAAGAGCGCAAGGTAAGGGTGGAAAGTGACTTTGCTGTGGAGCGGGTGGATGCGGAATCGAAGAAGCTGATCTCTTACGACGAACGAGAGGTGGAATTCGATCTTCTGGTGACGGTACCGCTTAATATGGGTGCTGACTATATTGAGCGTTCCGGACTCGGTGACGATCTTAATTACGTACCGGTCGACAAGCAGACGCTTCTATCTAAGGCTTATGACAACATCTTTGCCATCGGCGACGCGTCGGATATTCCGACCTCCAAAGCTGGTTCTGTAGCCCACTTTTCCCTTGAACTTTTCGAGGAAAATTTTGTCAACCATGTCCGTGGTCGACCGATGAACAGGCTATTTGACGGCCATGCAAATTGCTTCATCGAGTCCGGTCACGGCAAGGGTCTACTAATTGATTTCAACTACGATACCGAGCCACTTCCGGGTAAGTATCCTCTACCAGGACTCGGACCGTTCAGCCTGCTTCGTGAGTCTGAGGCCAATCATTGGGGAAAGATGATGTTTCGCTGGGTATACTGGAATCTCCTGCTCCAGGGAGCTGAGATGCCACTTGAACCTTTGATGTCGATGGCGGGTAAGGAGATGGTGGAGCTGTCATGATGATGGCCGGTAAGTCTGTGGAGAAGGAGGGTAGCCGAGCAGGGGGGGTGAGCAGGGAAGAGGATCAGGAATTACATGATAAGGCATTATCAGGTAATCCGTTGTCAGGTAATCCGTTATCAGGTAATCAAAATAGGGATGGAGATAATGTAGCCGTCGCAGGGAGTATGTCTCCGGAGGAGCAATTGGATGTGATGGCCCGTCAACTGAACGAGATCACCGCAGAGTTGAGCAGGCAGAGGGAGGAGCGGTTGCGATGGTCGGAACTCGTTGCCGATGTGGTGCCTCTGGCTAAGCAGTCAATGACTACAGTGACGTCTCACCTGGAGGAGGATGCCTGTAATTTCGATGACCTTGCCAGCCTCGGACATGCTCTTGTGCGTAACGCCAACATCCTTGAGTCATGGCTTGGCCCCTTACGAGTCATGGCGGCATTGGCTGAAGAGATCGGCCCTCTTATGACTCCCGCTGTATCCAGCATGAATGAGCGTCTGGCCGAACTCGACGAAAAAGGATATTTTTCTAAGATTAGGGAGGCCATAGGCATTGTCGACAATGTCGTGACCTCTTTCAGTGACGAAGACGTGAAGCTGTTGGGCGACAATATAGTACTTATCCTCCAGACAGTGAAACAGATGACTCAGCCTGAGATAATGGGGATGTTGGGACGGGCGGCCGTTACGCTACAGGAAGAATCCCCCGACCCCAGTTCGAAGGTTCCATCTGCTCGCGCTCTTCTTAAGCAGATGCGTGATCCCATGGTGCGGCGCGGAATGTCGAGACTTCTCTCGACACTGCGAAGTATTGGAGCCGATTCTTCTCTTGATGGCGTTGGTCATTCCCTTGATCCCCTTGACGGTGTCCAGGCTGAAAGTCTGCCGGCAGGCGGTCTTGAGAGAGGTGAACTGCTGACCGGTAGTTCACTGGATGGTAATGCACCTGTAGAGGGTACAGAGCAGGGCAGGACAGGGGTATCAGCGGACGGAGATGGTTGAACTGAGGTTCATGTATAATATGGTTATACGATTATCGAGTACAGATAGAGTAATTATATAGAGTAATTATAGAGCCAATGTAGATTGATGTAGCCAATGTGAAGGTACTGGTATGAAAGTGTCTGCGTGAAAGTGAGTGCCGCTAATCCGTGAGTGCCGCGTCGCTGTGGTGAAAGTACCCGTGTGAAAAAAGTTATTGCGTGAAAAAGCATTATGTGAAAGGAGAATAATATGGCAACTAAAATGCTGGCAGGACAGGAGGTAGAGGTCGACCCAGAGGGTTTCCTGGTCGATGCCTCTCAATGGAATGAAGATATGGCTCGTGCTATGGCCAAGGAGGACGGTATAGACGAGCTGACAGATAAACATATGCAAGTTATTAACTTCATGCGTAACGAATACATGGCAAAGGGATCTGCGCCCAACATTCGCTCTCTGGGTAAGACTTCGGGCGTAAGCGTAAAGGAGTTGTATCAGTTGTTCCCGAAGGGGCCGGCCAAATTGGCTGCAAAGTTTGCCGGTATACCCAAGCCCCACGGTTGCATATAAAAATCCAAGAGATATCGTAGCACGCTCGCATCTAACGCATCCGGTATACCCAAGCCCCACGGTTGC
>JAMCPC010000043.1 GCA_023379725.1 Actinomycetota bacterium
ATGCTGTAGGTGAAGAAGGCGCTACAGGCATGGGATGCATATGAGATGTGACAAGAGCAGCGGAAATTGGCCATGAACGCGAAACAGAAACGGTATGCTGCAAAATATTGGGTGTAGCGAGAACAGCAGAGGCGGGTAAAATAATGGCTGCACAAGCTATAGATACAACTATTCGTCTAATCATCCTGTACGACATCATGACAGTATTCATTCTACTCCATGTTCTGGGCGACAGAACTACATACGTGTAATACTATCCCATGTCGCTACAGTGAACCGCCCTGGGTTCAGCAACACTGTCTGGGAGAACCTGTATGCGACCTATGGAAGCATGAGAAGCTAGCCTACAATCAATACGACCAAGAATGATACAGGGCTTAATCTCAATAAGCATAGGAAGCTGGTAGCTTCGCAAAGACGCTGCCTAGGAGAATCTATAGGTAATCATAGATATAGCTACATACTGCGATATATATGCAAGAATGGTACAGGTGTGAAACATCTCATGAAAGCCAAACCACTTAGGAGAAATGTTTGGCTTTTTGGTCGCATACATTATACCGCCAGCACTATAGAATAATCCGCCCAGTATGATGAGACTAAAAGCTACCGGACCTGCGCCATCCACCATCTGAGGGATAAAGAATAGAGCAGCCCAACCAAGAGCTATGTAGAGCAATGTATAGAGAACACGAGGAGCATTTACCCAAAACACACGAAATATGACACCTGCAAGTGCCCCTGACCACGCCAACGTCAGTATCGCAATACGTGGGTCTCCATGCATTGCAAGAAGCGCAATTGGCGTATAAGTTCCGGCAATGAGAAGATATATGTTTGCATGATCAAGTCGCTTTAAGATCCCCTTCACACGTTCTCTCCAGCGACCTATATGGTAAACCGCCGATACGCCAAACAACTCAGCCGATGCTACAAAATAGATGGCATCGCCAATCCGTGCCAACAATGACTCACCGAGCATTACAAGCGTAACACCACCAAGTATTATCAGTGGGAATATAGAAGCATGCAACCATCCACGCATCATTGGAATCCCGGCTCTATCCACCAGTTGCCGATTGCTATCCATGGCTATATTGTACTACAAGCCAGACACCGCGTATTTGCAACCAGCCTACTTATTTGCAACCAGCCTACTTATTTGCAACCGGCCTGCCTTGGCAAAAAAACTATTAACGCATAGTATAAGTTTATTACGAAGTTTATTAGAAAATCTGGATTGGATCGCAAAAGTGCGCAATCGGCTGCCGGTGATGCCAAACAGTCGACACCTGGATGGCGCATGCTTAGCGGTCGTTACGACCACTCAACGGCTAATGGCGCCAAGTCGATTCTCATTGGCGTGATCGTGGCTGTATTTTCACTGTGGGAGGGCGGACAGCCATTTACTACCACTGCCGCCCATATCAGTATTGGACTGGCAATCGTAGCAATAGTAATTATTACAATAGGCAATGGATTGCATCGTCAAGAGGTAAAGAGTATGGATTGGCTGAGATCGACAGGTAAGGCAATACGTAGCTTCATTCGACGACCGAATTTGCAGGGTGTAGGGGTAGCCATCTGGTTACTCTTATTCCTGGCGGTCTTCGGATGGGATCTTAACAGCTTCCTTCGCCAACAGGCAGACCTACCTACATTGAGTCGCATTGTGGGCGATGTCACCAGACACTATGCCGGAAGAGCCATATTGGTAGTTGCATGGCTGGCAGGAGGATGGTACCTGGTTGCTGGCCAACTTACCAAGAGAACCAACCGTCGACATATCATCGGGAGTAAGCATGCTGATTGAGCACACAAAAGAGCAAACCCCATCCGTAGGCGGGGGGTGGAAGGGAGCACAGTGGTAATTGGCAGCTTGGTATGGCTAATCATAGGAGCTGCCGTCGTAGTGTGGCTTATAGCGACCAGCATTCCAGCCTGTAGCCGCAGGCTACCCAGTGCTCTAAGCGTAATCAATTTTTTCCTCCATTCATGGCTGGGGCGCTTGTTGCTCCTTGGTGCTTGGGCGGAAGTGGGTTGGCACCTGTTCTGCCAGCGCCCTTAATCCATTCTAATAGAGTCCTTCATCTTTTCTGACAGTGTCCCCAATCTGTTCTGCCAACGCTCTTAAGAATTACCATATGACTCCCTATCTATCACCTACGGACGGGCTTGTGCTCCCTTTCTGGTCAATTGACAGACAGTCATCAATTTATATATAATCATTCAACGATACAACTTGTCATAGAGCTCTATTCCCAACAGCACGACCAGAATCAAGAGAGCAACTCCGGCCAGGATAATTCCGTAAGTCAATCCAGACGGCCAATAAGTAAGCCGGACGATACTCTTACCTGCCGGCACGTTCAGTGACAGCATGGTGTCCAGAGCAACGGACAACTTGGCTGGTTTGCCATTTATCGTTGCGTGCCAACCGGGCACCGATGTGATACGCGCCAACAAAAGCGCTTCATGCCTGGCATCTATATATATCGTTAAGCGATTGTTGCTGGTCCAATGCCAACTCTGCACCCTACCGAACTGATCGGAGCCAATCTCTGCACTATGCAGAATTGAACTCGGGTTCACCAGTGTAAACCTATGACTGTTCGGCACCATATCTATGCTATAGCCAGGCTCTTCAAATACTGATGTGGTCCCCGGAGAAACGATAACCTTACCGTGTGCGTTCACAATTGAAATAAGGTATCTGACCCCATATACCCTGGCAAGTTGTGCGGTGGCAAATGAAGGAACAAACCATCCCATACCGTTGAGTGGAGCCAGTTGCAAAGCCACATTCCTCCATGACAACAGGTAACTTTTCTGCAACATTGGATCGTATGCACCAAAGTAATCGACACCATAAGGTATATTAGTCTCCGGCGTAAAGGCATCAAGAGGGCTAGATTTGGTTGGTCCAATATACCATGCATGAAGCGGGCCATCACCGACAAGATGTCCAGAGACTATTGCCTGCAGTGTAGTTATAGAATTCGTAGTGGGATAAAAACGATGACTAAAACCCTCTGTAGTAGCGGCTGGTGGTACAAGTAGTACCCCCTGTAGAAACAATATCGATAATCCAATTGCTACTACTCCTGCTTTTAAGCCTTGTACGCCACCATTAAGCCCGTCATGGGCACTTCTAGCCAACCTGTATTTTTTGTACACGACAATAATACCGACTACTACGGTACCACCAATCAGGGTAATAATCGACAATGCCAAAGAGTGCATACGAATCGAACGATCGCTCGGACTAAGAACCTTGTTGACCTTAGCAGAAAAAATTAAATATGCCAGAATGAGCGCGAGTAAAACCGACGATAGGAAAAAAACAACTAACGCGATAGATCTGCCATTGCCCTTGAGAGTACCATCGCCAATAGTACCACTGTCGACTTCTCTGTTGTCGACTGCCTCGTTGTATGCACTCCCGTTATGGACGATACTCCGGAGCAAAACAGACAACCCCAGCGCGCCCAGCACCGAAAGAAGAAGGTCCATAGGCATCAGTAATCTGCCAAAAGCAACAGATGTGCCACCTGGTAAGTACTTCGTTAGAAGCTGGACAGCAGGCAACACCCTGAATACGACCAAGAATAAGACTACGAAAGTACCCACCAAAGCCATTACTACCGGCCTCTTCCTGTATGCCAACAGTGCAACTACAGCCAATGCGACTATGAGTGGGCCTACACATGCTGACAACTCGTAGAAATTTGAGCCATAAAACCAGTGACTTGTCGTGGTCGGATAACCATAATAACCAGTAGCCAGGAATTGGATAGTTACATTGGGAGGTATGCCGCCCCATATATGTTTGGTACCAGCCTTGGCACTTCCCGCAAGTAACTGTATTGCGGGAAAGAGTATCGGCGATGCAATCATGCCACCCAAGATCGCCCCTCCTGCAACACATACAGCCGTCGTAACCACCTTATGCAAGGAAACCTTGCGATATGCTATACCGATCACAGCAAAGAGGATACCCAGCAATCCAATAGTCAAAGAATCGAGTAAATACGACTCCGGATGACCGGCAAATAGTAAAAATGCCACCGCGAACGATAGCCCCACAACAGGCATAAGTGGACGTTTATTGCGGTAAATCATGATAATGAAAAATATGACCCAGCCCAGCCAGGCATTGACACCTGCCTGAGGCCAGCCAATCCAACCAATAAAAGACCCAGACATCTCAAAAGTAACCGCTCCAACGATAGATGCGATAACTCCAGCTCCAAGCGTGCGGGCGGTTGCATAAGTTCCCGTTCCTGCAATAAGTATGGTCACAAACACTGAAACTGAGTATCCCCACTTTGCCGCAAAGATGTACGAGACAAGATGCGGTAATGAGAATACCGCCGACTGAAAATTGGCAAGTTGAGGCATACCAAGAAGCGAGTACCTATTCCATAACGGTAAACTGCCTGCATGAATAGCATTCCAATTGAGCAGAAGCCATGGGCTCATCTCTCTGAATTGATCACCTGCCACGAGATTATGAACGTGACTGAAAGTTCCTGAAGTGAGAGGATATGCTGTAATGCCATTCAATGAACCAAAAATAAAACCATGTTCAAGACCAGGATAGAAGTAGACCGCAGCAAATAACGTTACGGTCACAATTCCAATAAGGTCGAACAACCGATGCTTACACCGATCATACAAGAACCGTACTGTAGACAATACCAGCATAAAGGTATACTATCAGCAAATAAGCATATTTTCTATCGCGTTGCTGTATAGGACAGTGTAGCTATGGGCACCATCTGGATGTCACATTCCTACTGAACTGCCTGTTCATGCTGGGCACTATTTGGATGCCATTTTCCTACCATGTCGTTACCAGTCTTATTCTCATGCACTTATCCTGTGTATAGCACTAATGCGACTATTGCCCAATATACGTCTCCTGGATATATCGTAAAGCCATAGCCGCTCACGGGAGAACGTCTACTGGCACCGTCAATGAAAGATGTTGCATGTACTGCCTTCCTTTGCTATCATTGTTCGAAGTAATAGACGAGGTGCCCAGTCGGCTGGGGATCCTGCCAGTATTCACTACCGGGCAACCGGAGAGGTGTCTACAGCAAT
>JAMCPC010000044.1 GCA_023379725.1 Actinomycetota bacterium
AGGGTATTGTAATCCCTCCCTTTGGACTGGTGGTGGAGGACTTGGGACACCACGTAGTATCGAAGGTGCCGGTAGCTACTGTAGTCAGTGCTACTACCGGCGTAGTGGTGGCTGCAGAGCTTCAGGTAGGTGCAACTGGAGGTTCCACCGTGCCCAGTGACGGGATGGCGCTGACGCTTGGCGCTGTTTCGCCAGCTAAGATGTGGTGGTTTCCTATAGCGTGGAATCAGCCTGGATCGGTAGATGCATTCCATGTATTCAATCCAGGGAATAGACTTGTACATTATAAGGCTATATTCAAGTTCAGCGGCGGTAGCGTACCTCCCTATAAGATGAGCGTTCCACCCCACACGGTCTCTACCCTGGTAGCTCAAGATATTCCCGGATTACCTACGGCCATCCCTTACCAGTTGGAGATCAGAGTAGCACATGGTGGCGGTATAGTAGCGAGTAGCTCCCTTGCAGCTCCGTCGGCAGCTGCTCCAAATCCACTCTTCGGTATGTCGGCTCCAATTGGTCGAGGTTACCGATGCTGGGTGGTGCCGGTATTGCCGTCTCCCGCCACTGGTGTGTCGGCTATAGGAATTTCCGATCTAGGTAGGAAGTCCGCTCGCGTAGAGGTTCGAGCGCTCTATTCTGTGCCTGAAGTTGCACCTGGCAGTTCCCATGTTGTCACAGGCTCTCGCACCGTTACTGGACATTCGGGCATCATTGCTCTTCATGTCAATACCACTCCTGCTGTTGCCAAGACCGGTACAAGCACCGCTGCTACTGGGAATGGAGCCTCCGCCTACCCGCCAAACCTCTCTTTGGGAGGCAGCATATGTAACATATCTATCGCTTCTACGGCTGGCAAACGAGGCAAAATAGGCAAACAGGCCAAACAGAGTAAACAGAGGGGGTCAACTGTAGTGGGTAGAACAGCGCATACCGGTAAGGCTATAGGTCACAGTGGTGTAGAACGCAGCCATCGCACTCTTGGTTTACACTATGGCTATGTAACGATAGCAGACCAGGTAATATCTTCCTCTGAGCCATTTGCTCTTGCTGGTAGCTCAATGCCCTCACTTACCGGGGCTACAGCACTGGTCATTTCAGCCAGCGAGCCTGTGGCCGTAGAGGTGGATGCTATGCCGTTTGGTACCATTGGAGCGGAGATCAATCCGGCATTCAGCCTATGAGGTCACCCTGTACAGCATTGAGGATGGCTTTGGCTTTTTTCCTGTCGTCGGGATTGTTACTACCATACAGACGTTCAACATCTACAATATTGCCGTGCTCATCTGTTATCTTGGCAAGCAGGTAATCGTCTACTGGTGCGACGCTGTCTATGACGTCATCTGGCAATCCAAACCAGAATGAAGATTCTGGATCTATTTGGGTAACGTGAGCCAGTAATGCCTCACGTCTTATATGGGTATATCCAGTGACATCTACCCTGATTATGTGGTCATTTCCCATCCACGAAGATGCTCTTTCAATCCATTCTTTGCCAAAGGGAGATTCCTTGCCTGCCTCCAGAAACTTTTTGTGTAGTTCAAGGATGCGTTGTCCTGAGAAAAACACATAGTACAACCTGGATGGTTGCCACGGCTTGCCAGCATCCGGATATTTCTTGGGATCACCAGCGTGGTCGAATGCCACGACTGAAGCCTCGTGTACTCTAATATGGTCAGGATGAGGATAACGATCTCTCTCGTCCGCATAGGTAATTATAATGTGCGGCCTATTTTTTCGTATCACCGCGACCAGTTTTTCAATCGTTTCTTCAATGGGTACGTGTGAGAATGCCTCCGGGTGGTTGTTCGTATCCGATCCCGGCATACCGGAATCCCTGAATCCCAGCAATATCAGCTCATCGTAGCCAATGATTTTTGCGGCATTGTCAAGCTCTTCTCGGCGTACTGCTGCTATGTCCTTATTCGCCACTAGATTGCGGGCTTTCGGATTCAGTATGTCGCCCTCTTCGCCTCCTGTGCAGCACACAAGGGTCGTATGTACGCCCTCGTGGTGGTAGCGAGCTATAGTCGCTGCACCTTTAGACGACTCATCATCTGGATGAGCGTGGATCGCCATAAGGCGTATCTGCTCAGACCTGTCAATTTTCATATTCCATCCCTGCGGTTACTTTCTTTGCTTTTTGATTCATTTAGTCTAGTCTATCTATGTGCATACGGATACCGGATTGTATTATCACGTGCACGACTCATGAACTTTGGCTAAGCTGACTACATACGTGGCCGGTAACGTGTCACAATGGATATGTAATGTCAGCTAGAAAAGTGAGGATATGACAGATGGGTGTAATGAAACGCCTTTCAGGTATTATACAGGCGAAAGCCAATAAGGCACTGGATAAAGCAGAAGATCCGAGGGATACCCTTGATCTATCATATGAAAAGCAGCTGGAGAATCTCCAGAAGGTCAGGCGAGGGTTGGCCGATGTAGCCACGGCGAAAAAGCGCATAGAGCTTCAGGCCAACCAACTCCAGGCTCAGGCCAACAAACTACAGGATCAAGCCAAGCAGGCGCTGGGACAGGGCAGGGAGGATCTGGCGCGTGAGGCGCTGACTCGCCGGTCGGCAATCGCCCAGCAGCTTACTGACCTGCAGACCCAGCATGAGCAGATTGAGCAGCAGCAACAGACGCTACTTACGACATCACAGAGACTTCAGGCCTCGGTAGAGGGATTCAGAACGAAGAAAGAGACACTTAAGGCAAGCTATACCGCTGCCCAAGCTCAGGTGAATATTGATGAGGCAACTTCAGGGATATCGGAGTCAATGGGAGATGCCGGACTTGCGATGCAGCGTGCTCAGGACAAGATAGCGTCTATGCAGGCCAGAGCCGGAGCAATGGACGAGCTTGTTACCGCCGGAGCATTCTCTGATCCGACCCAGAGTGACGATATACAGGCACAGCTGAACCAGGCATCGACGAATGCAGATATAGACGCTCAGCTTGCTCAGTTACAGGGTGAATTGACGACGCAGCCAGCTGGCCAGCTCAACGCGTCCAGCGAAGCTGCCCCAGCAAGCACTGGGACTGCCAGTCAGGGTTCGGCCAGTCAGGGGGAGATTTCAGATGGAGAGACAATCCAGCCCACGGACAGCGCGTCATGATAGTGCGTATCCTTGAAGAGGGGCAGTGGGAAGTCCCGGATTCGTCTATGGAGAAGATAGAGAAACTCGACGATACCCTGGAAGATGCCTTGAATTCTGGCGATGAAATAGCTTTCAAGAGTTCGCTGGATGCAATTATCGTCAAGATAAAGGAACTGGGCACGAAGGTGGAAGATGACCGCATACTGCCATCTGACCTTATGCTCCCGGGAGGCGAGTACAGCCTGGAGGAGACCAAGCAGCTGTTGCAGGAAGAGATTAACTAACCATGGCAATTGAACGTCGCATACCGGCCGACAGAGGCCTGACATTCAGGATGCTGACCACTGCGTTCTTCATTGGTCTTCTCTATGTAGTGGTGGTAGGGGTGTTGTTTGCCGTGGGTATCTCGTCGATACTCATAATAGTGATTGCCGGAGTGTTGTTTATAGCGCAGTTCTTTTTCTCGGACAAGATAGCTCTTTTCAGCATGGGCGGTCATATAGTAACTCCCGAGCAGGCGCCTGAGTTGCATGCTGTTGTCGATCGGTTGTGTGCTCTTGCCGATATGCCCAAGCCGCAGGTGGCTATAGCAAATACCGATATGCCCAATGCTTTTGCAACAGGTCGCAACCAGAAACATGCCGTGGTATGCGCCACTACCGGCATACTTCGTAGGCTGGATGAGCCGGAGCTGGAAGCAGTCCTGGCTCACGAGATTTCCCATGTCGCTCATCGTGATGTGATGGTAATGACTATAGCCAGCTTTCTGGGGATACTGGCTGGGTTGATTACGAGAGTCTTTTTCTATATGGGTTTGTTTGGCGGCTTCGGCGCTGAAGGAGGAAGAGGTGGGAGGAATGGCCAAAATATCGTAATGATTGAACTTGGCATAATGCTGTTCTCTATGATTATCTACGCTATTAGCTTCATGCTGACCATGGCACTTTCACGCTACAGGGAGTTGGCCGCGGATCGCTCCGGGGCGATACTGATAGGGAGGCCATCGCTCCTGGCTTCAGCTTTGGTGAAGGTGTCTGGAGAGATGGCACGAATCCCCACGCGAGACCTTCGCTCTGCGGAGCACTTTAATGCTTTCTTCTTTTCTCCGGTGCCCAGCAGAGGCTTCAGCGTTTCGAGTCTTTTTGCAACTCATCCACCGCTTCAGAAAAGGCTTGACCAGTTGAACAAGCTGGAAGCTGAGATGGACAAGGGCTAGTGGTCTGTCTCGTAAATAACCATGGGTTCCCGCCAGCCGGATTACGCCTCTGGCGGCGTTCTCATCCTCAACGTAGCTACCGGCTACGCCTTCGTCCTCGGCCTTGTCAGATAACGTCACGCTATTTACGAGACAGACCACTAGAGACTACTCTGTAATGAAGTTTTTCGATACATTACTTGGGCGTACAAAGCCCGTTAAGCCAAAGCTGGATGAGCTGTTCTCGCTTCCTACTGCTGCTATTACCCTACAGACTGCGGCAGGTATCCTTCCGACAGGAAAAGCAGGCGTGTGTTTCAAACCTCCGGCAGGGCAGAACTTTGCACATGTGTTGAACGAGGTGGAGCAGTTGATGCGTACCGGCGATACCGGCGATGATGGCGGTGGGGTGCTGGCTGGCGATACCGGTGGTGGCGCTGGTGTAGGCACTGGCGGTGATGGCGATACCGGTGGTGGGGTGCTGGTTAGCGGTGATGGCGGAACTGCTGCCAGTGGTGTCGGGGCAAGTACGGTTCCTGTCGACAGCATTCCGGAAAACACTTATGGGGCTGCATCGACCGCCGATCTTGCCGTCAGGCAGGAGGCTGATCCATTTGGTTACAAGTGGGTTATCGTAGAGGGGGGAGGCATAGAAGACATAGTAACCAGGGTGCATATTGTGCATTCATCCATATCTGAGAATGGATGGGGAGAGCAGTTGCTCTGCTCTCTCTTTGGATTTTATGTTTCCAATGCAGATGTGGGTGATGAGCTGGATATAGAGCTTGGTTCGTCGTTGCAGCCATTGCAACCAGCTTCTGATGCCTCCGGCGCTACCGGTGCTGCGGGATCGCAACTATATCTGGTCTACCTCGCCAAACGAGGTAGCTTCTACCCGTTTGCCCCTCGAGGGAAGGAGAAGAGAGATACAGAGCTGGAAATGCGCATAAAGGCCTTGATCGATCATGATCTGCCCATGGAGCCTGATCTTGACAGATGGTTTCCATTATGGGATGTTCCGGTAGATTGAAATTGCATCTGAAATTGGATTTCAGGGAATGTTTACGTATTTCTGTTCATTGTAGGCATGAACGTGCAATTAGTCGTATGATTTAGTTATGTCCGAAGAAGGAACCAGACGTATATCGATAACTTACCGTAAAGGGAGAGTAAGCCCCAGCGATGTGGCCGGAAGGTCATTCGCCAGCGCGAGGAGGGGATTTGATCCCGGAGAGGTCCGCAATTTTTTGGAGTTGGTCTCTCAAGAACTCGAGGATTCCCATCAGCGTGAAGTTGAATTGCAGGAAGCACTTGCCGATGCAGAGCATAGAGCGAATAACCCCACTATTGATGAGGCAACTCTTATTACCGCTTTAGGTAATGAAACTGCCAAGGTACTGCGTACTGCCCACGAAGTAGCTGCAGAGATAATATCGAAAGCAGAGGTAGATGCTCAGCGTATGAGACAGGAAGCGACAAACAGATCGGATCAGATACGCGAGCAGGCTGAAAAGTATGCTGAGGAGAGTAGGGCACAGGCTGATCTAGAGAGTGCTGCATTGCTGGATAAGGCAAATGAAGATGCATCGGCTCGCGTGGAGAATGCGCGGCTAGAAGGTGAGTCCATGATCTCGCAATCCAAGGCCGAATGCATGGCAATGGTCAAGGAAGCTCAGGAAATGAAGGAGAGGGTGCTAACAGATCTATCGAGAAAGCGGAGCATCCTGATGGATCAGGTGGCCAAGCTCAAGGATACCAGGGATGCGACGGCACAGGCTGTATGGCGAGCGAGGCATGAGATAGAAAAGATGAGCGCGGAGATGCTACCTGACAATGATGACAGCTATGAGCATGTGGGAGAGGAGAGTACTGAGGTACAGCCCCAGACCACCGAACATAACGGGTACTTAGGGGTATCTCTTAAGGATGTTGGATCTGAGGATACAGAGCCCAGGGATACAGAGCCCGGAAGAGGCACTATCCTTGATGGTGCTGATCACATTGTTGCCGGTGCAGGATCACCTGAAGGTAGTCACAAGAATGGAGATGGGATGGCTACCAGTTCCGGCGGCGGGCAAATGGTTACGGGCTTGGATGACGAGGATGAGGATGAGATGATCTCTGAACTCGGCCAGGTGGTGGAAGGGTCCAGGACGCAGCTTGTAGATGAAATCTTTGCCAGGCTTAGGGCAGCGAGACCGGTAGTCGAAGTCGAGCCTGCTTCTGTCGTTATAGGAAACGATAGCAGTGTTTTCGTTCGGGCAGCTAAGGAGGTAACTTCCGAGCCTGGTATAGGGACGGCGGTGGAGCCGAGGTCGGGGAAGGAAGCGGGACCGGAGGCAGAGTCAGATGCGGCGGTGGAGCCGAGGTCGGGGAAGGAAGCGGGACCGGAGGCAGAGTCAGATGCGGCGGTGGAGCCAGGGTTGTTACTTGCATATGACGATACGGTCAATGACTTGTCGGCGGGGCTGGCAAAAAGAACCAAAAAGATATTGCAGGATTATCAGAATGAGTTACTGGAGCGTATCCGTAGAAAAAAAGGGTGGGATGATTCTATGCTTCCTACTGCGGGCAGGTATATTGACGAACTTGAAGCTGCTGCACTGACATTTGCCAGACATGCTGCCAAACAGGGTGCAGCATCTGTCTATGATGTCTACGAGGTAAACGTCATTGGCAGCCCCAGCAGTTCCAATAACACGAATGGCGCTAAGGATGCCGGTCATGACGAGATACCGGAGGATGCATTGTCAGATAATAGAATCATATCTGATGACGACCTTCCTTTGGCAGCTACTACCGGTGAGGACAGACATGGAGAGCAGATTGATGATGCAAAGATCGATGAGTTGCTGGCAGCATCTGCAGAATTAAATGATCTGGCCTCCTCTACTGCAAAAACGGTTATGGAGGGGCTCGGTGGTCAGATAATGGAAAGTAGCATAGATATGGCTAGTGCTGATGTGGATTCCTTGCTTGATCATGTGGGAGCCGCATACCGAGAATGGAAGGGTGCACGCATTGACGGTATCGCAGGGGACCAGATACGAAGCGCGTATTCTATCGGGCAGCTTCTTGCGGGCGATGATCTTGGTCTCTCCTTCAGATGGATATCCAGAAACCAGCCTAAAGGATGTCCTGACTGTGATGACAACGCCCTCTCCGATCCTGTCCGATCAGGAGAGAAGTTCCCAACAGGCCATCTGCACCCTCCGGCCCATAGTGGATGCTGTTGCTTGCTGTTTGCGGTCGAACAATAATCATACCGTTAGGGGAGTCATCTGGCTGGCCTTGCGGGACAGACCACTAAGTAAAGATAGACCACTGAGTAAGCTGAGCAACGGCGCGTACCAGGGAAGGTAGTTTGGTTGTAAGCTATTACGGATAATGCGTAGATCTTCAGACATACCTGTTACGCCCAAGAGAGAGAGTCATTTTAAGCGGCGCTATCTGTGGTTGCTGGGAATAGTGGTAGTACTACTGATATTGCTTGCTTCAGCTCGGTCATTGGCGTTTGTCTATACTGATGCCCTCTGGTTCTCGTCTGTAGGAATGGGCGATGTCTGGCATACACTGTTTATGGTCAAGATGGGGCTCTACCTTGGGTTTGGAGCACTCTTCTTCTTACTTGTGTGGGTCAATCTGGCATTTGTCGACCGGCTTGCCCCCAGTGAATTGTCAATACATCCCTCTGAGGAACTGGTGTTACAGTATCGGCACTTTATGTCGAGAAGGGCCGTAGTAGTCAGAACGGCGTTTTCGCTTGTGCTTGCAGCTCTTATTGCGGGTACCGTAATTGGTCAGTGGGAGCATTGGCTTCTATTTACAAATGGCGGGTCATTCAAGTATACGGATCCGATAATGCACATGAATGCGGGATTCTATGTCTTCAAGCTACCGTTTTTGCAGTTTCTTGTTTCCTGGATATTCATGGCTCTTATAATTGTCACTATATTTACGCTTGTGGAATCCGTTATGGTGGGTGGCATCAGATTCCACGGCGATCATCCAAGAGTGACCCCTCAGGTAAAGGCTCACCTATCTGTGCTGCTTGCAGCTATTGTGCTGGATAGGGCAGCCAGTTACTGGCTCGGGAGGTATTCCCTGATTTATTCCGGCAATGCCTATGTCCAGGGGGCAGGTTATACCGATGTGCATACGAGAATGCCTGCCCTGGAGTTACTCGCATGGATATCAGTGGCTGCAGCAGTAGTGCTGCTTTTGAACGTCAAGAGGCAGGGGTGGGCACTTCCCGTACTGGCAATCGGTCTATGGGCGCTTATAGCAGTTGTGGTTGGCGGGATATATCCCGCTCTTGTGCAGACCTTTGAAGTCAATCCCGCGCAGGCCTCTCTTGAGGCACCTTATATATCGCATAATATTACAGCTACCAGTTACGCCATGGGGATTAATCATGTCAAGGTGAAGCAGTTTACCGCATCTACCCACCCGACTCCTTCTCAGGTGCAGTCAGTCTCCGCTGAGCTTGCAGGGGTCAGTCTCTGGAATCCCAATCTGACTATTCAAACCTATCAGAAGCTGGAAGCTATCCGATCTTATTATTCCTTTCAGACCATGGCATTGAATCGCTACGACATAGGAGGCCAGGAAACGCCTGTAGTGGTGGGGGTGAGGCAGGTGAATTCGGCAAACATTCCCGCGCCCAGCTGGGTAAACACGCATCTTGAGTATACCCATGGATATGGAGCCATCATTGGTCTGGCAAATGCAGTCGGCAATGGTGGTGCACCTACGATACCAGTGGGCAATGTTCCTCCGCAGTCTGCCCCAGGGTTTCCTGTCATCAAGCAGGCCTCAGTGTATTACGGGGTAGATCAGCCTGGTTATGTAGTGGTGGACACGAAGCAACCAGAGATCGATTACCAGTTACCAAATGGTCAGCAGAAATTGACCCATTATCATGGCAGCGGTGGCGTATCCATAGGTTCACTCCTTTCCAGGGTAGCATTTGCCCTCCGTTTCAAAGACGTAAACCTGCTTGTCAGCAGCCAGTTGGGTTCTCATGCCAGGATAATGTTTGTACGAGGAATAGACACCAGGATTGAAAAGGCAGCCCCATTCCTGAAGGTGGGAGACAATCCCTATCCGGTCGTATCCAATGGACAGATATATTGGATTGTCAACGGATATACTACATCGTCGCACTTTCCTTACGGGCAGGATGCCATAACTACCAGCCTGCCCCTGTCCAGTCAGTTGAATCAGGGGAATATCAACTACATCAGAAATTCTGTAAAGGTAGTCATCAATGCCTACTCTGGGAAGATGACTTTTTATGCCACAGACCCGAGAGATCCGATTCTACAAGCCTGGGAGAAAGTCTTTCCTCACATGTTTACCTCTATGTCCAAGATGCCACTTTCGCTGCAAAACTCACTACGCTATCCAAAGGATCTTTTTGCGATACAGGCTGCCATGATTGGACGCTATCACCTTACCAACGCTTCGGCTTTTTATAATGCGTCAAACGCGTGGAGTGTGTCGCAGAGTCCAGGTACCGGTCCTCCCTCTGCCGCCTTGGGATTTCAGGTCACAAAGAACTCTATTGGGCAGGTTGTCTCCACCGGTCAGGTAGTCCGGATGAATCCAGAGTACGAGCTGATACAGTTGCCAGGTGCGGCTGATCCGTCCTTTGATCTTGTGGATGCGTTTGTTCCGGTGTCACAGGGTAACCAGATCCAGACGCTTGCTGCATTCATGACTGCTGGTTCGGATCCCAGCGACTATGGTCAGCTCACTGCATATGTTGCTCCCCGTGGCCAATCTATTGACGGTCCTGCGCTTGTAGATGCACGTATACAGGCAAATCCGACCATATCGCGTGAGATCACGTTACTTGGGCAAAACGGTTCGCAGGTACTTTTGGGGCATGTCGCCATGCTCCCGATAGGGCAGTCAATACTGTATGTACGCCCCCTGTATGTTCAGGCATCGCGCAATGCCCTTCCAGTGCTGGATGACGTTATAGCCGTTATGGGCAGTCGTATAGCAATGTCAACCAGTCTCCAGTCGGCCATTTCACAGGTGGTAGGGTTTAATGTGTCATTGCCTAACAGTACCAGTACATCTACTACATCGAGTATTCCATCTTCTACGTCCATTCCGACTACGCCGTCAACCTCTACTACGCCAGCCAATGCCAGCGAAACAGCTAAATTGGTCGCTCAGGCAGCTTCCCTCTATGCACAGGCACAGTCGGATCTCAAGGCCGGCAATCTTGGTGGATACCAATCCGAGATTACCCAGATGGGGACAGTTATACAGCAGTTGGACAGTCTACTCTCTGGTGGATCAAGTAGTTCTACGGGATCAGGGGGATCATCTTCGGTTGGTACATCGACTACAGGTTCCGG
>JAMCPC010000045.1 GCA_023379725.1 Actinomycetota bacterium
AGCGTACGATCAGGATACATTTCCGCAAAAGCAATTGCAATTGCGCCTCCCATAGAATGGCCCATCAGCAGGGCATTCTCTATACCCAGATGATCCATCAAAAGGCGGACCTGACCCGCTATCTCATATACGTTCACTTTGGCCCATGGAAGCGGATCACTACCACCAAAGCCGGGTAGACTGGGAGCAAGCACACGCAGCCCAAGTCCTTCCGCCAAGTACCGAGATTCCTCCCAATACATACCTCCACCTGCAAAAAACCCATGCAAGTTTACTACCCACATCTCCTTACTCTCATCTTTAATCGAGTAAGGGTTGCCAGCAGCCCATCCAGAGTCGCTGGCAACATCCTCTGGTAGTGCCACAGACGCAAGCGGAGTATCACCATAATTGTCGCTTACTGCATAACGCATACGCCTGCCTTCCACGATAAACACGTTGTGCTCCATGTTTACAGTGTGTTTGACTCGCTTTGGTCTCAAGTTCAAGGTTGGTACCGCTCGACCAGCATCCAAGCTATCGTTATACGATTGATGGCCATTACGTGATTGACCGTTATCAGACTGGCTACCTGTCAACTTATGCAATCGTTCGGTCGATAATCCGGTCGATAATCCCAACGCCAAAGCATCTTTGGCCTCGCTCAAGTTCTGTAATGGTTTCAAAAATAACATATTCATAGTCTCTCTAAGGATAGCGCGGCATCTCATTCCGGTGGTGGACTCTGCCCAGGTGACCAACCGACCGACCAATGAACCAACCAACCATTCATGCCTGCGGCCTCAGCGTCGGAAAGGGAATTACGTCTCTTATACTTGGTTGATCAGTAAGCAACATCACAAGCCTGTCCATGCCTATACCCAATCCGGCAGTAGGTGGAAGGCCATGTTCAAGTGCCCTCAAATAATCTTCGTCTACGGTCATAGCCTCTACGTCTCCCTCTGCCTGCATCCTTGCCTGCTCCTCAAATCTTGCCCTCTGATCGTCAGGGTCCGCAAGTTCAGAGAATGCATTGGCAAGTTCCCTACCGGCAATCACCACTTCAAATCTTTCAACTATATCGGAGTCATCTTTACGACGTCTCGCCAAAGGAGATACTTCCACAGGAAAATCTCGTACTATGATGGGTCCCCATAACTTACCTTCACATGCTTTCTCGTATATCTCCATCAATAGTTTGCCCTTTCCCCACCCAGGATCTGGTTGCACACCCAATTCCCGCAACACTGACGACAGCTCCTTTTCAGGGCTGTGCACACCAAGATGACGTCCGGTGCTCTCCTCTATAAGCTCTTCCATGGTCGCCCTTCGCCAGGGTGGCTGAAGGTGCACCTCCTTCCCCTGATAGATTATGCTGTTGGTACCAAGCAACCTGAGCGCGATATCACTCACAAGCGATTCGATCTCCACCATTAGATCCTCATAATCGGCATACGCCTGGTAGAGCTCAAGCATAGTGAACTCAGGATTATGCCTGGGAGATATACCCTCGTTGCGGAATACCCTACCTATCTCGAATACCTTTTCAAATCCCCCCACTACCAATCGTTTCAGGTACAACTCCGGGGCTATACGTAAATACATATCCATATCCAGTGCATGGTGATGAGTAATAAACGGTCTGGCAAGTGCCCCACCAGGAATCGGATGCAGTATAGGCGTCTCTACCTCTACAAATCCCTGGTCCTCAAGTATACGTCTCGTCTCTCTGATAATCGCAAAACGAGTCTGTAATATCTCACGGGTAGGTTCATTTGCCCAGAGATCCACCTCTCTCTGCCTGTAGCGAACCTCAATATCAGTGATACCACGCCACTTGTCTCCAAATGCCATCCTGGCCTTAGCCAATAATACCCACTCATCTACCAGTATGGAAAGCTCACCTCTCTTGGTTTTGACTACTTTTCCGCTTGCACCGACCCAATCTCCAAGCGATAGATGGATGAAATCGTCAAACCCAGTAGTATCAGTGATTCTGGCAAAAAGTTGTATCTGCCCTGAAGAATCCACCAGCGTAGCAAAAGCCACCTTGCCCTGAGTCCTGAGCAGCATCACCCTTCCTGCCACGCTGTGACGTACTTGGCTCTCTTCACCGGGTGCAAGATCGGAAAACTGCTCATGGACTGAAGCCGCACTGGCAGTTTTATTAAATTGCATTGTGCGACCCTTCGTTGTAGAGCGGATCACCAATTGCATTGTGCGACCCTTCATTACGGGATGGATCACTACTTGTATCACGTGACCCTTCATCATTGAGTGAAGCACGACTTATATCGCGTGACCCTTCATTGCCAGCAGCACTGCCGTCAGCAGTACTGTGCAGATAGACCAACTTCAAGCCATATAAAGTCAACCATGAATTGAGGTAATCGACGCTCTGGCAATAGGGCACTATCATCTCGGCAAGCCCTCCCGTTGCCACTACTGTAGTGTTCTCTCCGAGTTCTTGCCTAAATAGGTTGCACATAGAATCAAGCTGACCAGCAAACCCGTACAGGATACCTGACCGTATTGATTCGGCCGTAGAGCGTCCTATTACCGACTTCGGCTTGGCTAGAGTTACCTGGCGAAGTGCCGCAGCATGGGCGAAGAGCGCGTCCATACTGATGGAGACCCCTGGCATTATTGCACCCCCAAGATACTCCCCACTGGCAGAGATTCCGTCCACGGTAGTGGCCGTACCAAGATCTGCCACTATGCACGGACCTCCATAAATGCTAAACGCTCCGATTGCATTAGCTATCCTGTCTGGCCCGACCTCCCGAGGATCATCGTACAGTATGGGCATACCGGAACGTAGGCCCGGCTCAAGTACTACCAGCTTTATCCCCGGCAACCAACGTGAAGTCATCTCTTTTAATGCAGTTGCAGCACTGGGAACTGAGGAGGTAACCACTATCCCCGTTACAGTCGAATCAATCCGAAGGCCGACCAGACTTAGCAAATGGAAAAGGTTCATAGCATACTCATCTGCTGTCCTCTCTGGAATAGTGCTCGTGCGCCAATGATGTACAAGTCCTGCCAGGTAGGTGGCATACTGTTTTTCATCATAACCAGCTCTAATGCCAGCATTTCTCCTGATAATGGTGTTATCGTCTCCCCTTCCCTTGGCACCCTTGGCAGCCTGATCTCCCTCTCTACTACTGGCAGCCTGATCTCCCTCTCTACTGGCGTAGTTGACAGAAAGATCGAACAGACCGATAACGGTCTCAGTATTCCCTACATCTATTGTAAGAAGCATTATTACTCCACCAGACTATTCATCTATATCAAGGCCCAGATCAAGAGCAGCAACCGAATGAGTAAGGGCACCTACCGATATAAAATCGACCCCACATGATGCGTAATCGGCAACATTTTGCATTGTGATACCACCGGACACCTCCACCAGTATACGACCATCACTGCGCAAAGAAGACAGTAATTCTACGCATCTATTCACCTCCGCTGTCGTCATGTTGTCCAAAAGCACCATGGCTGCCCCAGCCTCTTGTGCCTCTACCGCCTGCTCTATTGTATCGCATTCTACCTCTACCAACTTCACCGGCCACTTAACACGTGCAACAGCAACTGCCTCAGAGATTGACATTCCGGTCAAATGATTGTCTTTAATCAATATAGCCTCAGATAAGTTACCTCTATGGTTTCTTCCTCCCCCTGCACGTATAGCAGCTTTTTCCAACGCTCTCAGACCTGGTATTGTCTTGCGGGTATCAAGGATGACAGCCTTGCTGCCGGGCATGCTCGCTTGTGCAACAAAGCGGTTGGTAAGTGTCGCCACTCCCGAGAGATGGCACAAAAAATTAAGTGCCGTTCTTTCCGCAGTGAGGATAGAACGAAGGCTACCCGACACCTCTGCAACTATCGAACCATTGGATACCTCCCCTCCGTCGGAAACCAGCCAGTCTACATTAATGGAACTATCTATCTGCATAAATGCCTCGATAGCACAGAGTCTTCCCGCAACGATACCATCTTGGCGAGATTTGATACAAAAGCTGGCAGTACGTTCCGGTGGGATCAACGATGCGGTAACATCACCCAACGGCAACAGGTCTTCTTCTATTGCCAGCCTGACGGCCTGACGAACAGCCCCGATAGGTGGATCAGGTTGTACAATAGGACCAGGTTGTACACTGATGGGATTCATACTGACAAGGTTACACCGCTGGATTTCCATGCACAATCCTGACCAAGCAATGTTCGCTGGCATCAGGGTACTCTATCCTTGCATGAGCACCTCTGGTCTCTCTTCGGTCATAGGCTGACCTGACCAGTGCATCTGCAACTACACACATGTTTAGCAACTCTATTGTATCACGATTTATATATATCTGATTGCCTCCAGGTGAGCTGCTCTTAGATGCTTGATCCCCTATGAGCTTTACAGGCACAGACACAGGCACGGGTGACATAGGCATGGACGACACAGGCACGGGTGACATAGGCATGGACGACACAGTATCCTGTATCATGCGCGCTGCTCCACTGAGGCCGCCCGCAGAGCGTATCACTCCGCCACCCTGCATCATCTCCTCTTGAAAGTGCTCCCTCATCTTTCTTATCTTTGAATCTGACGGATAACCAATTGGCTCCGGAATAAGAGCACTCTCATGCTGTAAACTTAAATGCTCCATTGAACCACTCTCATACTGTGGACTTGCATGTTCTATAGGAGAGCTTGCATGTTCTATAGGAGTAATACCATAGTGCTCCTCAAACTCCTCTACCCCCATGCACGCAACCCTGCTCTGTGCTCCCAACCAAGCTGCAATGGCTCCGGTCGCATCGGCCTTCCGCTTGCCTGATACAATAGCTCTGGCCGCCCTTATGCCATACACCAACCCCTCCAGTAGAGAGTTGGATGCCAGTCGGTTAGCCCCATGTACCCCCGTACATGCGACCTCGCCAGCGGCAAAAAGACCTTCACAACCGGTAGCTCCATCTAGGTCAGTGAGAACTCCTCCTGATACATAGTGTGCCGCAGGGGCAACTGGCAACCAATCTTTAGTAGGATCCAGATTGCAACTCTCCAACATAGCCGATATTGTGGGAAATCGCTCATCGAAACCGGTCAGGCCAGTGGCATCCAGCCAAAGATGGGGCATACCCTGCTCTGCCATCTTTAGAGCTATCGCCCTACTTACTCTGTCACGGGAGGCAAGTTCGTCTACAAACCTATTCCCATCCCTATCACGTAATATGGCACCATGACCACGAAGAGCTTCGGACAACAACGGTCGAGGCATGACGGCATGATACAGAGCAGTGGGATGGAACTGGAAAAACTCCAGATCAGCCACCGGCACTCCTGCCCTCAGAGCCATAGCAACACCATCTCCGGTAGCTTCGGGAGGATTAGTGGTCACGGAATAAAGCTGCCCGGCACCACCGGTAGCCAGCAAAACCACTTCTGCCCTAATTTCCTGCAAATTACCTGACGGATCTATACAGCGCACCCCCTTACAAATACCCATTTCTACAATCAGATCGAAACTAAACCATCTCTCCATGATGGTAATATCGCTTGCACGCACAGACTCCACAAGTGCACGCTCCACCTCTGCTCCGGTAGCCACCCCTCCGGCATGCAAAACTCTGGCAGCAGAGTGTCCCCCTTCTCGTGCCCGCAGGTAATTCCCTGCTGCATCACGATCAAATGACATACCGGCAGCGACTAGGGCAATAATTGCATCCGGACCCTCATCTACCAGAACACGGACAGCGTCCAGGTCACAAAGTCCGTCACCTGCCTTGAGTGTGTCAGACATGTGTTGATCGATGCTGTCCTCGTCACCAGGCAATACTGCCGCTATCCCACCCTGTGCCCAACGAGTAGCCGACTGGCTTAACTCTCCCTTTGTAATGATACCGACACGCATGTCTTTATCAGTGCCGGTCGTACTCCTTGTGCCAGTCATACCCCTTTTACTGGTCGTACCCCTTGTGCCGGTCGTGTTTCTCTTACCAGTCGTGTCTCTCGTACCGGTAATACCTCTTTCACTGGTCGTACCTCTCGTACCAGTCACGCCATTCATACTCAATGACAGTGCAGCAAAAAGACCGGCTACGCCACTACCTATCACTAATACGTCAAAGGAAACTGGCTGGCTCGACATAGAAGCGGCGGATAGCTCAATATTCATCGTCAAAATTCATCGGGATATTTGACCGGTGGGTAGAAACAACGGTGTTCCACCGTAGGTAGAAAGGCGATTCATCGGGACTCATCGGGATATTTGACCGGTAGTACCTGTATTCAGGTGCAATGAAACTCCATTTAGGGTAGGACGGTTACGATCATCTACATGCACTACCTTAGGAGTATAGTTGGCTAACTCCTCCTCCTCATAATCGGCATAGGTCAATATAATCACCTTGTCCCCCGGATGAACCAACCTGGCTGCGGCACCATTCAGGCAAATCTGTCCGGCATCGCCCTCTATGGCATACGTTTCAAAGCGGGCACCGTTATCAATATCCAGTACCGCTACCTGCTCATTCTCCATAATGTCCGCAAGTTCCATCAAGGCCGGATCTATGCTAATTGAGCCTATATAATTGATATTCGCTTCCGTTACGGTAGCCCTGTGTATCTTGGACTTTAGCATATGCCTTCTCATGCTGCTATCCTTCCTCCTATTGCCCTTCCTGCTGCCGCTCTTTTTGCTGTTACTCTTCTTACTGTTGCTACTTCTACGATCTGGAAAATATGCCTTCTCATATCTATATCCTTTCTATCCTCCCATGATCATATTGTACTTCGATATTATCTATCAGCCTAACATCACCGACCTTGGCTGCAACAAGTAGCCTAATACACTCTCCATCATTGCCAAGCTTATTACCTACTGGCACAAAACTATCTGCATAGACTATTTCGGCATATTCTACCAACACCCCCTCCTCTTTTTCCATCTCAACAACCATAGCCTTTTTGGCCACATCGACACCAGTGTTGGAGCAAATCGCCTTCTCTCCTGCGAGCAGGGCACGGTAGAGAGACAGCGCAGCCTTGCGCATCTTTGGCGACAGGTTTCTATTACGGCTGGACATGGCAAGACCGTCAGCCTCCCTGACCGTAGGACACGGTACGATCTCTATCGGAAGCAGCATTTCCCTGACCAACTCCCTGACAACTGCAATCTGCTGATAATCCTTCTCGCCAAAATACGCCTTACACCTCCCCGCAATAGCAAACAACTTGGCTACTACGGTTGCAACCCCGTCAAAATGACCTGGCCTGAAAGCACCCTCCAGTATCTCCGTGACACCTGATACATGTACCACGCTGCCAGGCGGTGCCGGATATCCAGGATACATCTCTTCCACGCTCGGGACAAACACTAT
>JAMCPC010000046.1 GCA_023379725.1 Actinomycetota bacterium
CGTATACTCTTTTTCGCACGGCCAAACGGGGCACTATTTTCGCTGTCAAGCATGGTACCACTCATTCGTTAAAGATTAGCAGTTTCGCCATGGCAGGCAATCTGAGCAAGGTACCACTCTAACGACAACTAAGAGTAATCCTGTAATATCGGTAGTAATAGCCGCATAACCTGTAGTTAAATAAACGGGCATTGACTATCCAGGAAGGATAATCGGGAGGAAGGGGGGGATGGAGAAATGGATAAAGAGGATGTCAAATGATTTATTCGACCAACATAGCTTGCAGAAAAATAGCATACTTGTATTGTGATGTATGAATCCAACGCTAAACAATCAGGTAATTTCATTGTTTCTCCAAACGGCCCTATTCATGGAGCCATAGATGCAGGAGGGGCAAAAAACTCCGTATTGAAATTGATGACAGCATGCCTGCTTGCAGAGGGCACACATGTACTGCAAAACGTGCCCTACATACAGGATGTAGTTATCATGTCAGATCTCTTGGAGGCAATCGGAGCCAAGGCGTATAGGCGTGGTCATACGGCTACCGGCTTAGGACCAGAAAAGGACATCCACACAGACCCGACAGCTGCAACGCCAGATGACGACCTAATCATAGAAACGCCCGCTACAATTCTACCTGAAGCACCCTACGAGTTAGTAGAAAAGATACGAGCATCTATAGTGGTGCTCGGCCCACTTACCAGTCGCACAGGAAGAGCCAGATTACCCCTCCCCGGCGGTGATGACTTCGGAGAACGTCCCGTAGATATGCATATAGATTCACTCTCTCTAATGGGAGTTCAATTCAAATCGACCCACGGATACATAGAGGCAACGGTACCAGGAGGCCGCATGACTGGAAACAGGATTGTTTTGGAATATCCGAGCCATACAGCAACTGATAATATCCTTATGGCTGCCGTTCTCGCTGATGGCATCACAGTTATCGAAAACGCTGCCAGGGAACCGGAGATAGTGGATTTGGCCACAATGCTTTCATCCATGGGTGCCAGAATCAAGGGTGCTGGAACCTCCAGGGTCATAGTAGAAGGAGTACCCACACTGCACCCAGCTGTGCATAGAGCTATAGCCGATAGGGTAGTTGCTGCAACATTCGCAGCCGCTGTAGGGATTGCCGGGGGCGATATTACCATAAGAGATGCCCAGATAGATCACATGGACATGATTGTAAGAAAGATGACCAACATGGGATTACACGTCTCTCATTCACAGTCACATCCTGGCATCCGCATATATAAAGATGAGAACATTAAGCTGCACAGCGTTGACGTATCCACGCTACCCTACCCTGGAGTGGCAACCGACTATGCACCGTTCATCGTTACTATGCTGTCCATAGCCGACGGAGTCGGAATAGTAAGTGAGAACCTCTTCTCTGGCCGTTTCCGCTACGTAGACGAATTAATCAGGCTCGGTGCCAATATCTCTACCGAGGGGCATCATGCAGTAGTCAGGGGTACCGATCGACTCCTTGGTACGACAGTAAAAGCTCCAGATATACGCGGTGGAGCAGCTCTGGTACTGGCAGGACTGGTAGCCGAGGGAGAGACAGTAGTGGCAAACACTATGCATATAGACCGAGGATATGAGGATTTTGCTGGGAAACTCTCCTCACTTGGTGCAAACATAAAAAGGGTATGACCGTTAATCATGGCTACTTGCTGTACATTTATTCAACCATTTCATCAACTTTAGCTAATCCAGCATATATGCCTTTAGAAAATAAGTTACTTTGCCGATAATAAAATGGCGTGATGCTTGATGCCCACCGGTGTGAACTATTGACACAAACCAGAGCTATCAGAAATGAACATCGTGTCGGTAAAAGAGCAACCACACACTAGAGAACATTGGATAGTTGCACTACAGGGCATTAGGACAGGGCATTGAGGTACAACGTAGTGGTGTAGTAAGGTGAGTGAATGATTGAATTGACTAGGATAAATGGTGAAAAGATGCTGATCAATGCAGAGTTGGTAGAACGCGCCGAAGAAACTCCTGATACGGTCATCACGCTTACAGACGGTACGAAGTACGTAGTGTCAGAGCATATAGCCGAAATACAGCAAAAAGTCCAGCTGTACAAGGCAGGCATAATGGCATTAGCACAGCGGATGATGGACGACTTGGACATCAGTGATGTTCATCTGCGACTTATCTACGGTGAAGAGGATAAAAAGAAAAGCACTAATAATGCTGAAACAGCCAGTACTGAAACGACAACCACGAATGACAATGAATCTAGGCCACGTCCGGAGGCCAGACTCTGATGCACTCGATAAAATCACGGAGTAGTACTGGGGATGGTAATAATGGTAGTAGCCATGGAGGCATAATATGAAAAAGGACACACTATCGCCAATAGTAATCATCAGTGCAATAATGGTAGTATTCTTGGCCACGATCATGGACGGAACAAGCCCGATGGTCATGTTCAAGCCGGCTCCAATGATTCTTATATTTGGCGGATCGATACTTGCAGCCATAGCGGGTGTTATGCGCTCTGATTTCAAGGCAATCAAGGCTGCAGGGAAAAAAGTCATGAAGGTAGACACCGTGGATCCTCAGAAAGACCTGGACACCATCATACATCTCACGGAGGTGGCAAGACGCGAGGGGCTACTGGCTCTGGAAAAGGCCGCAAGCGACATAGATGACCCGTTCTTCAGAAAAGGCATAGAGATGACGGTAGACGGTGTAGATCCTGAAGAAATACGTGAAATTCTGGAAGCTGAGATTGATGGACTGGAGGACAGGCACAAGACAGGAGCGAAGTTCTTCACCGATCTCGGCGGCTTCTCGCCAACCTTGGGCATTATCGGTACCGTGATTGGTCTGGTCGCCGTTCTCGGCAGCCTGACCAACCCTGGACAGCTTGGCCCTAAGATTGCCAGCGCATTCACGGCTACGCTATGGGGTATCCTGATGGCCAACTTGGTATGGCTTCCCATATCAAACAAGCTCCAGAGAGCCAGCTCTTTGGAGCTTACCAGCAAAAGACTTATTCTGGATGGAATACTGGCCATCCAGGCAGGGAGTAGCCCAAGAATGGTACAGGCAAGGCTCCAGTGCTACATCGCACCAAAAGACAGGGTCGATGTCAGAGATTCTCGCAAACAGAACGAGGCGGCATAATGAGTACTGACATGACGCTCATACTATGGAAGGACAGTCCAACATCCGGTGAACTTCTGGATCCGACGAGTAGTTATACGCAAAAGATAAGGGTACTTGGTGCACCACACATGTGCCGCAAGCAATCAAGCAATACCAGGCGATATAAGGTCATAAAGGCAGGTAAGTAAGAATGGCCAAAAGCACCAAACACAAATCAGGAGGCGAAGAAGGTGGGCACGAAGCCGCAGGCATGATGCGGTGGCTGCTTACCTATGCAGACATGATCACCTTACTGCTGGCTCTTTTCGTAGTACTGTTCGCCATGTCCACTATCAATGTACGTAAATTCCAGGCTCTGGAGATGGGCCTTAAACAGACCTTTGATCCGAATCCTGGTGTACTTACCGGAGCTGCAAAGTTGCTGAAAGAGCCGCAACTCACTCAATCCAGCGCTACGAATGTATCGTCATTTGTAAAAAACGTTACCCACAATGTACAGAACAGCCCCGGGTCCGCCGGGTCTACCACCACTAGCAGCAACGGTAGCGGCATAC
>JAMCPC010000047.1 GCA_023379725.1 Actinomycetota bacterium
CGAGTCACCCACTCTGCAGCTTTGCAGGCGTAAGCCTTTACCATGGATGCCTCCAGCGATCCTTCTCCGTGAGCCATTAATTTGGCAACTTCGTAGGTGAACTGCCTTATTGCCTGTATTAATACCGCCATACGAGTCAATTTGACCCTGGTGAGCTGGTAATCAAGGATGGGTGAACCGAATACGGTTCTGCTGATCGCATAAGAGTATGCAGCTTCGTAGGCAGCCTGCATTGTACCCAGTGCTCTTGCTGCAGTCTGTAGGCGACCATTTTCAAATCCCTGCATTTGTAGATAAAATCCCTTGCCTAATCCGGCTTCGCCACCCACAAGGCAGTCATCGGGAACGAACCATCCATCGAAGGATAGTTCGTATGAATGTAGCCCCCGGTACCCTATTGTGTCTATGGGTCTTCCCTCCAGGCTGCCCTGGCTGGCATTGTGCAGTACGAAACCATTGCCGTTTGCCCTCTCCTTTTCGATCACGAACAGAGACAACCCCTTATGACCCTTGGTACGATCCGGGTCGGTTCTCGCCAGCAACATCAACAGATCGGAACGTGCCGCAAACGTACACCAGGTCTTTACCCCTGATATAAGCCATCCCCCATCGGTCTTTTGGGCGGTCGTAGTGATATTGGCAACGTCCGAACCGTAGTCAGGCTCGGTGACCGCGACCGCAGTCATAAGCTCTCCAGTAGCCATCTTTGGCAGCCAGCGTTTGCGTTGCTCATCGGTTCCACCGGCAAGCAGCGCCCTGGCAAGTATCTCGGGTCGGGTGATTAACGATCCGCCTATTGCAAGTGCACCCCATGAAAGTTCCTCGGTGGCAATGACCATTCCAAGATAATCACCCTCTGATCCCGCAGCAAAACCTCCATATTCCTCTGGAATTGACATACCAAATCCTCCCAATCCGGCTAGTCCTGAGATGATCTCTTCAGGTATGTCCTCGTTGTGCCGGTGGACTCGTTCGGCATGTGGTCTTATACGCTCTTCTGCAAACTTATGAAAAGTCTCTCGTGCCAAGTCAAACTCCTGGTCGAGATGGCGACCACCTGTGATACCGCATATACTGGCAAGATAAGCCGGGTTGCGGTATTTGGTTGTAAATGTGTGTGCTCCGAATAGGAATTCTGTGGATGTGCCCCAGTCCTGTTCCCTGCCTATCAACCTGCCCAGCAAATCACCCAGGGCGTCGCCCAGAAAGGCACACGCCAGAGCCGCCTCCTCCTTTCCATGCCTGCCATAGGATATGGCGCTTTCGGCAATTCTCATTGCAGCGGCCATGTGGGCAAGATCGTAGGCAACTGCCTGGTTTCTGTCTATGCCGCCATTGGCTACTATGTGCTTTCTGGCGCTGTCGATGACGGCAGTACCTCTCTCCAACGCCTTGATGGCGTTGTCCAGGTCATTTTCCGGTCTGTATTCGTCTGGTATTTCTGTGGCCACCTCTATTATTCTCCTTCATTTCAAGTTGCGCAGTTATTTCAAGTTACTCAGCCAAGCATATTACCACTCAGTAGGCGATGACGGTAGTATTTTACTGCCTGTCATGTCACCGACACGTCCTATGGCGGTAACCAGTGGCGGCAGCACAACGGGGCTGTCTCCTGGGTTTACACCTGTAAGGTGCTCAAGATAGCTACTCACTATACCCTCTCCTGACCAGGCCTGTGATTCTGCCCAGCAATCTATGAGTTCCAGACCTGCCTGTCTGGTAAGACTGGGGAGTAGAGCGCCTATGTCGGGGTACAGGGCACCTTCCATGGAAAATACAGTGCCGTCTATCCTTCCTGCTGAGGTAATGGGTTCTTGCATAACAACGAATCCTCCTGGTTTTGTTGCCAGTGCCATTCGACGTATTACCGCAGCCTGGTCATGCACATGCATAAGAAGGAAGCGACAAAAAGCGAGATCTACCGGTTCTGGGAGCAAGAGGTCTTCTCCTGCCTGAGTAATGGCCACTACCTGGCTAAATGTGGCAGCCCGAGAAGCTACCTCGTCTCTTGCCAGCGGATCTATATCGACAGAGTATATGCGTCCACTCTTACCGACAATTTTTGCCAGCGCTATGGATACATCACCGCTGCCTGCTCCTACGTCTGCACATCGCCACCCACTTGCAACTCCCAATCTGCCAAGAGCCGTCTCCAGCGGACGGCGATACACGTCGTTTCTCAGCGGGTCGTTAGGGTGTGCTGGCAGATTGTCCGCTGGTTGCGATGCCTGCCTGTTGCCAGGGCTGTTCAGTCCCACACCCCATCGCCATATGGTCTCTTACGTAGTGGCAATGCCTCTCGTTTCCAGACCATTACCTTCCTGCGGAAATAGCATACCTCTTCACCGCGCTGGTTGAATGCCTTGGTCTCTACCGTCACTATCCCCCTGTCATTCTTGGATTTCGACTCGATCTTATCGAGTACTCGGGTCTCAGCATATATGGTGTCACCGTGGAAAGTAGGGTATCGGTGAATAAGCGACTCCACCTCCAGGTTGGCTATAGCAGCTCCGGATACATCCGGAACGCTCATCCCTAGAGCAAGTGAATATACCAGGTTTCCAACGACTACATTGCGTTTGTGTACGGTCTCTCCTTCGGCAAACCATTCGTTGGTGTGCAGTGGGTGATGGTTCATGGTGATCATGCAGAACAGATGATCGTCATACTCCGTGATCGTCTTACCAGGCCAGTGTCTATAAATATCGCCAGGCTCGAAATCTTCATAGCAGCGTCCAAAGGGGCGTTCATGTACAACCATTATTAATCCTCCGTAACATTATTCATCTTGTGTAACGGGTCTGGTAGTGAATGCCAGTACCCAATCTTCCTCTGATTGTCCGTCTATGATCAATCTCCAAGCATAGCGGGAACCTGGATTGAGCGGCAAGGGCCCAAAGTTTACCGCCAGTGCAACGTCTATGGGGCTTCCTTCCGGAATAGCGGGAGGACGCATAACGGTGAAGTCCCCGCGAACCTCTATCGGCTGTATACCTTCGGGGGTATCTACATGTACCGGCTGACCATCTGCATCTTCCAGTGCAAGCTCCCAGTGGTGCATTATATCCACCTCATGCCATTCGACGTCTACTTTCAGAGCAACGGCACTTGGTGAAGGCTCAGGGCCGACAAGCGACCACCCACCGCCGAGTATGTATAATTTTCCATCTGCCACTTGGGCAGCATCACACAGGAGCATTGTAGCTTTCATTGTATAGACAGTATCAGAATTAGACTGGGTTGATCGTCATAGTGAATGGAGATGAGTAGTTGGCTGGAAAAGAGAGCGATTTACCAGCGATAGTCACCACCATTTGGAAGGC
>JAMCPC010000048.1 GCA_023379725.1 Actinomycetota bacterium
ACTCATTACCCCTTCCTCCCAAGCGTATCTGGTGAGGGACTGTCTTGAATAATGGATTCAATTCTTGCAACCATACCCTCCCGTACCTCCAAAGGAGCAAGTATCTCAGCATGGTCACCAAGAGATAGTACCCATGAATATAGTGCTTCCATATCCATAACGTCCAATGTAAAAACCACTCCCTGGCTATCACGTGATTGTACCTTGCTGCTACCAAGGTCGGTCTCTACCTCTGAAGCCAACGGGTAATCGACAAGTACATCCACTTTGATGCTCTGGTCATCACCCAGCATCCAGATGGAATCTGCCCATCCTGAATGCCCTTGTGAGTCCTGCCCTGCATTTTGCCCTGAATCCGACCCTGCATCCGACCCTGCACCCCCTTGTGAACCCCGCAAAGGTATATCGTGGTTAGATGGTGAACCTGGCACTTCGACCACATCACCATCTATCCTGTCCAATCTATATGTACGCCATGCGACAGGATCTATATCCCAAGAGAGCAAGTACCACCTACCGACCACAAAGCGCAGCATCCTGGGTATGACCTTCCTGCCTATGCCTCTATACTGAAAGGTAATTTGGTGATTATGCACTATGCTGCGATAGATAGACTCCAGCAAATCCCCTGCCGGCATACTGACGAAAAGATGTGCCAGGGAAGGTGACACGTAACTACCTGCCTGAAATCGTGATACCGCAAGGACCATATTAAGCACAAGGTGCTCATCTGCTGTCAGCTCCAGCCTATCCAGATAATCATTTTCGATGGAGTAACCCAGCTGCGAACGATCCTCATAGAGAGATACAGTCTTGATTATGATGCCCTCTTCAGCCAGGATCTTCCTGTCTCTATCAAATGCCTGCCGCCTGGCATCACGACCCGGAGGATATCCCGGCACCTGAGTAGTTATATATTCCATTGTAAGCGGTAGCCGAGAGTTGCTTAATAGGAGCACTAGATCAAGTAGCCTCTCCATGTGACTGATAGAGGTGTAGTCAGTGGAAACATCGGGATTGGCACCGGAAGGGGAGTCGAAATGGTGCATGCTGGCAGGAGAACCGGCATCCTCTGAATGCTGTCCATGCTGTCTGGTGCGAATCAATTATAGCTCCTCATCGCAACATCCACCCCTTGCGATATAATTGACTCCACCGCTTCAACTGCTTGACTTATACCACTATCGAGTAACTCCCTGTCGGCACCCACCGGCCGTGAAAGAACGTATTTTGCTCCTGCCTCTTTGCTCGGTGGACTGCCTATTCCTATCCGAACTCTGATGAAATCGCCACTATGGAGATGGTCCATAATTGACCGTATACCGTTATGTCCGGCTGCCCCACCACCCACTCTTATCTTTACCCTGCCGGGATCTATGTCCATTTCGTCGTGCACTACAATAAGAGAGCTCATTTCGTCCAACGGGAACATCTTCAATGCCGATCTTACCGAAACTCCAGATTCATTCATGTAGGTAAGAGGAATAGCCAGGAGCACCAACTGATCGCTTTTATTCGCTTTTGCCAGACGACAACCGGATGATCGATCTTTCTTGAAGTCCACTCCAAGGCGGCCGGCTAAGATGTCGACAGCATCGCTCCCTGCATTGTGTCTAGTTCTGCTGTATTCAGTACCTGGATTGCCCAAGCCAACCACAACCGCACTGGGGCGATCACCACCATCGTATGTAGTCTGCTTGCGGCGGCCTAGCAAAATTAAGAAGAGCTGTCTTCTTCCCCGGATCTCCCACCCGAGGTGCCTTCCTCTGCTGCCCCTTCCGCGGCCTGCTCCTCTCCGACCTCCTCATCGCGAATACCTCTGGGCAATGCTCCGGTGACTATCGTAGTATCAGGATCGCTCTCGATCTCTACGCCACTTGGTACTTCTACATCCGAGACCCTGAGAGACCCACCGGGTTGCAGCGAAGAGATATCCAACTCTACTGCATGTGGAATAGATTCCGGGCGAGCTTTGACCGTTACGCTGAAAAGCTGCTGATCTACTATGCCACCAGCCATTTGCAATTGAGAAGAGTGGCCTATCAGAGTAATGGGGACATCTACGACAACAGGCTTGTCGGGGTCGGTCACCTGAAAGTCTACATGTATAACATTTCCCTTTACGGGATGGCGCTGGATGACCTTGGCCATCGCCGTATAAGACTTACTGCCTACCTGCAATGAGAGCAGTGCATTGATTCCTGCTTCACCCTGTAGCGCATTCCTCAATTCCTTGGCATCCACATGTAGTGGGCAGGACTCAATACCTTGCCCATAGAGTACTCCTGGAATATTGCCTTCCCGGCGCAAGCGCCTGCTCTCTCTACTGCCCAACTGCCTACCTGTCTCTGCTTTTAAAATTGTCTCAGCCATAGTGATGTTATTTTAGCATACCTACAGAGCCAGGTTGTCTCCACCAAATATCTCGGACACGGATGCATCCAGGAAAACCGCCTCTATGGCATCAGCTATGAGTTTGGCAACAGAGACAACGTGTAGCTTGGGGATCATTTTATCCGACGGAATAGGCAGGGTGTTGGTTACAATGACCTTGGATATGACCGACTTGTCCAGCCGTTGAATGGCCGGATCAGACAGTACCGGATGAGTAGCCATTGCCCATACGTCACTGGCTCCCCTGTCTGTCAACAACTCTGCCGCTGCACAGATAGTACCCGCTGTATCGATCATATCGTCTACGATTACACACCTGCGACCCTCCACGTCACCCACCACTTGAAGGGCCTCCACCTCGTTTATCGACCCCTTCGGCCTACGCTTGTGAACCACCGCTAAGTCGGCACCGAGATGTTGACCGTAGCGCTCTGCTACCTTCACTCTTCCTGCATCTGGCGCAACAACCACCAGACCATCCCCGTCCACCCGATGAAGTTCATCCTCCAGGACCGGTAGAGCAGTCAGGTGGTCGAATGGTATATCGAAGAATCCCTGTATCTGGCCGGAGTGAAGATCGACACTCACAACCCTGTCGGCACCGGCTACCTGCAACATGTCGGCAACTAGTTTGGCTGTAATCGGTTCACGCCCTGTCGCCTTACGATCCTGCCGCGAATAACCGTAGTATGGACAGATAGCAGTAATCCGCTTGGCGGATGCGCGCTTGGCGGCATCTATCATGATCAGCTGCTCCATGAGAGCGTCATTTACATTGCGGCTGTGCGTCTGGATTATAAAAACATCGGTACCACGCATAGACGAATCGTAACGGCAATGCATCTCTCCATTTGCGAACTCCCGTAAATGCGCCTCTGAGAGAACGACCTTCATGTATGCCGCTATCTCTTCTGCCAGGGACGTGTGTGAACGACCAGTAACCAATGCAAGCCTGCGATGAGAAAGTAATTCCACACCGAAGAGAATAGCAGATAACGGAGTAGTTTGCTTGTTGATCCAGACAGGAGGCGAACGGATGGCGGCCGAGTTGCCTAAAATTAGTGTCAAAGTCAAGATACATCTATGCACCGACCAATAGAATAAGTATATGGACCAAAGCTATACTACTTCACTCCTTACCGATCGCTACGAACTCACCATGCTCGATGCAGCCATACGGGCTGGCATCGTCGGGCGACAGGCAATATTTGATGTGTACGCCAGGTCATTGCCGGACGGAAGGCGTTTTGGCATACTATGTGGAACCGGGCGCTTACTTGAACTACTGGATAGGTTCTACTTCAGCGAAGAAGACCTAAACTATCTACAGGGCAGGATGGACAGGGTGCCAGCTGGAAATGAGGGCAGCGACGGTACGGGGGCGGACAGGGTGCCAGCTGGAAATGAGGGCAGCGACGGTACGGGGGCGGACAGGGTGCCAGCTGGAAATGAGGGCAGCGGGTATCATAGGGATGAAGCGTATGATACGGCGGGAAACGAGAAAGATTATATAGGGTCAACTCCAAAAACAACAGGATATTTCAACCGTATAGTAACAGCAAGAAATGCCAACCATATAGTATCTGATGAAACTATAGAATATCTCAGGAATTGGCACTTCTCTGGAACGATTAGAGCCTACGGTGAAGGAGAATGCTATTTTGCAGGCTCTCCCGTACTCACTGTTGAAGCCCCATACGGAGAGGCTCAACTGCTGGAAACCATTATTCTGTCGGTTCTGAATCACGACTCCGCTATAGCATCTGCAGCAGCACGAATGAGCATAGCCGCCGAAGATCGCCAGCTCATAGAGATGGGTTCCAGACGCACCAATGAATATGCCGCTGTAGCAGCAGCGCGGGCCGCATATATAGGAGGATTCCATTCGACCGCCAATCTTGAGGCTGGCCGCCGTTATGGCATACCCACAGCGGGAACTGCCGCTCACTCATTTACGCTGGCATTCTCAACAGAAAGAGAGGCATTTCAGGCACAATTGAATGCCCAGGCACAATTGAATGCGTCGAACTCGACAATCACTGCGCTGGTAGACACCTATGACATGGAGAGCGCCATACGGGTAGCAGCAGAGGTAGCTGGAAAGCGGCTTGGAGCCATTAGAATAGACTCTGGCGATTTGGCAGAGAGGGCCAGACAGGCGCGCTCTATCCTGGATAGCCTCCAGCTTCATGACACCCGTATCATCTGTACGGGAGATCTGGATGAATACAAAATCCACCAACTACGCAATGAACCAATTGACGTGTTTGGCGTGGGGACAGCTCTGGTTGCCGGATCAGGTCACCCCGCAGCCAACTTCATCTATAAACTCGTCGCGATAGAAAGGGAAAACGGCAAAATAGAACCGGTAGCCAAGCTCTCCCCCGGAGGTAAGGCTACACCAGGCGGAATCAAGTATCCTGCACGTATCTACAATAAAAACAGCCAAGCGCTGAGCGAGTATGTCGGAACCGTCCCCCTTGCTAAAGGAGCACTGCCATACAGACCTCTCCAGAAAGATATTATTTTGAACGGAGAAATTGTAGATTCCGACAGCCTGGATAATGCTCGCAACAGATGCCGCCAATCCATAGCTGAGCTTGGAAAAACAGCTTACGATATATCGCCAGGTAGTGCAGTAATAACCACCCAAAGGATGCCCAAGCGGGCGTTGATAGTGATCGATACGCAAAATGATTTCTGCGAGGGTGGATCACTTGCAGTAAATGGAGGAAATAAAGTTGCACGGCAAATTGCCGATTTAATTGAGCAAGAAGACCACCAAGCAGGTACTAATATCTACGACTTCGTGATCGCTACCAGGGACTACCATGAGCATCCCGAAGGCCACTTTTCGGATACTCCAGACTATCACGATACATGGCCACCACATTGTATAATCGGAACCGCTGGTGCAGAGCTCAATCCCTCTCTCAATGCAATTAGTTTTAATGCGATGTTTGATAAAGGAAGATTCAAGCCAGCTTATTCGGGATTTGAAGGTACGGAGACATCCACGGGAATACCTCTCGAAAGTTGGCTGGTAGAGCATGAGATCGGATGTATAGACATAGTAGGTATCGCCACTGATTATTGCGTCAGGGCTACAGCCTTGGATGCCTCCAGACTCGGATTGGGGACAAGGGTATTGACAGCTTATTGCGCTGGGGTAAGCGACGATACCACCTTACAGGCTCTCAATGAGATGGATAGAGCTGGAATCGTTATAG
>JAMCPC010000049.1:0-6723 GCA_023379725.1 Actinomycetota bacterium
GTGACGGTACATTTGATTTAGTATGTTCATCTAATGTTCTGGAGCATGTGCCTACCCCTTCCTCCATGGTCAGCGAGATGATTAGGGTTACGAGACCTGGAGGTATCATATATTTCAACTACACGACATGGCTCTCACCGTTTGGTGGACATGAGACCTCACCGTGGCATTTTTTGGGTGGAGAATGGGCAGCCGCACGTTATACGAGAAAGCATGGTCATCCACCGAAAAATTTTTATGGTGAGAGTCTTTTTCCTATGGGTGTCCGGACGTTCAAGAGAATGCTGGCCAGGGAGATTGATGGTGTCGTTGTCGTAGACATGTTTTCCAGGTACCTTCCACGGTGGCTGGATATAGCCGTGGATGTGCCGCTACTGTCAGAGTTGCTTATGCTGAATTTGGCTGTCGTTATGCGTAAAGAGGATACAGGGATTCCGCCATGAGAAAGAGTGCCATAATCGGGAACGGCAGACTGGAGACACGGAATGACAATCTGGAGACGCAGTCCAGTAGCCGAGGTATCTTTGCTGCTACTCCGATAGTCATTGCTGGGATTGCTATAGCTCTGGCCAATGTGGGCAGTACCGTAATTGTGGCAAGATTACTTGTTCCCAGAGAATACGGGGCGCTTACCCAGCTACTTGGACTATTCTTCATTCTCTCTATGCCGGGATCTGCATTGATGGTCGGGGTTGTACAGCGGGTTGTGCATTGGAATACCTCTGGTGAACGTTGGCGGATCAGGCCATGGTTGATCAGGATTGAGTTGATTTGCTTTGTATTCCTTGCAGTATTCATGGTTGCAATATGGCTGTTACAAGGGGATGTAGCAAGAGCACTGAGTTTGCCCAATAGCCGAGGTGTCTTTGAGACCTTAGCTGCCGGAGCGTTATGGGTAATCGTGTCCGTGAACAGGGGAGCTTTGCAGGCTGGGAAGAGATATCGTTGGCTTGGATGGAATCTGGCGTTGGAGGGGATTGTCAGGACTGCATTTATGATTGGGCTGGCGGCAATAGGATTGGGTATTTTGGGCGCGTCAAGTGGAATTATGATTGGAGAAGCTGTAGCTCTTGTACACGGCATAGCTGGAGTGAGTTTTTCGCTGAGGGATGTTCGTCATGGTGATCAATCTATGAATAATGACGGTTGGGCGCCGGTAGAAGCATCGCACGATGAGAATGGAATAGGGGGATTGGAGGGTGGTGGGCTAGTCCCAGCAGACATACTGCCAAATGAGAATGGAGTGGAGGGATCAAGGGATGACGGAGTAGGCAACTCAATGGGTAGCAGAGCAGGTGATACGGAAGGGGGCATGGTAAATGATAGAGGGGATAGCACACAAGGGGTATTGCCAGAGGGCACGCCAGGGGGGTCGAAAGATAATACGCAAGGCGCATTGCCAAAGGAAAGGCCAAGAGGATCAAACAATGACACGCAAGGCGCATTGCCAAAGGGGAACGGTAAACCAAATGTGCATGGTAAGAGAGAATTAGCTGGTGACGTAATAACAGCATTTGCCAGCTTGGGACTTATTGCCATATTAGAGTATGCAGATGTAGTCATGGTAGGAGCGTATTCGCCATCTCACGCAGGTGCTTACGGTGCTGTGTCAGTATCGGCAAAGTCCCTGATAGCATGGACTGTATTGTTAACCAATTATCTGCTACCAGAGGCGGCAATACGCTGGAGACTGGGGGGTCATGCAATTAGCGAGTTGCGCAATACTATGCTGCTGGTTCTTTTACCGGCTTTGCTGATGTTTGTAATTGCACTTAGTGTACCGTCGTTATTCCTTGGATTGGCATTTGGCAATAGGTTGGAGGGTGCGGCCTCCTCCTTCCCATATCTGACAGCTGCAATGGCATTCTTGTCTATAACAGTAGTATTGTCCAGTTACTTTTTTGGGGTTTCTTGGCGCGGTATCCCGGCGGTGCTCATGGTGGGAGCTACTGTGCTTGTCATAGCGATAACTGCCGTACAGGGGAGGGCATTACAGACAGCCCAGGTAGATCTCCTTGTTCAGTCTGGGATAGCAGTCGCTATGGTAGTTGCCTTTGTTGTGGTGCACCGGCGTAAGAGCAAGGTCATATCCTCGCCATTGCTGACTGGTGAAAGTGGTACGATACAAGCCACGCAACTGATTACCGGTAAGTAGCATCTGCAATATCATATGTAATAAAATGATAGAATGCGATTATGGCAGGTCTTGGATGAGATACAGGGAGGTATATGGCGGTATCTCCAAAGGCAATGATGCATATGAATGACATCCAACTGTCGTCTGTCGTAAGTGCACTTCAAAGAGCGGGAATATCACGTATAAAGATTATAGCGTGGAGAGATTTGGATGATCCAGAAGCAGGTGGCTCTGAGTTACACGCTCACATGATCGCGCAGCGTTGGGCTGATGCCGGCATGGATGTTACGATGAGGACTTCCAGGATACCCGGTTGCCCAGAGAGACAGCGCAGAAGTGGTTATATGGTGGTCAGGCGCTCCGGTAGGTATGGGGTGTTTCTGAGTAACTTTGTGGAGATGCTTTCTGATGCACGGCAATCATTGGGAGCTGATGCCCTGGTGGAGATATGGAACGGTATGCCATTTTTCGTCCCAGCTGCTACCAGTAAGCCACATATCACTATCTTGCATCATGTACATGACAGCATGTGGGATATGGTGTTTCCCCCTGTCCTTGCATCAATGGGAAAGATTGTGGAGATGCGACTTGCCCCAAGGCTTTATCGGTCAAGCCGGATCATCACTCTATCAGGATCATCTCGAGATGATATATCGTCAAAGATGGGTATTCCGGAAGGGCATATACATGTAGTGCCGCCCGGGGTAGATGATATCTTTGTGCTGGCAGGTGCTGGCATTTCAGAAGATTCGCAGATGTCATACAAAGCGATCAATCCACTTGTGGTGAGTGTAGGTAGATTAGTGCCGGTAAAACGATTTGACCTCTTTATCCGTTCCCTGGTGGAGGTGAGGAAGCACATACCTGACGTGAGAGGAGTTATCATAGGTGAGGGATATGACAGGCCAAGACTCGAACGACTGATCAAGCAATATGGGGCAGGGGAATTTATATCACTGCCAGGGAGGCTTGACAACGACTCGCTTGTCGAATTATATCGTAGTGCATGGGTGGTGGTTTCTACTTCAGCAAAAGAGGGATGGGGGATGACGATTACCGAAGCTGGAGCTTGTGGTACTCCATCGGTCGTATCTGATATCCCAGGCCACAGGGATGCCGTGGTCGATGGGGCAACAGGCATACTGGTACCCGTAAATAAAACGTTTAGTTCAGCAATTATTCGAGTGTTAGAGGATGACGTGTTACGCTCTACGCTGTCGATTGGCGCATTAAAGCATTCAAGAACTTACAGCTGGGAGACGACTGCATCTGCAATACTTGGTCATCTTGCTGAAGTTGCAGGTATTTCTGTGATTGGCTAGGTACTTGGCGGTTTTTGCAGTTACGGCCAAGCGTATGCGGACTGCCCTGGAACAGAACGATACTAGGTGTCTGGCGGTTTTTGCAGTTACGGCCAAGGGGTGCCACAGACATAACTCGAAAATCCTAGTTTACCCGGATTGAGGATCCCCTCTGGGTCAAGGGAGTTTTTTATGCTTTCCATTACCGGCCATGCCGGACCGAGAACTGTGCGGAGATAAGAAGCTCGCTGTATTCCTATTCCATGATGATGGCTGATGCTGCCGCCTGTGCTCATTACTGATTCCATCGTACGGCGCCATGCAGCGTTGTAGTATAGCTCGGAAGGATTTTGTTCTTCAGCTTCCTGGTCATCAGTAGGCTGACCTGCAAATGTCATATACATGCATGCGCCGTCATTGTAGCTATGTGACAGGTGCGCTGAAGCATAGAGTGTTTCGGGCAGTGACTGCAGGGCACTCATGCAGCTTTCATACAGTCCTGGAAGATTCTTCCAGGACGCTGCAACCTCTATCGTATCGACTACGATGCCTGATTTGTAAAGCGGTGCCAGTACGGAGACGTCGTTTCGTTTATCGAACCACCTGTCTACCAGGCCATTGTCGCCGAGTGAGGCGTGCTGGGCCGCGCACTCCTGATCTACTACCTGTAATGTCCAGGAGAGCAGCCCCGGATCTGCCTCATCATATACGATCAGCACGCAACCAGCGTCTGTCTCGAAATGCAGGGTAGATTCTTGAGCGTCATACAGCCTCATTACTGCAGGCGTAGCACCCCTCCTTAGAATCATTCTGCATGCTTCGAGTCCATCAGAGAAATTGCTGAATATCCAGGTACGGTGGTCAGACAACTCGGGAAGCGGACGGATGGAGAGCCTGGCTTCTGTGATTACGCCGAGAGTACCTTCAGAACCGAGGAAGAGTTGGCTTAGATCCGGACCAGTCGCAGCCTTTGGGGCATTAAATCCTGTATGGATTACCGTGGAGTCAGCCATGACCACCTCAAGCCCTCTTGCCATGTCCTCGATTTTTCCGTAACGTGTAGAATACTGGCCAGCAGATCTGCATGCCAGCCATCCCCCCAATGTCGATATGTCAAAAGATTGTGGCCAATGTCCAAGGGTGAATCCGTTAGTCCGCAGCTCTTCTTCCAGCGGCGGTCCAAAGGTTCCTGCAGCTGCTCTAACGGTCAGCGAAGTATCGTCTATATCACTTATTCCTGTCATATCTATCATGTCGAGAACTATCCCGCCAAAAAGTGGTACGGCGCCGCCACATACTCCAGATCGTCCGGCTGAAGTAGTGACAGGAATGTGAAATTCACTGCATATTGCTATTACTTTGGCGACCTCTTCGGTACTGGCGGGTCGCGCCACCACGGTGGGCAGTGCCGGTACTGACCCGCCTATTGCCCATTTAATCGATATAGGCCACCAGTCACGAGATGCATCAATGCGAGAGGTATCGTCGGTGAGTACCGTGCTGCATGATTCCTCCAGCCGTTTCAAGACAGCGGCATCGGGCGTAATGATGGGCAGTTCAAACCTACTCGTCGGCAGGCTGTTGTTTGTTGCCTCGGTGAGTTCAATTGGTACTTCCCGACTCATAGCGATACGTTCTGATCTTGAAGCGAACGTGTAAAGAGTTCAACGTCTCTTTGAACATCAGCGATATCTCGGTTCCATGCCGCTGCCAGTATGTTGCTTATTGTAGCCGCGGCTTGCCTGGTTGCAGCGGTATCCATGAACGACATTCTCATCCTACGTGCCAGTATATCCTCTACGGTACATGCCATCTCTCTTTGTACTGCCCAGATTACCTCTATAATCAGGTAGGGCATCTGGGGCACGATAGGCTCCAGAGATCCTGGATAGCTGTCAGCCAGATCTATAAGCGCCGGTGTGTTGGTGCCATACCTGTTGATCAGGTGGGTTGCTGTCTCAGGAGACAACCCTAATAGCGCTTGAGTAGTGTCTTGGCGCAGTTCTTGCAATGCCGACGGGTCTTCAGAGCCGATGATACGGATGTTCTTGGTATGTGATCGTTGCGTTACAGCATCGGTGCTATGCAGGTGGGATATTGCCCTGTCTACGGCATCTTTTGCCATTTTTCTGTAAGTAGTCAATTTACCTCCAGTAACCGTAATTAGCCCACTCTCTGAGTCGACGACACTGTGATGTCTGGATAGATCGGCAGTGCGAGCCTGTTTGTTGTTGTGATGCTCTTTATTAAGCAGAGGACGTACTCCTGCCCAAGTTGCTGTTATGTCTGTACTGTGTAGGGGTGTATCCAGATAGTGGTTTACTGCGTCCAGTAGATAGGTTATGTCGTCCGGTGTGCATTGGGGGTCATCAATAGAGCCATCCCAATCAGTATCGGTCGTTCCGACATAAGCGTAGGGAGCATCGTCCCACGGTATTATAAAGATATTTCGTCTATCGCTCTTTACCGGTAGTACACCTGCAGCCTTTAGTGGGAGCTTTGAAGTATCGAAGGAGATGTGTACTCCCTTTGCCGGGCGAACCGTATGTTGGTGGTGGTTGGAGTCCAGCGATTGTATAGCATCCACCCAGGCACCGGTAGCATTTATGATTACCTTGGCGCGTATCTCAAATTCTATCTGGCCATCTCCCTGCTCGCTGGTGAGGGTAGCTGAGGAGGTTTTCTTGGTGGTGGTGTCTGAGGTACTGGGCTCGGCAGGGGTATGTGAAGGGGCGTCGGCCCTGGTGGTGGTGTCTGAGGTACTGGGCTCGGCAGGGGTAGTCGGAGGGGTACTGGCCCCGGCATGGATATGTGTAGCTGCAACAGGCGTAGGATCGGTGTCATAAGCATGATTAAAGATACGTGATCGGGCTGTCACTGAAGTAATGTTCCCCGATGTATCATGGTTCATCCCTATGGCTTCGGTGTAGTTTGCAGCAATGGCTCCATAACGCAATACAGCAGTTTCCAGTACCTCCAAAGTGAGTCTAGCGTCATCAGCACTTGCATCGTAATATACGAATCCACTGCTGATACGGTCTGCGTTTAGCGATGGCAGGTAATCGTGTACAGCATCAGATGAGAGGCGCGAGTGAAACTTTCCTATACGCACCCCTCCGGTGAGATCGTACATCCACAATGCGCTGGAGATGGCAGCAGTAGCTGACTTTGCCAAAGCGGCACGTTTTGAGGTGAAAACTGGAATTACAAACGGGAGTGGCTTTACAAGGTGCGGTGCATTGCGGAGAAGTCTTTGGCGTTCATACAGTGCCTCGTATACCAATG
>JAMCPC010000049.1:7465-10590 GCA_023379725.1 Actinomycetota bacterium
CGCCTACAGGATGAGGGAGGTTGGTGCATGAAGGACATGCCCGGCTTGGTAAAATTGTTTAAGCAGAACGGATACCGCATCACCCCTCAGCGCCAGCACATATTCAAGATTTTACAGGGACGTTCCACGCATCCTTCCGCTGAGGAGATCTACCGTGAAGCCGTCAGAGAGATGAACTCGCTTTCCATGCAGACAGTTTACAGAACCCTTGCAGAATTGGTCGATATGGGCGAGTTGGACTCTTTGGATCTGGGAACGGGGATGTTGAGGTACGATCCAAACGTGGATGCTCCGCACCATCATCTTGTATGCAGATCATGCGGAAAGGTCAGCGATCTCTATATTGATATGGGGCCGTTGAATCTTCCGGATGAGCTGAAGCAGGGATTTCAGGTAGACTTCTCGGAGGTCGTCTTTCGAGGAGTATGCCAGGACTGTGTGGACGGCAGGTCTCTCGGTACCGGCTACCAGCGTACTGCCAATTTGCAGCATTCCAGAGGTAGACCTCACCAGCCAGTTGTAAAAAGAAAATATACCAACCAAGAAACAAAGGAGGTAAGTTAGATATGGCATCTCTCAAGGGATCCAAGACAGAAAGCAATCTGAAAGAGGCTTTTGCAGGTGAAAGCCAGGCAAACCGCAGGTATATGTACTTTGCACGTAAGGCAGACGTGGAAGGGTACCCTGAGGTAGCTGCATTATTCCGTTCGGTCGGTGAAGGAGAGACAGGACACGCCTTTGGTCATTTTGACTATTTGAGTGAGGTGGGCGATCCTGTCACCGGTCACGCAGTCGGCGCTACTACCGATAATCTGGGTTCTGCCATAGAAGGCGAGACCTATGAGTATACAGAGATGTATCCGGGGTTCGCCAAAACCGCTCGTGAAGAAGGTTTTGAAGAAATTGGGGAGTGGTTTGAGACCCTTGCGCGCGCAGAGCGGAGCCATGCTGCTAAATTTAAGGATGGGTTGGAGTCGATCGCCTGAGTTACACCCCCCGTACTCAGGTAGATTGTGCCGGTCACTGGATCCCTCCCCGTGTGGCCGGCTTCTCCAACCCACTTATTTATCCCATATGCGTTGCGGGATATGGTTCCCAGACTATAGCGAGGTCCAAAAATGAGCGTTACTTACAATCCTGATGATCCTCTATATACTGATGTAGACGATGTCAGTCGGGAGATTGGCAGGGTATTCGATATTTGCCATGGGTGCAGAGTCTGTTTCAATTTATGCCCATCGTTTACTGATTTGTTTAACTCCATAGATGCACGTGATGGGCGCGTTGGCGAATTGACGTCGGAGGAAAGGGACAGGGTGGTCGAAGAGTGTTACCAGTGTAAGCTCTGTGCATTACGTTGTCCGTATGTACCTCCACATGAGTGGTTGCTCGATTTCCCGAAGTTGATGTTACGAGCCGCCATCCAGAAGAGAGTCAGTAGCCCTCCTCCTCTGAAAGTACGCTTAGCCGATTCTGTAATGTCGCGGACAGATATTTCTGGGAGGGTGGCAACGGCGTTTTCAGATTTGATCAATCCTGTAGTGGAAGCAAGAGGCGGCCTTTTGCGCAAAGTGATGCAAGGGGCATCGGGTATTGCATCGCAACGGTTACTGCCACCTTATGCCAAGAGGAGGTTCTCTACTTGGTTCAGGAGAGATCACGTGATGAGCCAAAGCGTAGCCAAGAGTGCGGGAGAGGAGAATGTGAGCGGGGAAAGTACAGGAGGGGGAAGTGCGAGAGAGGAGAGCGTAGTAGGGGAAGGAGTGAGAGGGGAAAGTACAGGAGGGGGAAACGTAAGAGAGGAGAATGTGAGCAGCCTTGCAGGCTCGGTAGCACTATTTCCGACATGTTTTGTGGAGTATATGGATCCGGAGATTGGAAAGGACTTGGTAGGTGTCTTCGAGCATGCAGGCATCTCATGTACCCTTCCTGCCGGTACGCAGTGTTGTGGTGCTCCATGGCTGCATTCTGGGCATATTGATCAGTTTCGTAAGGCGGCTACCAAGAATATAGGAGCGCTTAGAGACAGTGCAATGAATGGCACTACGATTGTCGTTCCGCAGGCTACCTGTGCGTATGTCATGCGCAAGGATTATCCAGCATTACTGGACAGCCCTGATGCAAAGATAGTCGCAGATTCCATACGCGATCCTATGGAGTACCTGCTTGGACTACGCAAGAATGCTAAGAGTGCTTTTGAAGGTATATTCCCTCGATTGAGCGGGGATGGAGGTGAAATAATTTACCACGTATCATGCCATACTCAGGCTCAAGGCATAGGGCTAAAGGCGCGTGATCTGCTTGCAGCTATCGGGTTTAACGTCAAACTGGTGAATAAGTGTGCTGGCATAGACGGGACATGGGGATACAAGTCGCATAATTATGCACTTGCGAAAAAAGTTGCACAGCCTATGAAAATGGCGATAGAAGATGCAGAATCCAGGGAGGTGTGCGGAGATTGCCATCTGGCAAACTATGCCATTCTGGAGGAGACCGGTCTACGTTCTATGCATCCTATACAGATAGTAGCCAGAGCTTACGATATACGCCCAAATTCAATATAGTTACGCGTCAATAATAGCAGGGGCAGAGCATTAAAGAGCTGGGGCTGCTGGTTGGAGATGAGATGGAAATGGGTGACGCGCCAACGATAGTGGTAGCAGAGCATGAAAGGTGATAACAGGTAAGGTGGATAGACTATCAATAAACGATATATGGGATTTGCGTGAATATGAGAGGCGACGGGATGATTACCGCTCCTGGATTATAGAGCGTAAACGAAACCGGAGAATCACCATTGGCGACTTTATTACCGTAGTGTTTGAAAATAGGGATACGGTGAAATTCCAAGTTCAGGAGATGGTAAGAGCTGAGAGAATGATTGACGACACCAGAGTGCAAGCAGAGCTGGATGCGTACAATCCTCTTATACCGGGAGATAGTGAGTTGTCTGCGACCCTGTTTCTGGAGTTTACTGATGAAGCGTCTATGAGAGAGTGGCTTCCAAGGTTGATAGGGATTGAAAGGGCGGTGCAATTGCATATTGGCAATCGGGTAGTATCGTGCCAGCCAGAAGAGGAGCACGCAGATATGCTTACCAGAAGTGATGTCACATCCAGCGTCCA
>JAMCPC010000049.1:11412-15793 GCA_023379725.1 Actinomycetota bacterium
GATAAATCCAGCGTCTTCCAGAGCGGAGTAGGTTTCCGGTAGCGAATTTTCAATGTGCCGGTCATGGCAGGTGTCATTGCCGCGAAGTTGGCAAGTCCGAGAAGTTCATCAAAGATTGCGGCTACGACTCCGCCGTGTACACATCCCGGAGGACCCTGATATGCACTGCCCATCCATACTGTACCCGTAATCTCACCGTTACTTAAGATGGTGGCCTTTACGGGTGGTGCCAATGGATTACAGGTACCCATAACAGGACTTAGTGGTACATAGTCAAGGGGGTTCCTTGGTCGTTCACCGGCAGATGTCCTGCTGATGAGTGTGGCCTCCTCGGTCAATGCGGCATCATTGGAGTATTCATCATTCATCAATCCGGCTGAGTCATTTAGTGCTGACTGTATCAATGTGAGCAGGCGATGGTATAGAGTCGAATCCCGCTGTGGCCTTACTGTAATATCGATTAGTTGACGTACAGCCTCGGCAAGCTCTGCCTGACTGGGACCGCCCGGAAAATCATCGGTCGATATGAGGGGATTTGAGCCTTCTGTCTCGCTATTGTGGGCATCTTTCATATAACCACCTTGCCGTATCTGTACGGTTTTGTCCAGCCGAGTGATTGGAGTAATCGAACAGTCAGCGGAATTATAGCACATATTTATCATGATCCGCACTGGACAGATCGAATGATGTGCGCGATAATATCATTGTTGGGATTGTATGCGTGAAACATGTGATGTCTGTGCTCGGAACAATCCATGCAAGGGACATTGATCTTATCGTAGGCTATACCCAGCAAGTTTGTAGTGTTATGAATTATATTAGGGTGATTGAAAAGTGATGTTGAAATGACCGTACAGGCCAGTCTTACATGGCGCAAGCAGGCTGCTTGCCGTGGTATGGATACTATGATCTTCTATCCCGATCCAGAATGCCCGGAAGAGGACATTCTGTCGGCTAAGTCTGTCTGCGAACAGTGCCCGGTTAGAGAGGCATGCCTTGAGTATGCGCTGGCTAATCGCGAACGTTACGGTATATGGGGAGGTGCCAGTGAACGTGAACGCAGGAGAATTATCCGTCAAAGACGCAAGTCGGCATGAGCAGAAAATAAAGATGAACATAGAGTCGGTTGGTTCTCCTTCGATATTCGATACCGGTCGTTTCCCTGATGTTCTGAATAAAATCACCGGTGGCGCCAGCCTTGAAGAGGCGGAAGCTTATGCAGTAATGAGTTGGGTACTCAGCGGAAGCGCATCACCCTCTCAGATAGCTGCATTGCTTATTGCCCTAAAGAGCAAGGGGGAGACCGTAGAGGAGATGTCTGGCTTTGTGCTGGCTATGCTTGATGTAGCTGAAAGGGTCAATCCCGGATATACGGTACTGGACACATGTGGTACTGGTGGAGACGGCCTTGGAACAATAAATATCTCTACCATTGTGGCGTTTATCGCGGCAGGAGCTGGTGCCAAGGTATGCAAGCACGGAGGCAGATCTGCATCCTCGTTGACCGGATCTGCTGATCTACTTGAAGAGCTTGGAGTGACTATAGACTTGGGCGCAGAAGGCGTATCCAAGTGTATAGATGAGGTGGGTATGGGTTTTTGTTTTGCTCCTGTATTCCATCCTGCAATGCGATATGCAGCACCCGTGCGGAAAGAGCTTGGTATTCCTACCGTGTTCAATCTCTTGGGACCGCTGGCCAATCCTGCTCTCCATGTACGCCAGCTGGTCGGTGTACCCTCCCCCGATGTGCTCCAGAAGGTGGGTCAGGTGCTTTCCAGAAAAGGATGCGAGCGGGCTATGGTAGTCCACGGTGATGATGGGATGGATGAGCTGTCGCTGTGTGCCTCTAGTACCGTGCTGGAGATCACGGATGGAGGAGAGATCACTCACTTTGAACTTTATCCTCCCGATTATGGCTTTAAGCTTGTCTCGCCTGAAGAGATAAAAGGTGGGACAGCCAAAGAGAATGCCGAGATTACCCTGTCTATATTGGCTGGAGAAAAAGGGCACTATCGGGATTCTGTGGTGCTTAATGCGTCAGCAGCTTTGATGGTAGCCGACCTTGTAGACAGTTTTGAAGATGGCATAGAGATGGCGATCAGCGTACTGGATAATGGCGATGCACAGAGAGTCCTTGACGGGCTTGTTAGCTTATCTACGAGGTTGGCATCGACTTGAACATCTCTATGCTACCCCTTGCAACCGAAGAAAAGCATGGCCTGGCCAGGTTTGATCCTATCTTGATAGGAGCTTCTGTTGCTCTGTCGTTTATAGGTATTATAACTGTCTATGCTTCTACCCGTGAGCAGCTGATAGCACAAGGTGTCAATCCTCATTACCTTATGGACCACCAGGCAGAGTATGTGATAGTAGGCATAGTAGTAATGCTTGCCTTGGCGTGGTTCAATTATCAGTGGTTGGAGGCTTTTTGGTGGGTACTGTATGGAGGTATAATACTTGCCCTTCTTGCTACATTCACTCCACTTGGGTCCAGTGCACTTGGAGCAGCCAGATGGATACAGGTGGGGCCGGTACAGGTTCAGCCGTCTGCGTTTGGAGCGCTGGTGCTTATCGTACTTGTAGCCGCTTACTACGGTAAAAAGCATATGCTTGACGACGTGAACAATGTCCCACTGGCATTCAATGATCTTGTGAAGTTACTGGCTCTTGCCGCCGTACCGATACTTCTGGTCGTAAAGCAGCCCGACCTTGGCAGTGGTCTTGTGATGCTTAGTACGCTCTTCGTCCTTCTCATCGTTGCGGGTATGCCAAATCGCTATGCTGTGTTGCTGGTCATTCTTGGTGTGCTTGGTGCGGTGGTCATGGTAAAATTCGGTCTACTGCATCACTACCAAGTACAGCGTCTTACCAGTTTTATTCACCAGAGCAACAACCCAGCAGGGGCGGGGTATAATTCCGTGGAATCAAAGGCAGCTATTGGATCAGGTGGTCTGCTTGGAACAGGCTTGTTCAAGGGAGCTCAGGTCAATCTGTTCTTTTTGCCCGAGTCTCAGACAGATTTCATCTTCTCTGTCATAGGGGAAGAACTTGGGTTTGTAGGTGGAGCGGTGGTCATATCATTACTAGGGGTGGTCATCTGGAGGATGATTAGCATTGCAAAGTCTGCCGTAGATCCGGTAGGGCGCATACTGGTGGGCGGTGCAGTTGGCCTTATGGCATTCAGTGTTTTCGAGAATATTGGAATGGCCAGTGGAATTATGCCAGTTGCGGGTATCCCCTTACCATTTATTAGCTATGGCGGATCCGCTGTACTGTCCTTTTTTATTTGCGTAGGTCTTGCTCTATCTGTATACTCTCATACTCAGCGAAATAAAAAGAGCATTGTCACTTACTGACAGATGATGGAAGACTCCACTCCCCAGGCTCCCCCTGCGGTAAGTCCATGGTCTATCGTGTTAGTAGATGAAGTTAGGATGGAATTACCGTCCAATAGTCCTGTGGTGATATTGCGTGAGCAAGATGCTCCATGGCGTGAATTGCGCATTCCAGTAGGTATGACTGAGGGCAATTATATCGCTTATGGAATGAAGAAGATAGATACTCCAAGTCCACTCGTCTATGACCTCTTTCTGGATATTCTGGAGCGTCATCAAGTGAGCATAGAAGCTGCGCGCATTGTAGGCGTAAAGGGGAAATTATTTATAGCAGAGCTGGATACGATGGGACCAAAGGGTCGCCAGGTAGTGCAATGCCGCCCATCGGATGCCATAGCACTGGCGGTACGTACCAAGATGCCGATACCTGTTCTTGTGGCTGAGTGGGTATTCGCAACGGTATACCATGCAGGAGCCTAATATCATCCTGAGATTCTAAGGTATCACTGTTACCAGTCCTGCCGCCGCCAGATTGAGCAATTACGGGAAATACTGGAGGCCTGACGCCCTAAGGCATCCGCTCTAAGGCATCCGCTCTAAGGCATCCGCTCTAAGGCATCACTGTTACCAGTGTACCTATATGCACCTGGGGATACACCTGGGCAGCCACAGGTACTGGCAGCTCTACACAGCCGAGGCTTTGAGGAAATCCATAAGATGCTCTGACGAAGCCATGTACTGCATCTCCGCCATTGAAATAGTTTATCCAGTACACCATGTCATGGTAGTAGGTGCCATTCGGATTGTATCCACTCATATAATCGGACTTGAAGCGTTCGTAAATGGGGTAGGTTCCTGTAGCTGTGGGGGTTTGTGGTATTCCAGTATTTACCAGGTTGGTGAGGACTATCTGCCCATTGCTATAAAGCCAGAGTGTCTCAGGTAGCTGCATAGAGACCTGTATCCATGTGTATGGATGCGGATCCTTGCTATTGGATAGTAGCGCGTGTATGAGAGTTGGCCATAGAAGTGGGTTTGCCCTGCCA
>JAMCPC010000050.1 GCA_023379725.1 Actinomycetota bacterium
GCTACAGCCTTGGATGCCTCCAGACTCGGATTGGGGACAAGGGTATTGACAGCTTATTGCGCTGGGGTAAGCGACGATACCACCTTACAGGCTCTCAATGAGATGGATAGAGCTGGAATCGTTATAGTATAATAGGATTATTACTCTTTGTTGACTGCTTCCCCACAAATAAAGCCGGGGACTTCCGCGGCGCTGATACAGTAAAGTGCACCGCCTACCTGGGCAGACAATCGTGATCCATTGGTAGCACAATAAAACGGGCATCCACTTAGAGTATCCTTACTCAATAGACAATGGGGAGATCTACGGATGTGTTTGCACTACCTTCTGGGTATCCGGGCTTCCAGGCATCCGGGCATCCAGGCTTCCAGGCATCCAGGCATCCAGGCATCCGGCCAAATGTACCACAAAGAGGCTAACATTGTTAACAGATATGATCTTCCAGGACAAAATAACAAGACGAAAATTCCTTCTGTCGGGAGGTGCTGTGGTAGCAGCTGGTGCAGTGGGAATTGCTGCATACGAAGCTACCTCCACATCGCCAGTTCCTTTAAGGAAAGCAACTGTTGGCGGCTTTGAAATATGGCTGGAGGAGATAACCGACAAGTCGCCATCGAGTAAAGCGAGTACGGCCAGTACGGCCAAAAATGGCAACAACGGATACAACTCATCCCCTGTATCGCAGGGAAGCGGTAGGCAGGGAGGTAGTAATCAGGAAGGCGGGAGCCAGGGAAGTAAGAGCCAGGGAGGTAGTAATCAGGGAAGTAAGAGCATAGGAGGCGGGAGCATGATACTGCGTGCAGCACATAAGGACAATCCGCACTTAATATTGTTCGAGACTGCACCAGACGGAAACTTCCTCCAGGCGTTGGCGGGAAAGGAGACCTACCTGGACGAAAGTGGTGGAAGTTTCTATGTGAGTGCAACGACAGTTGATGCTACAGGTACAGTGCTCGTAGATGGCATATATCCCGGATCATCGCCAAACACTATAATGATCAAAGGCATACTGGTAGCCGCCAAAAATTCCACCAGTAAAGACGACAGGATACCCGGAGGCGGCAACCAGAGCGGGATAGGTGGTAATTCCAGCAAAGGCGTTCCATTCCAAATTGATGTGTCAGAACCGGAAACCAATCAGTTACTATTTACGGTTAAACTACAAGTACCAAAAGGATCCAAATATAACAGGTTGGCACTTATTTGCTCTTCCACTGCCGATGAGGCAATCTTTGGCTTCGGTGAACAACTGACTTACTGCAACATGAAGGGGCAGGTAGTTCCAATCATATCGCAGGAACATGGAATCGGTAGAGGACTGCCTGGGGTCAGCAAAGCAGTAAACGAATTTCTTCCCGGAGCGGCAGGCACTCCAGTATCTACCGAGACCGTATCCAGCTATTACATGACATCCAGGGGGCGTTCACTTGCCCTGGAAGGCACATGGTACGCCTCCGTGGATCTACGGCAAAGCGATACGATAAGGATAGACCAATACTCCACAGACCTGGCATGGAGAGTATTCGCCGGGTCAGACCCCCTCCAAGTACTGGAAACAGCCACATCATATCTCGGACGGCTACGTCCTCTCCCCTCATGGACACAGCAGGGAGTCATTCTGGGAATGGAGGGTGGAACTGCGATTGCATTGCAAGCTATAACAACCGCTGAAAGCAATGGGGTGCCCCTTGCCGGATTGTGGCTGCAAGATTGGGAGGGGTCAAGGACATCTATCATAGGGACCCAGTTATGGTGGAACTGGGAGTTGGATACTACCCTCTATCCGAATTGGAACTCTATAGTAACCAAGCTGAACAGCAACGGAGCCAAAGTACTCACCTATATAAATCCCTACCTCTGTGCTCAGCCCGGCCATGACAGCCTGTATCAGGAAGCAAAGAAAAAAGGCTATCTGGTCTTGAATAACGATGGCAGCCCTTACTATATAGCAGACTCTGATCTGCCGACAGGAGTAGTCGACCTATCCAATCCCCAGGCTCGCGACTGGCTCAAAGAAGTCATACTGCACATGGTACGCACCACAGGAGCGTATGGATGGATGGCCGACTTCGGAGAAGGGTTGCCTATGGAGGGCGTACGCATACACTCTGGCAACCCAGCCGAATTTCATAACGAGTATCCGGTTGTATGGGCCGAGGTAAATCGAGACGCTATAGATTCTCTGCCGGACTCCGCTGAATACCTGCCGTTCAACAGATCCGGATTCACTAAAAGCCCCGGACACATGAGTCTGGGATGGCTTGGAGACCAGCTACAATCGTGGGACGGATACGACGGGATAAAGACTGCGGTTGCAGGCATGCTCTCAGGTGGTATGTCCGGCTTCTCGTTCCTGCATTCCGACATAGGTGGATATGACTCCCTTCCCCCTCTCCTTGGAGGATCCAAACGGCTGTTCACCAGGACACCAGAGTTACTTATGCGCTGGATGGAACTTGGCGCACTTTCACCGGTCATGAGGACTCACGAAGGACTGGCACCCGCACAAAACATCCAATGGGACTCATCACAGGAGCTGATAGACCAGCTAAAGCAGTGCGTAAAGATATACCTTGCCTGGAAAGATTATCGCAAGACACTCATTCAAGAAGCCACAGAACGCGGATGGCCGGTGACCAGGCATCTATTCTTGCACTACCCTGACGATCCCAATGTATATAATCTCAGATACCAGTACCTACTTGGGAGCGAACTTCTTGCTGCTCCTGCCCTGGATCCAGGCATCACCTCCGTAAGGGCATATCTACCGGCCGGAAAATGGGAGTTACTTTGGACGGGCGAGACCTTTGGTTCTGCAGCACGAGGTGACTGGTATGAGGTTTCAACACCGATAGGAAGGCCAGCACTGCTCGGAAAGGTAGGATCACCAATCTCCACTCAGATAGCCAACGCACTTCGACAATAGTAAACTTGCCGCGACGACCGGGTAATCAGCATCATTATACGCCCATCCCAGTGGCCTGTCCCATAAATAGCGTAACGTCATCCGATGCCTGATACTAATAAGCGGAGGAAGTACTAAGCTGAACCGGTCATATGCTTCACATAAGCCACCACCTCCAGAAAACCTTCAGCATCTGGAGGAGCACCTGGAGCAACCACCATGTCTCTCACATGTCGTGCCAAATCGTCTCCCCATGCAGTGCGAGCCTGTGTACTGAGCGACCAGCGACGATTCAAAAACTCCTCCACTAGGCGCAACTCTTGTGGATGGAAACCGGTGAGGTCCCAGCCGTAAGGCAGGTACGCTCGTACTTGTGGTTGCTGCTGTAGCCGAAGATGCTGGAGTTGTTGCGGATCTTGTAATGGATGGGGGAGTTGCGGAGGAGATTGGGAGGACTGGGGAGCAGACTGCGGTAGATAAGGCGGCGGATCGCTCTGTGGGTAGCCCTGTGGGTAGTTCTGTGGGTAGCCCTGTGGGTAGCTCTGTGGGTTGGTCTGTGGGTAGCTCTGTGGGGAAAATGTAGATTGTGCGTCATTCTGCACGAGGACAGCAGGTTGTACAGAAGACGCAGGGGCGATAAGAGACATGGACCCGGTGGATGCCATAGGGGTGGATGCCATGGCGACACCCGTAAGAAGGGCATTCCTGTCCCCAGGACGATCACGGATTACGATAGTTCCAGCAGCTAAATCTCCCAAACGTTGATGGCGCTTCGCGATAAAGATCAGCACCAGACCTACCAGGTAAGTCGGCGGAGGGAAGGAATCCACAATCCGGAGCAGATTACGCAACAAACTAGTTCGAAATCCGACAGCACTGCCATCTAAACGTACTACCCGCAAGCCCATTACCCGCTTGCCGGGGCTGCGCCCCCCTCCGAGCACCTCGAACAGAACAAAGTAGCCAAAGTACACAAAAAACATATAAACAAAGCCAATAGCTTCGAAAGCATAGCCAATCCCCCCAGAAGCACGACCGAGACTACCACCTTCCAATTCAATACCTAAAATCGTTACGGCAATCAGTACAACAAAAATGGCCGCCGTCATAATGAAAAAATCAATCGCAAAAGCGAGTATGCGCGAGCCTACACCGGCGAGAATAAGATATATTGATACCCCCTCAGGCGTTTGTATGACATAATGTTCTTCAAGTGATACCACCATGAGAATAGACTATTTCATAAACGAACGCTCTGCTCGCTGGACAGAATTGCAGGAGCTGATGTCAGACTGTCATGGGAAAGTCGCCCGCCTCAACCCATCGAAAATGCTAAGACTTGGACGGCTGTACCGCTCCGTATCTGCCGATCTTGCCCTTGCACGCAGGGAATTCCCTGATGCCCCACTTACTCGCCAACTTACCTTACTGGTCGCCCGGGCACATGGCATTGTATACGGTAGCTCCATCAGGCAGGGATCATTCCGTAATTTCGTATCACGGCGGTTCTGGCAATCTGTACTGGAAGGGGGATGGATGCTGGTACTGCCGGTGGGGTTGCTCGTCGCTTTCTCAGGAATCGGCTTTCTGTGGGCAAGGGCAGACCCCTCTCAGGCCATGTCGTTCCTGTCAATACATATATCAGCTCATCCTGGCCACGGTGGGATGGTCGGCTTACCCGTACCGGCAAGAGCCCCTCTGGCCACGGAGATATTCACCAACAATATTGTCGTAGCCTTTACGGCACTGGCAGGTGGTATGACCATGGGCATATTGACGACCATCGTGCTGGCCTATAATGGAGCAATGCTCGGCATAGTAGCCTCCACGCTCATACGTGAGGGATACGGTGGAGAACTGGTACGGCTTATCGCTCCACATGGATTCCTGGAGCTGTCCTGTATCGTAGTGGCAGCTTCGACAGGTTTTCGCCTAGCCAAGGCCATCGTACAACCCGGCAACATGCCCAGGCTCAAGTCCCTGCAAGCCACCGGACAGCTTGTAATCGACACAATATTGGGAGTAGCCTGCTTACTGGTCATAGCTGGATTGGTAGAGGGCTTTATCACTCCTGAAAACCTTCCTATCGGGGCATCGCTCGCCATCGGAATAACTCTTGCCGGGACATTCTGGATACTGGTCGGTGTCCGGGGAAGGCTAGGCAATGTGGAATAAAATATCCGAGCACATTTCGCTGTAACGCGATAGTATGCACTATATGGATACCAACCCATCATGGCTCAGACCTTACTCGGTCGGAGAGATTATAGATATCTCATTCAAGTTGTACAGATCCATGTTCGGCCAGATGATAAAAGCTGTGGCAGTAGTCGCTGTTCCTGCGGCAATTCTGGAAGGATTGATTACAGTTTCTGCCATTCCTCATGGCTTTTTCAGCAATGGAATAACAGTATTCGGCTCCTCATCTGCTGCTGGTTCTGGAATATCTACCACCGCTACATCATCTAATCTCCAGCAGGCGGCTTCACTGATAAACTATATACTCGGATTTGCAGCAACTGGACTCACTACCGCCACCTGCTTCAAGCTCGTGGCTGATGCTTACCTGTCAGTACAACCAAACTGGCGAACCAGCATATCTTTCGGCCTTAAGCGCCTTCACTCAGTACTGTGGACTACCCTGGAATCCACAGTGATACCGTTTCTGCCCCTGATAGCCGTAGTACTGGGAGCTATCGAAATTGGCAGGAGGTCACTCTCGGCTGGAGTGATTATAGGGGTAGCACTCGGTATACCTTCTCTTGCATTGATAGTGTGGCTATGGGCGGCGTGGCGATTCAACATCATTGCGTTGATCGCGGAGGGAATCAAGGGCAGACATGCACTGGGACGGTCGTTCTCTCTGGTGAAGAACCGGTGGTGGCCAACATTTGGTATTCAGCTACTGATGCAGCTAATCGTCGGAATTATCGGTGCAATAGTAAGTGTACCGTTTAGCTTTAGTGGAATAGCAATGATTACAAACAATCATGTAGCTGCAGGACTACTGCTTACGACAGCTGGGTCAGCCATCAGCAATATACTGTTGATGCCGCTATCGGCATCCATGCTGGCGGTACTCTACTTCGACCTGCGCGTCCGTAAAGAGGGATTGGATCTCGCCATCATAGCCAGCGAACTCGGAATAGGAGGTATCGAAGGTTTCGCTATGCCGAGAGCACCGAGGTTTGCTCCCCAGGCTGCATATCCTCCATACTCTCAGTACCCCTACCCACAGCAGTACCCGCAATACTCTCAGTACCCCTACCCACAGCAATATCCTCAGTACTCCTACCCACAGCAATATCCTCAGTACTCCTACCCACAGCAATATCCTCAGTACCCTGATCCTCAGCAGCCCCCTCAGTACCCCTACCCACAACAGCATCAGCAATACCAACAACCCCCTCAGCATCTCCCCGAAGGCACTGTCCAGCAGGAATCACCTGGCTATTTCAAACCGCCATCCGATCCCTCTTCTGGTTACCTTCCTCCACCGCTCGCTGGCAACTACCCGCCACCAACCACCTATCCCGTCCCGACAATACCTGATATCTCCGGCACGACACCACCACCACCACCACCGACACCACCACCACCGACCACCCACATAGAAGATGGGGAGCACCTGGAAACACCCTCCAACGGTGAAAACACCTGGTCAGCAGAGACACAGCCTCCCGACTACACGTAAAGATGGTAATGCCAATACCTGCAATCGTCTCGCTACGCAGTACCACAACCCACGGTAAGCAGTTCAGCAACTATGCTCGTAACCAGGTTCGCAGCATCCTCTCTCAGCCCCCATTTCGCCCACATTCGCTGCCGAGGCCATTCGCGAGAATCTTGCATACAGTAGGTTCGTGGTTGCATGACATCTTTGGACCACTGGCGCGATGGATACATGGACTGTTCCATAGTGCATCCGTTTCCTTCGGGATATGCTGA
>JAMCPC010000051.1 GCA_023379725.1 Actinomycetota bacterium
TGGTTGTAGAACACCCGGCAAGCAGCCCTCCTCCTGCTATCCCCATCGCTCCGTACGCACCCATTACAAGCAAATCACGGCGGGATATATCACCTCGTGCTCCAGCGTTATGCATAGTAGCGCCGCCTGTGCCGTTTACCTGTCTCCCATCAAAACAATTGTCAGTATTGCTATGCATATGCACATACTACAATAATTATAGAAACTTATGTACAGATATTGGGATAAAATATTTTCGTGATTTCACATGATTTATACTGATGATGCTGCACATGATAGAATGATTGACAATTTTCCGGATTCTCCTAATACGGAGGAGGCTATTCCTACAGAGGATTCTATTCCTACCGGAAGAATTGCCAGCGAATGGGACTATCGAGCCTCCCAGAATCCATACCACTATGTGGACGCAACCAAAAGGAACTGGAACAAGGCTGAATTCTATGCCAAGGGACTTAGATTGGTGGAGCAAATCGTGGATCCGATGCTTGATCATCTAAAGATAGATCCTGCGGGCAAGCGCGTGCTAGAAATAGGATGTGGGATTGGAAGGCTGTTTGAGGGGCTATCACAGCGCTTTGCCGAGGTATACGGGATAGATGTATCCAGCCAAATGCTCGAATATGGCAAAGCAAACTGTCCAGTACAGGCAGTCTGGATACATGGTGACGGTCTGTCTCTGACTGGAATTGACTCTGAAACTATTGATTACATTATATCGTATGAAGTGATACAGCATATACCAAGCAAAACGATAATAGAGAAGTATATTAGAGAATCCTACAGGGTTCTCAAACAAGGTGGAGGAATGCAGTTACACATGCGGAGAGGAAGCGACAGCCTACGTCAAGCTACCGTCCGTCAATTACCCAAACCGTTGCGCCAATTGGCTGCCTCTGTCGCCAATAAAATGAACGCTATAGAGTTTATGGGCGACATTGATACCTGGCTAGGCACTACACTCAAGCCATCTGTGGCGGTAGAACTTGCTTCCAGTGTCGGATTCGAGATAATTGAAATACTGCCGGACACCATCCATCGCCGCAATTCCGGCTATTGGCTTGTGTGCGTCAAGCCGTCGACTACTAACAGCCTATCCCGCAAATAATCATGGATGAGACAGAGGATAAAAGAAACATTGATGCGTGCCATATATTAAATAAATGCAAGCTGGTATAATAGACAGTAATGGCTTGATACCTCCGTTCGGTAACGGCCACTATTAAAATGTAGTTTAATATAATCACCTCACAGAAAGGGGGAGGGTTATGTCGAATATAGATGAACTACCTGAACTTCCGCCAATGGTGCGCGACAGTAAACTTGTACAGCCACCTCGAAAGCCTTCAGGAAGATTGGGCATGTCTACCCTACAGGACTACCAAAATCTTTACAAAAAGTCACTTGATGATCCGGGCTCCTACTGGGTATCGGTAGCCTCTGAGCTAGACTGGATATCAGGATGGCCACCCGATCCGGCAATGACGGGAAGCCTGGAAGAAGGTTTCCAATATTTTCCCGGTGCCTACGGAAATGCCAGCATAAATTGCGTAGATAGGCATGCAGCCAAGTCACCTGGACGTACTGCAATTCAATGGATCGGCGAAGATGGTTCAGAACGAGCATGGACATATTCGGAGTTGCTTGAGCAGACTGCCCGGTTTGCTCAAGCGCTTTCAGAGATGGGTACCAAGAAGGGCGACGTGGTAGCTATCTTCCTGCCCAATCTCCTCGAAACGTTTGCCGCCGTACAGGCATGCTACAGAATAGGTGCTATATACAATATAATCTTCTCAGGATTTTCCCCACAGGCGCTATCGGATAGGATAGAGGACACCGGAGCAAAGGTAGTGGTGACTGCTGACGAGACTTACCGGAGAGGCAATATCATTCCCCTGAAGAAGAATCTTGATTCCGTTCTCCCTCACCTACCGACCATCGAGCACGTGGTAGTAGTCAGAAGGACAGGTAACGTGGATGTACCTATGTATGCTCCTCGTGATGTGTACTGGGACGATCTACTTGGTGATACTACATCATTGGCAGACCCGGTTGCCATGGAGGCAAACGAGCCAGCATTCATTATATACACAAGCGGTACCAGCGCAAAGCCAAAAGGGCTTGTACATAGCGGACTTGGCTTCATGGTGGGCGCTTACCACAACACCAAAATGGCACTCGATCTATGTGATTCAGATATGTACTGGTGTACCGCAGATACAGGATGGCTTACCTTTCCTATATTCGAGTTGGTAGGAGCTACTGCTATGGGCGCTACCATGATTGCTTACGAAGGTGCCCTGGATTTTCCCTCTCCAGATCGGTTCTATGAAATAGTCGAACGCTTCCGGGTGAACAAGGTATTTACTGCACCTACTCTTTTACGGATGTTGGCACGCTACGGAACACACTGGCTGGAAAAACACGACACCTCGGGAATTGAGTTGATTTCCCTGGTAGGCGAGCCATTAGATGCAAAGACCTGGCACTGGACTCACGACAATATAGGTAACGGACAACTGGAAATAAACAATACCTATGGTCAGAGCGAAACTGGTAGTGCGTGGACATCGTCGGTAGTAGGGGTCACTCCGGCAAAACCAGGATCATGCGGCCCTGCCCTGCCGGGACATAGCTACGTGATTCTGGACAACGACAACAACCCTGCTCCACGTGGACAGGTGGGCTTCCTGGCATTGGACAAACCTTTCCCAACCCTGTTCAGGGATATATGGCGTGACCATGATCGATACAAGACTCAGTACTTTACTCGCCTAGGACCATCGTTATACGATTCTGCGGATGCCGCCCTTGAGGATACTGACGGTCACGTATGGGTAGTAGGTAGAGTGGACGGAGTAATAAATGTAGCGGCACACAGGTTATCGACGATGGAGATGGAGAGCGCCCTACTCTCTTCTCCCGGTGTAGCAGAGGCTGCAGTAATAGGCGTACCTGATGACACCAAGGGACAGGTACCGGTTGGTTTTGTGACGCTGGCAGCCGGTAGGGATGGCACAGTGAGCGAAGTTGATCTTGCTCAATGCCTGGTTGACTCTATAGGGCCGATAGCCAGGCCAAAGCAGATATACATGCTTTCCACCATGCCAAAGACGCGTAGTGGTAAAATTGTTCGTCGCTTACTCTCTGAACTGGTAACCGATGGTAGGACAACCGGCGATACTACAGGGCTTGAAGATCCGGAAGTCCTGGACAAGCTGAAGGCAGAGATTACCGGCCAAAGCTAATAAAACTAATATCGCATTGGCTCCATCTGGTATTTGCGGACAGTACTCTCCAGTGCGCTGTGCAACGCTGGCACCAACTCGCGCCAGTCGCCCACCATGCCTATATCCGACTGCCTGAATACCGTCGCCTCCGGATCGATATTAATGGAAACTACCATACCGGCACCGCGTACACCCGCCATGTGATTGGGCTTCCCTTGCACTCCTACAGCCAGATACAGCTCAGGGGAGACGTTTATCCCAGTAATTCCAACTTGAAGCGACCTTGACAGATATCCTTTGTCGGTCACCTTGCGAGTAGCAACCCGTTGCGCACCGAGAAGCTCTACCAGCGGATCTACGATCCCATACAGAGACGGATCTACGCCAGCACCAATACATACCAGTACGTCGGAGGAGAGTACAGCACCTATATCCACCTCGCGCACCTGGCGATGCACTATGACCCGACTGGGCGACTCGGTAGCTATATACTCTACCGCGGGCTCTGTCGCGGGCTCTGCAGACCCATTGCGTATTGCCTCGGTGATACCCCATTCTACCCTCGTCATCGGCTCCACGGCCTGCAGCGGTTCATTGCGTATTGCCTCGGTGATACCCCATTCTACCCTATGAGATACATCCTCGCCTACATGTGCTACCCTGTCCTCGAGATTGACCATTTCAGCACCGTCACTATCTGCAGAGGGGACTTGAACCCAATCTCCAGTACTAACTACCTCAGCATTGACACTCACTACATCTTGATCTGCATGTACTGCCCCAATATCGGCGCTCATCATCTCTTTTCGTGCATAGGCTACTCTCCCGGCGGATATTGCGCCCGGCCGCACCGTCACTATCTGCAGAGGGGACTTGAACCCAATCTCGGCAACTAAACTACCACCCAACGCAGGCTTGAGGGCAAGTATGCTACCATCCGACACCTCTATACCTATGACATCACCTGCTACTCCGGAAGAGGTAGCGGCTCCCACACGAGCGGCAACTTCACGTCCGTAAGTCGTGCCAGGCACCAACAATACACTGACATTGTTACTCTGAAGCCACGAAATTGCTGCCGAGGCCATCTTTTCAGCGGTATCAGCATTTTCAGCTACAACCAGGCGACTCCTCTTAAGATGCCCAACGGATAGGCAGGTTGGATCAGGGAGCCGTTCATCCGGGCGAGCAGGGCAAGGCGGATGAGGAGAGGCAGGCTGGAGTGCCTGCCCGACGACGGCAAACCATGACCGGCTTACGCCACAGGTCATGGCTACCGGATTGTCATGCGAAATCCGGGGGGCGGTGCGCCCGAGATGCCTATCCGTTGGGCCTCTAAGTACTTCGATCAGGTGAGCAGGAACATCGGTCAATAAATTGAGCGGTAGTACATTCTCCAGCAGAGTACTTCCTACCGGCATATTCTCTGAGCGCGTAGCTCCTGACAGCACAGCCACCCATGCGGCTCCCAGATCATCGGCAATCTCTACTGCAATTTGAGCGAGTTCACAGTTGGTATAATCCTGCCCGGGCTCCACAAGCACCGCCACTCCATGTCCCGTCCTCACCTCTGAACTAGCCTCTCTTGGCAAATGCCTATCACCCTGCTCTACCGGCAACCTACCCTCTTGTTCTACCGGAAAGCTACCGTCTTCCCCTGCCGGAAGCCCATCACCCTGCTCTACCGGAAAGCTACCCTCTTGTTCTACCGGGAACCCAGAACCATTAGACGGAGAATTGTAACGCAACCTTTCGAGCACCCCCTCCTCATCCAGGTAACGCACCACGCTGGCCGCCTGCTCTGCCGGCGTACCACTCAGTACGATACCCCGACGCTTGGTATCCATGACACGCACCCTGCCTACCACAGTAGGGCTTCCTTCCTGCCCCCATGACCCTGCCCCGAGCCGATCTGCATCCAACAGGTGTATAAGGCTCGCATCTACTGCATCCAGTCTCTCCTGGTCAGCCGCTCTGGCGGGAGCTGTAAGGCGTTCTGCACATGCAATGATTGTAGGTAACCCGGCAGTGGCCTCGAGCCAACCATCATCTGTTTCGCATTTTGCTCTAATACTTCTGCCATCAAATTCCATCTGGCGAACAGCTGGCAGGAACGGAATATCCATAAGCTGCGCCACCGCGGGAGCGACCTGACCAGTATCCGAGTCGGTGGATGCCTTCCCAGTGAAGATAGCATCAAATGGCCCGTAAATATTCAGAGCGGCCGCCAATGCCCTGGCCGTAACAAGGGTATCGCTTCCGGCCAGTCTGGGGTCGGTTATCAGTACCCCCTCATCGGCTCCGTAGGCGATAGCTTCACGTACCACCGCTTCAGCAACAGGGGGTCCCATGGTAAAGGCCATGCAGAATCCACCTGCCTCCTCAGCCAACTTCACTCCAGCAGCAAGCGCTCGCCTGCACCAGGGATTCATCTCTGCGGGTACCCTGCTCCTGTTCAACCTACCTGCATCGTCAAGCTTGAGTTCGGAAAAGTCCGGCTTGGGAACTTGCTTCAAGAGTACTGCAACACGCATCACAGCCATTGTAACAAATTCATGCTATCTACATGGCCTACAGGGTATGCAGACTTGACGCCATTAATCCGATTCGCGAGACTACCTACCGGTGGGCGTGTCGGGGAAGGTATCTCCACCGTAGCTTGAGCTCCACCGCTAGGAAGGTTATCTATACTCACAGTACCACCATGACGCTCTACCAGCATACGCACTATCGCCAGACCGAGCCCGCTACCGGACGATCCTTCACCGGAGAGGCTCCTGGAGGGATCACCTCGCGAAAAACGGTCAAACGCCACCGGCAGGAACTCTTCGGGCATACCGGGACCCTGATCAATTACCGTCAGTACCGCCGTATCCTGGCAGCGATGCAGGGATACTTCCACAACGGATCCACTCGGAGCATAACGTATGGCATTATCGAGCAGGTTGCCCACGATCTGCTCGAAACGAACGCCGTCGACCTCACACTCCACCCCAGGCTCGGTATCAAGAGCCAGCATTACTTCCTTGCATCCGGCAGCAGCCTGGTAAGCAGCGAGCGAATCCCTTACCAGCGGCTCGACCGGTTGTAATACGAGATTGAACCTCATGCTGCCCTCATCCCCCTGGGCTAGTACCAGAAGACTCTCAGAGAGACGTATGAGCTGTTCCACGCGGTACTCCACCTCGTCGAATACCGCTTGCTGATCGTCTGGACTGAGACTGCCCGCATGATTGGCCATCTCAATCTCTGCCTTGAGCGCCGCCAGCGGGGTACGAAGCTCGTGGCTGGCTGCCGATACAAACTCACGCTGACCGGATAGAGACGATTGGAGCCTATCCAAGAGTCGATTCAAAGTGACAGCCAGCGCAGCCAGGCTGTCATTGGTGCCCGGCACTGCCAGCCTTGAGTCCAGCCCGGCATCCGAGATGGCATCGGCCTCAGCCCTCATCTTATCGACAGGCTGGAGTACCCTACCTGCAAGAATCCAAGCTCCTACTGCAGCCGCAACAACCACTAACGGTCCAACCAACCATAGCGAATGGTGGAGCTGTCTGAAGGCATCGTTCAGATGATCCAAAGTTGCACCGGTGACAACTATCACCGAAGCGGCAACGCCTACAATAACGGCCAGCCTGAACCGGATGGGCATCACGCTGCCTCAATAGACACAAAGCGCCAGCCGACACGATGTATAGTCTCGATAACCGATTGGCAACCGGATCCTGCAATCTTTTTGCGCAGGTGGGTCATATACTGATCCACTACATTACTCGATACCGGAGCCCCCAGTCCCCAGACTGCCGCCATGATGGTCTGGCGGGTGAGGACGATTCCGGAATGCTGCACGAACAGCGTAAGAAGATCGAACTCCCGACCGGACAGTTTCAGGATATGCTGACCCACCCATGCCCTCCGGCTGACCAAGTCTATGTGGACATCACCGGAGCTGAAAAAGGTGTTCACAGGTCCCCTGGAGCGGCTGAGTACCGCATGCAGCCTGGCCACCAGTTCCCTCATGGAAAAAGGTTTCACGATGTAATCATCCGCTCCGAGTGCAAGACCCTGTACCCTGTCATTTATACCACCAAGGGCAGTCATGATGATCACCGGTATGCGCGGCTCTCCCTGGCGTAAACGCTTGCAAACCTGGAACCCGTCGACACCGGGAAGCAGGATATCCAGTACTACGATGTCAAAGTGCCTTTCATCGACCGACCTCAATGCAGCATCACCATCATAGGCAACTTCCACACCAAATCCCTCACTCACCAGGTAACGCTTCAATGTGCTGGCAAAGCGACTGTCGTCCTCCACGACGAGCACTTTTCCTGCACGCTCCTCGCCGGCTACCGGTTCCGATTCACTCTCATTAAGCATGTCGCCATCCGGAACAGGACCGCTCCCTTGCAGATCCCGGAGTTCGTCCTGTCCCATTTCAATCACTACCACGCAATCGCTACAATTCGCTGGCGCCGCTCATGTAAGAGTTGCCCGAGCTGTCCAGCTTGGCAAGTCCACTCGAAACGGATTCCTTACCGGTGACAATGTCGTAGAACGTAGAATCCAGCACCGCCTGCACCTCTTTATAGCTGTTGCTCGTCGGTCTCGGGTAGGAATATGGAGACTCAGCGGCCTGGATCGTTGCAGCCTCACCCGGATGACTTGCCAGGAATGAAGCCGGCATGGCGGCAATGCCAGCACGGGTCTCAGGCGGGTAACCGGTAGCCTCTGCCCATGCCACTTGCTGTGCCGGCTCAAACCACCATTGAACAAATGTCCACGCTGCCTCATCCTGTGCGTGAGTATGACCCTTGGGAAGCACGAAACCAAGACCCTGGGTCATGTTATACGCGTGCCCGGTAGTACCCCCCGGCTCGACGAAGGAACCGACGGGGAACTTGCCCGCTACCGCTGTAAGCGTCTTCTGGTAGCCGGCGGACGTACCATCAATCATGGCCAGATGGCCTGAGGCCAGATCCTCACGCAGGGTGGTGCCATGGTCTATAATCAATTCACCGTTGGCATACAGATTACGGAAGTACGAGAATGTCGCCACCCCGGCAGGAGTGTTGAAGTCCACCGAATGACCGACGCTCATGCTATTTTTCAACCAGGAGCCACCGTTGCTGGCAAACGCCGGAAGGATGTGCGATGACGAGTCCTTCCATCCAATCGGTATCAGCCCCCCGCCCAGTGCCTTTAGCTTGGCTGCGTCTGCCGCAAGTTCACTCCAGGTCGTAGGTGGGGAGGTGATGCCGGCTTTGGCAAACAGTGTCTTGTTGTAATCGACGATCGAGAACTTGGCATCTGCCTGGAACCGGTAGTGCTGCCCGCCTACATCACCATTTTTCCAGATCGAAGGCACGAAATTGTTCTTGTTTACTATAGAGCTACCCTTAAAAAAACTGTTCCAGGAGACAAGCGCACCTGCCTTTACGTAGACTCCGTCATAGTGGCTTATCTCGGCCAGGACAGGTGGGTCTCCGGCAGCAAGGGCATCCTGCAACTTGGAGGAGGCCTTGGTCACGACGACGGTCACGTGGACATTCTTGTGTGTGGCATTGAACTTCGACACCAGAGCGCTTACCTCGGTTCCCACGGGAGGACCGTTGTGTGATTCCCATAATGCTATATCCTGGATCTTCGCGCTGGTATTCGAGCTGGCAGGCGACGAGCTGCATGCAGCGAGAAGTAGGGCGCCGGAAGCAAGTACTACCGGCAGTCTGGTGCTCCTCCATCCTCTGTTCCGCTCTCGCCGGAAGTTCCCGGTGGGGTTGCCCGGGGGTAGGCCGGGAATTTCCAGGCTACCTCCATGCGAGAGGCTCTCGTCGCCTGCCACGCTGTTTCTTTTGGAAAATATATTCATCGGTATTTCTCTCCTTTTTATCCTTAGCCTTATTCTTGGCTATCTCCATCTATTTCCATCTGTATCGATAGATCTGTAAACACTTCCTCATAATTGCAACCGGCAATTACGGTAATTGCACCTCCATCCAAAGGATTCTTCACTTGTTCACCCCGCTGTCACGACCGGCTACGCCAGCTACGATATGACGCTGGAGGATGAGGAAGATCACCACTATCGGGGCAAGTGCAAGTACGACGGCTGATGTCAGCTTTCGCCAGTTTGCCTCGAATGTCTGCATATAGTGAGCGAGTGCGACTTCGATTGGTTGGATGGCATGGGACTGGGTCATTATGAGCGGCCACTGGAATTGATTCCAGGACGTGATAAAGGTAAGCAATGCGGTCGTGACTACGGCAGGTTTTGCCAGCGGCAGCGCCACCCGCCGGATATAGGTAAAATGTCCCACCCCATCGAGGCGGGCCGCTTCCCAGTACTCGCGCGGAAGACCTTTGAAGAACTGTCTGAACAGGAATACACCAAAAGTACTGGCCGCAAAGGGAATGATCTGTACGGCGTAGGTATTCAGCAGGTGCAGGTGCATCGCTATTGCGTACTGGGGAACCAGCAGTGCCTGGGTAGGCAGCATCATCACCCCGATCACCATAAGAAACAGGAACCCGGAACCTCTGAATTTCAGTTCGGCAAGGGCATAGCCGGCCATAGCCGAGGTAATGATGACCAGCATGACAGTGCTGCATGCAATGAATACCGTATTCCCCATGTAACGGAGCCAGTGGGTATGGGTAAGCACGTAAGTAAATGCCCCCGTATGGAAGGCAGGCAGGAAGTTTGGCGGGATTGAAAATACCCCTCCATGGCTGTTAAAAGCGGTAACCACCACCCAGTAGAGTGGAAAGGCAAAGATCACCGCTACGCCAATCATGGCAATCTGGTGGATCACCCTGCCCGTACGGTTCACCGCTCTGGATCTACCGATACGTAGGCTACCCTTGATACGTAGGCTACCCTTGATACGACCTTTATTCCTCGGCATCTCGGCTGGGGATGTGCCAGGAACTCTCTCAGCGGTAAAAGACGACACGATCCGATATCCATTTCTGTATAAGTGTAAACGTCATGATGATGCCAAAAAGAATCAGGCTCATCGCCGCCGCAAGGGAGAAGTGTTCGTAAATAAATGCGGTCTGGTAGACAAGCACGGCATCCGTGGTAGTGGCAAATGCCGGACCGCCGGCACCTCCATGAGGACCTCCTGTCATCGCGAATATCTGGGAAAATGCCTGCCAACTATTTATCGTGGACAGCAATACGACAAAGAAGGTGGTAGGCGATATGAGCGGCCAGATGACCCGGCGAAAGATCTGGTACCGCCTGGCTCCGTCGAGGCGGGCAACTTCAAGCAACTCACGGGGAACCATAGAGAGTCCGGCAAGAAAAATGATGACATACAGACCGAGAGAGTGCCATAGGGTATCTATCATCACCGCAGGAAGTGCCCAGTGAACGCTCTCCAACCAGCCAAGTGCAGGAAAGCCCAGATGGGTAAGGACGAGGTTTGCCAGGCCGAAATGCGGATTGAATATCCAGACCCATATAATGGACGTGGCGACCACCGGAGTGACATGAGGCAGGAATACAGCTCCGCGCCATACCCCTGCTCCCCGCTTGCGCCGGGTGACTGCCTCCTTCAGCAAAAGAGCCACGCCGAGAGCAAGAAGGACAGTTGCAGGAATCATCACTACCGTGTAATAGGCAGAGGTCAGCAGCGAGTGCAGGAAGAGCGGCTGGTGTATGAGAATGCGGAAATTGGCAAGACCGACAAACTTGGTAGCCGATGAGAGTACTCCCCAATGGAAAAAGGAAATGTACAGCAGGTAAGCGGCCGGGACATAGAAGAACATCACGAATACCGCCATGGATGGGAACATCAAACCATAGGCGACCAGCCGGCTCTGAATGTAGTGGAAACGCTGGGGGACCAGCCGCCGCCTATTAACCGGAGCATAAGGAGGATGCCCACTTATACTGGGCACCTCAGCGGTAGTACTGGTTGCGGTCAATGTCATGCTAACGAGTACCTATTCTCTTGGTGGACATACCTGGCATCCGCAACCTCTATGCGCTCACCACTGATAGCATCGAATAGATAAACGGCACCGGCTGAGGTAGTGAGCACTACCTCCTCGCCCGGATCCACATAAGCATTGGAATCGAGACGGGCTACAAGGTTCTTCGAATCATTAGAATCCTCATTGCCGAGATGAGCATGCAGCTGCGAGTGGCTTCCCAGATTCTCCAGTAGCTCTACCCTGCATACGACCTTCACGTCAGCCTTTACAAGCGACAACCCCAGGTGTTCAGGCCGGATCCCTACAGTCACACTACGCCCGGCCTCTTCCAGTGCAGGCAGGAATGAATAGGGTAGCTCAAGCACTCCCCCTCCCATGGATATGCAATCCCCAGTGGATTCCCATTCAAGTGTCCACAGATTCATGCCAGGCGATCCGACGAAGCTCGCAACAAACGTATCCGCAGGGCTACCATATATCTCATCGGGCATGCCGACCTGCCTTACGTTTCCCCCATCCATAACGACCACGCGGTCAGCCAGTGTCAATGCCTCGTTCTGGTCATGCGTGACGTAAACGGTTGTCACCTTCACCCGCCTATGTATACGGGCAAGCTCCAGCCTCATCTGCTCGCGCAGATTGGCATCGAGATTGGAGAGGGGCTCGTCCATGAGGAACACCGCCGGATCCCGCACCAGAGCTCTGCCGAGTGCAACCCGCTGGCGCTGACCGCCTGAAAGCTCCTTTGGCCTGTGATCTATCACGCCTGAGAGGCCGAGAAGCTCGGCCATGTCATGGACGCGCTGCTTTACGGATGCCTTCGGCACCCCACGTGACCTCAGGCCGAATGCAAGATTATCGAATACAGTCATGTGGGGATAGAGTGCATAGTTCTGAAAGACCATACCGACACTGCGAGCCTCGGGAGGCTCATGATTCATAAGCCGGCCACTGAACCAGATCTCGCCACCCGTCAACTCTTCCAACCCTGCCAGCATCCTCAGTACGGTGGTCTTGCCACAGCCAGAAGGCCCGAGCAACACGATAAACTCTCCCTCATCTATAGAGAGCGACACATCCTCTACAGCTGCTGCCTCATCCTTTTTGCTGTAACGCTTCTCCACGTTTTTCATCACTATCGATGCCATATCTCTCCTCTGTCTCTACCTATCCTGTCTCTACCTATCCTGCGGCCTGGCCACCTGCCGGTAACATCTATCCTGTTCCTGCCATGCAATCTCTGTAGCGCCATCCGGCATAAAAACAGCGCCATCCGGCATCAGAACTGCATATAAGAACTGCCAACTTCTTCGTACGTAACTTCGTACGTAACTTCGTACGTAGAAATAATAAAGGGGTAAGGTAACTTAATCTTTAACGGACTAAGGCTAAAAGATGAACGCTCAGTTAAAATTCAGTGACTCGGATATGAACGAACTTTCATGTCTGAGGAGCAATCGTAAGACCCCACCAAAGGTGAGGGCGAGTCGTGGTGAGGCAAGAACCAAACCCGCGATAGAAAGGACCCGGACTCCAACCCCGAGAGATGCATCGTCTGATGATCACTATAGATCACTCAGAGGCAACGGATCCGGTACCCAACATGCTTGGGAGATGGCAGTGTCAAATGGTGGGGTGCTCCAGAAACTTGCGTAACCTTTTCTCGGATAGGCGTCCATAGGAAAATGGTAGGCCATTCACGAGCACTACAGGCATAAACGGTGCCGCAGCCTGTTCGATAATTCTTCTGCCCTCCGGCGATTCGGCAGGTACTTCCAACAGATTGACGTCCACACCTTCAGACATAAGTCTTTCGAGTACAGCCTTCGCATCGCTACAATAGAGGCAATGCTCCTGTATAACCAGCGTAACCATATATTCTGAATATTCTGACCGAATACCTGTATTGCCTGCCTTGTGAGTTACAGGAGCATCAGGACGCTCTAGAGCCTCGCCGTCCATACCGCCATCACGCCGGTCTTGCCGGTCTTGCCGGTCTTTGATTCTATGCATTAATCCCTTGCGTGCTCCTTGTTGCAGTGCTATTCGTCCTTGTAGTACCATTCATCAGGGAATCCGCTCTGTGCAGTGCTCCATGCATGTCCTGCAAGAGGGTACCAACCGGCACAAACATGGTATAGTGCGGTGGACCACCGTAGTCGGCTCTCCAGCGTATGTGCCCATTTGGGCCTACAAGTATAAAAGTATGACCATCTGCAGAAGTACCCATCATACCGTACTGGTTGGCATTGTATGCATGAGATACTGAAAATGACGGATCTGAAAGTATGGGCAGAGTTATAGAGTAGTCGGATGCCATCTGCCTTAGATCGGAAAGCGAGTTAGTAGTAATAGTGACCACTTCGTTAATGCCCGCTTTATGAAATCTCGCCATGGCATGTTGTATATCCTGCAACTGCACCCAACATGGAGAACAGGTAACGCCTTCCTGAAAGTACAAGAGCACAGTCTTACCATGCTGGCTTGCCAAGTTGAACTCACCGCCGTTCGTAGACCTCAGATCGACCGATGGTGCCAGCCTACCTGGTCCAGGTGATGCTACTTTGTAGCTTATGTTGGCAGAACTGCCGCCACTACTCGAACCTGCTCCGGTAGAAGTGTTCATTAGGGCAATAACGACTATTATCGCAATCGCTCCTGCTACAACCACCAGCCAGATGCCAATAAAGCGTCGATCTCCCGCAAATGGCTTTACGCTACCATTGGCTCTACGCTGCCTCTTTACATCGGAAACATTGGAACTCGCCAGAAACCGGTGATTCAGGCTACCGACTTTTGCAACACCACCTTTTGCACTGTTACCTTGAACTCTCTTGGCCTGCACTTTTTTATGCTGCATCTTTTGATGTTGTACCTTCTGTGTCACTCCATACCTCCTTTACTCGCTACTTTGCTTGAGCTTGTGTATACCCCTGCCTACCTCTCCTACCTCTCCTACCAAATCTGCCGAGTCTACGTCACCCATCAAATCTCCATAGTCATTGTCGCCGGTATCTTGTACGCCGGTATCCTGTACAACCGCACAGGAAGCACTAGAGTTCCTGCACGATCCCCGGTAAATCTTCCAGACTGTACCTGCAAGGACGGTAAGTATAGCCAACGCAGTCAGCCATCCGGGAAACAGGCCAAGAAAAACCAGCATCTCGTGAGATATATGTTCAAGCCATACCGACATGGTAACCTGCCAGCCTTTACTCGGAGTCGATGTGCCGTTAAATGCCGTAAACAACACCAACGAGCCGATACCGACCAGCACGATGCCTCCCGCCAGAGAAGCAATATGTACGCTACGCTTGAATCCCAAAATATTTAGAGTGAACACCTTACCTCTTGCAATTCGCTTAATTCTCCAATCAAAACCGTCCCAGAACCAAGCCATGATAAAGAGCGGCGCTACCATGCCAAATACATATACTATACCGAGGATAGAGGCTACCACGATAGAACTCTGTACACCTGCAAGCGCCACAACCCCTGCAAGCACGGGCGCGCAACATGCACTAGCCGCTCCCGAGAAGATACCAAGACTCAGCACACCCAACAGGCCGAGACGGGCAGTGTTTTCTCTATCATGTGCAGTCATACCGGGCATAGGAAGATGGACCTGCCAGCCGACAAGCATTGCAATCCCCATGGCTATCATCAGCAACCCCCCAGCAAGGAATACGTAGAAATGATCCCCACTGATGAACCCACTCAGCCAAGAAGCTCCTACAGCAATCGGCACGATGACCAGTGCCACTCCCAGCGAGAATACTCCTGTCATCGCCATGATCTGAATCCTGCGGTGGAAACTGGCGGCAAGAAAGGACGGGAGCATTACAGAGATGCAACAGGGTGCAAAGAGCGCTACCATGCCAGCCAGGAATGACGCAACCACGGCGCTGCTGAAGAGCAAGCTATGCATCTCAGCAATACCTCGATTGCCTTGGTTCTCGCCTGCCCTCCAACAAGCCCAACCCCTGAGTACTCCACCAGTAAGCAGTCACTCTATACGACATACTACATATTGTAGTACTATAACTAGTAGTTGTCAAGGGGATACCGACATACACCCCATTATTTTTACGGCGTACTACACTACGTATGGCAATACGCCATGCAAACAATAAACAGTTGCCAACACGCCTGCTCCTACAGCAAATACGGCGATAGCAAAGGCCACTATACCGGGCATGGACAGACTGCCTCCAAGCCTGTCGATTGAGGCGAGCCGTATTGCCACTTCCTCGGGATAAAAGTCTGTAACATGACCTATGCTGTTTCTCTTAGTGGAAGAGGTACCACGCTGTTTCGGTACGCAGGCGGTACCAGACTTTCCAGTATCGTATCCAATCCCGGCTGCAACACTGATCGCCTCCTTCATATCCTTGATGCTGACAGTTCCGCTGCCGACATTCTCTATAGCTTCAGCATCTGCCCAACGTTCAATGTTTTCTCGCAATGACGACGTGCTGGCACGAATCGGCGGGAGGATTACTCCTAAAGTTGCATCCATACACGATGCAAGCAGCATGTACCAATTATGATGGTGCCTTATATGACTTACCTCATGGTTTACAACTGCTGGCAATTGGCTTGCGCCAACGGAATCAACAAGACCTTGAGACAGTATCACTTGAGGTGAACGCCCTGGTACGTTGTAAGCGAGCAGGCGATTTACAGGAAGGACTATGACCTCGTATCCAGACATGCAGGTATGGTATCCGATTACATTTTCTACCCGTACTGCTGAATTCGTTTTCCTGCAATGCAGACATCGCCGGAGAGATACTACAACGATAGCTGCAGCGGCGATAAGCGCCAGCACCTCAATCGTCACCGGAAGACCAGAGGCACTATCTCCCGGCAGGAAACATATCGGCAACCTGCTACAGAGGTTTCCTAAAAAAGGAAAGCTCCCACCTGGATAGAGGTGGCTGGCCACCAGCAGTAAGCCACTTACCGTAAGGGCCAACCCTAATACAATAACCAATGTTGCCAGCTTCACAGATAGCGCCGGTGCAGTATTTCGAATTAGTTTTCGCGCCAGCCCTGGCCATACCAGTAAACTCAATCCTACAACGATAAGAATACCCATAACGCTCTAGAGTCGGTAATTCTCAGTCCATCGTAGTGTGCCCACTGCGATGGAGGCGCCTTACTAACTTAGCTACAATATCTCGTTCAGAGCTGTCCAGCGAACCAACAAAGTGAGTCAATGCCGCCGTACGATCCCTGGATCCTGACAATATCTCTTCCATCCGTCTGGCGAGATGCTGTTCCCTGGTCTCGGTCGAGCGATAAGCATAGCTCCTCCCGTCTTGTATGCGTTCGAGGCGACCCTTCTTCCAGAGCCTGGTCATAACAGTCATCACCGTGGTATATGCAAGCGGTTTTCCAGACGCATCTTTCAGCTGTGGGTTGTCGCATACTTCTCTGGGCGTAGCCCAGCCTCCTGCATCCCAGACAATATCCATAATGCTGTTTTCGAGATCGCCCGATTCCCTTCTAAAACGCATAGTACTCATGATACTCATATTCTACGCTCACCGCATTGTCCAGAAGGACGCTAAATGCTAGACAATTGACAAGCACTCAGTGTACTGCACCTGCGCCCTGAGGAATCGAGGGAGGCACTCCAGAGACCTTTCCTCTTCCCATCAGACCTCCAAACGGCTGGTGCGGGAGGAACAACCGGTGGTCCCGCCCTACCTCTGCCACTCGGTGCCACCAGTTGAGGTGCTGCTCAATAAGAGCATCTACGCTGTAGCAGCTTGGACCGGCCTGGTAAGCGATCGCCAGCAGACTCAGAAATACTACTACATATATGATCGATGTCCCTACATCTGTGGATCCAGACATGTAGGGTCCGCCAAATCCCTCAGCAGTGCTCCAGATAAGGAAGCTGAAAATAGCCGCCGCCGTGTAGGTCATCTTTCTCGCAAAGCCGAAGATCAGAGCCAACGCTATAAGCGTCTCTGCAACTGCTACGAGGTACTCGAAAAACGTGGCGTTTGGCCGTTGCAGGCGGATCCAGAAGTTAAACCACCAAGCCAACCAACTTGGCTGTCCCTTGGCTGCTCCGACCAAATAGCTCATATAATTGGAGCGGAACCCCGGTAGCCATTTCATGGCCGCATCTACGCCCCATATAATTCCAAAGCTGGCACGTACAGCCGTCTTTGGCCATTTCTCCATAGCGGTATCTGCCGCGGTACCCGCTGGGACAACTGTATTACTCTCATCATTTCGTGTCGTTGTCATATTCAACACCTCCTATCTACAGGTATCTACTTGTGTTGTAACGCTTACTACTGTCTGGTACTACTACCTGTAGTTATTATTACATTACCGGTTACTTATTTCAACGGGGAAACCCCCTATTCCAGCTGATTAAACTACGTAAGCAGTTTGCGCAGCCTAATTCGACGGCACTGTGTAGCCAAGACGAGATCAAATTGTTGTAGAGCATAGGGACCGTCTGGCTCGTTTTGGGGTGGAGCACTTAGAAGCGGCACTCTCAGCTCAGGGACGAAAGATTATTGTTATGGACACTAATGACGAAAAAGGTAAATCTCTCTCGTTCAGCTCGTATATTTTGCTGTGACAACTGCGGTCTCACAATCGACCGTGATCTGAATGCAGCAAAGAATCTACAAGCTCTGGTGGAGCTTGCCTGTGTGTGCATACTTGCACAGATATCGACTGGGACGCCGGTCGATTGGTCCAAGATTCCCGTTAGACCCTTTGGGTGGGAACCGGACAGAAACACCCGCAGTTCGCGGGGGTGTGCCCGAGCCGGAGGTCGTAATACCAATGGAGGGGAGAGGAAGACCGCTCGTTCTGATTTACAGAACGAGGCAGTGACCGCCCTTAATCGGGAAGCAGCCTTGACACTTATTGAGGTAGGTGGATGAGCTTATCCGCTCACCAGGGCTGCACGGCTGGAGCACCAGCCGCTCGGTATGGATCACGGACGTGTGATACTAAGGTCAGTGAGATATTTGCTGATACTTCGAGGAACGGGACTACATACTACACTGCTACTACGCATGGTAATACCATATGACAGCGTATCTCGGGGGACCGATAATTTCACGTTATTTACGAGACAATTTTTAGATGACACATTAAGCAGCGCACCTTACTATAATGTAAAGAGTACATGGGATACGCTTGGATGTGATTCCATGTCGACCTACGGGTAGTGTATCGTAGGTTACGTAATCAGGGAACATGAACATTACATACTTGCAAAGGAGAAGAAGATGCCCTATACGCTTCCGGAAATACCATATGATTATTCTGCATTGGAACCTTATTATTCAGGAGAGAATCTGGAGTTGCACCACTCCAAGCACCATGCAGCTTATGTAGCAGGTGCAAATTCCACCATTGAGCGCTTAGAAGAGGTGCGAGCCAAGAATGATTTCAGCGCGTTAGTAGGCCTGGAAAAGACGCTCTCATTTAATATATCGGGTCATATCCTGCACTCTATCTTCTGGCAAAATCTTGTGCCAGGTGGTGGCGGTACACCCGAAGGCGAGCTGGCCTCTGCAATAGATGAGTACTTCGGTTCGTTCGATGCTTTCAAAGCTCAACTAACTCAAGCGGCTGTACTCGTCCAGGGTTCAG
>JAMCPC010000052.1:0-19142 GCA_023379725.1 Actinomycetota bacterium
CCAGGCGTGGACATGTACAGGGATCAGAGCCGGGGTCACTTGATGGTATCGCCAGCCATATGACAACGATAACTGCTTTTGTACCTACATCCGAGATAACACGATATGCACTTGATCTCAGGTCAATGACTGGTGGTAGAGGAAAGTTCCGTTCTATCCATGACCACTACGATGCCCTACCTTCCAATCTGGTAGAAAAACTCAGAAAGTTATAGATATCCAAATTGATCCATCCAGATAAATACATTCCATCCAGATAAATACGTAAGGTGGAAGGGCGTAGCAAAAGGCTCAGAGAGTCGTAACCAATTTAAATTCCTCTGCCAGATAGCAGGCCGCCTATTACACCACCGGCAGCTCCGGCAGTAATATCACCACCTGCAGTATTACCGGGTAAATACGGTGCAAGAGCACCGGCAAGCCAGAAGCATCATCTGTCTGGCTGGCTGGAACCCATGCTTACTTACAAGGCAAACCATTAGGCAAGGGGCGCACCACACGATGTACAAAACGATGTCCCCGATAAATTAAGACTACCACAGTGTGCGCATTGCAACTGACCTGAACTACTAGGTTGCTCCGACTCTTGGGGCGGTACTACCCCTCCCTGATAGGGTGCCTGTGGCTGACTCATACCCTGTGGGTTTACCTCCTGCAGAGTTGGCGAAGATGATGACTGCGGTGGCGGGTAGTCGGGCTGGGAGTAGCCAGGCTGGGGATAGTTGGGCTGGGGAGCATCCTGTGGTTGTGGCGGATAACCCTGCTGCGGGTAGCCAGGCTGGGGGTAGTTGGGCTGGGGGTAGTTGGGCTGGGGGGCACCCTGGAACATCCCCGGAGCAGTAGCAACAGGGTAGCTGCCGGGAGCCTTCGATATCTGAGCAAACTGCCATTCTCTCCATTCTCCCCAGGCTGCATACAATACACCAATGGCGAGAAGCAGCCCCAACCACGCGAACAGGCCATAGACATAAAGCACCGCACTCATATGACTGGTAAGCAGGCTCAAGTTCGTAATTATGCGTAACAAGCCAAAAAGAAATACCAGCCCACCGAGGACAGCTGCTACCAGGCTACGATAGTGATTGGGCATGGGCATGGATATCCTGGCAAGCCGGATGCCAGCCCAAATAAAAAGCAAAAATGCGAAGACCCCGGCGGCCACACCTGCACCACCCCATCCGTTCATTGAAAAAGGAACAGAAAACGAAATTGATGATGACCCGTTTGAAATACTGAAAGCAGACTTTGTCCATGGCAGGAACAAAACGATGAAATAAACTATGGAGAACCCTGCAATCAATCCATCTGATGCAATAGGTGAAGCGGGGTATTGTTTCATGCCAATACCCTGTGGCATGCCTGACGGTGACCCTTGTATATTCGACATATTAGACATCTCCTCTCTCTATGCGATCATGTCTTGACCAAAAAAAATTATACCATATATCAGGAAGAGATGCTTGATAATTTGGTGAACAGCATATTATTCTTCAGTTCACTATTGTCTGTTGCCCTGCCCGGCGCAGTATAATGCAACCATGGAGGATATTAGTAGGTCCGCTACCTACAAAGGTCGCACAGCCAAAGATCACACAGCGCCAACTAACCACCAAGCTAATGTAACAGTAATCGGCGTACTGGGCGATCAAATAGAGCTAATCTGCCCTGAGGCGCTCATCGCACTGGAAAATGCAGAGTGTATCTGTGGATCCAAAAAACTACTGAAGATTATGCAGCATAAGTATGCACCAATCTGCGAAGGGATAAGAACAGTCGAGTATGGCCACAATGTATTCGCCGCTCTGGATACACTCGCTCAATGGGCCGACGACGATATGCGAATAGTCATACTGGCATCCGGTGATCCTGGATTCTTCGGGATATTACGTGCACTACGAAAACTGATCAGCGGTGAATTGATCACCGTATATCCATCGGTATCGTCAGTATCTATGGCGTTTGCCAGGATCGGGGTACCCTGGGATGATGCAACTATCGTATCTGCACATGGGCGTCCGAGCGAACTGGCTATTCCCAGAATCTTGGCATCACCCAAATCGGCAATACTCACCTCCCCCTCCTTCCCGCCACAGGAGTTGGCAAAAGAGCTACTGGCAAGGAACGCTCACGTATCTCGGGCATATGTATGTTCAAGCCTGTGCACAGATAGGGAATACATTAAAGAGCTCAGCTTGGAAGAGATGGCGAGAGGAGATTTTGATCCCGTATCGGTAAGTATACTTATCGGCGTAAACGGAACACCTATAGGCGGTTACGAGCCAGCTTCACTTGATATCCATAAAACCGATGCAGCTACGATCAGTTTTACCGGAAATACAGATCCGGAGACAATCAAATTTGGATTACCGGATACTTCATTCCAGGCTCAGGGAGGTATGATTACCAGCAGCGAGGTAAGGGCAATTATTCTCTCCAAACTCGAACTACCGACATACGGAGTCCTTTGGGACATAGGAGCAGGAAGCGGTTCTATAGCAATAGAATCGGCAAAGTTGTCGCCAGGACTCACCGTATTGGCCATAGATAAAGAAGAACAGGCAATCAGGAACATACAGGCCAACGCTCTATCCCACAGTATAAGAGTACATACAATACATGGACATGCTCCGGAAGTATTCGATAGGCTACCTGCACCTGACAGAGTGTTTGTTGGTGGCGGTAAACTGCCTGTGCTGGAAGCACTGATAAGGATGAAAGTCAGGCCACAAAAGGTCGTAGCAAGCTATGTAGCATTGGATCGTGCAGTTGCGGCAGCAAGTATACTGGGGTCTTTAATTCAAGTATCAGTATCAGAAACTAAGCAGCTTCCCGATGGATCACTTCGGCTGGTACCCAACAACCCAGTGTTCCTGGCATACGGAAGCCTGCCGAATGAAGCGTCGAAGGAATCGACAGCGATACCTAATGATCTGTCCCACAAATGATCTCTGAATGGACAGCTGAGGACTATACTATGCCAAGCAACTACAATAGCCTACCATGAAAAGGATAGTATCAATCGTATCAGGAGATAATACAGCCTCATTGGCAGAGCGGCTTCCCTATGAGGTAAAACGCGGTAAGGCTGCAACGCTAATCGCTGAAGAGTGGCCAAGGTGCGACGCAATGATAGTATTCCTGGCTCTTGGTGCATTGGTAAGGATAATATCCCCTATGCTCTCCGGCAAGTACGATGACCCGGCAATTATATGCGTAGACAGCCACGGGAACTTCGTTATACCGGTACTGGGGGGCCATTCCAGAGGAGCAAACGATATTGCACGTGACGTAGCCGGAGCACTCGGTGCAACTGCCGTAATCACTACCGCTACAGACAGCCCCCTCGAACATACATCTTTATCTCCACACTCTGGATACAAAGAAGTCATGACAGAAGTACATCCTGGCAGAATGGATAATTCAGGCAAGACAACACCTGCGGGCAGACTCCTTACCATAGGAGTCGGACTATCTACATCCTGCAGGCCAGAGAGCCTTTACCAGCTGGTAAGCGGCGTGATAAAAGAAAATGGGTTTACTGTAGATTCAATAGAATCTATTTCTACCATTGTCTCCAGAAGATACCATCCGGCAGTAGAGTATCTCACCTCACAGTATCCTGATATTTCGTTACGCACTTACACGGCTGATGAGCTCTCCAAGGTAGATACGCCAAATCCCAGCCATATAGTGAAAAAAGCGGTAGGAACTCCCAGTGTGGCAGAGGCTGCTGCACTGGTGGCGGGCGGACCAGGAGCTGAGCTGCTGACAGAGAAACAGATTGGGGACCAGGCGACAATAGCAGTTGCAAGGCGTGTCCGTAAACGTGGATCTCTTTCTGTAGTAGGTATAGGACCCGGAGACGCTATACACCGTACACCAGCCGCTACCCAGGCAATAGAGAACGCAGAGTTGATTATCGGATATGAAATGTACATTGATCTGTGCTCATCTCTTCTTGACGGATCCCAAAATGTGGAGTGTTCACCTATAGGTGCTGAAATGGTCAGAGCCGAACGCGCAGTACAATCGGCCGCCGATGGAACCAGAGTGGCACTTGTCTGCTCAGGTGATCCTGGGATATACGCCATGGCTTCACCGGTATTTCAGATTATGAACAGAATGCATGAAGACCCCTGGGTAAAAGATATGGATATCAGAGTCATACCGGGCGTATCAGCGGCACAAGCTGCTGCTGCTCTATTGGGAGCTCCACTCGGCCATGATCATGCCTATATCAGCCTGTCCGACCTGCTGACCCCATGGGATGTCATAGAGAAACGACTTATAGCCGCCGCGTCTGCTGGTTTGACTATGGCAATATACAATCCATCTTCTTCGCAACGTCCGATGAACCTGGCTATGGCACGTAATGCACTGCTGAAGGTGCTACCTACAAGTACTCCGGTAGGCATTGTGGACAGTGCGGCCAGGAAGGGTGAAAGGTACAGGCTCACAACGCTGGGAGAGTTGGATGGCAACTGCTGCACCATGACCACATGTCTGTTGATTGGGTCATCTCAGACAGTAACATATGACAACACTATGTATGCGCCCAGAGGATACAAATAAGTGCATCTGCATAGACGCAACCATGATGAATGCAACTTGGCTGGGTACAACTCGGCGTCTCCCGTCGCCAGGGATATCATCGGGCTGGCAAGAACCCATGGTTGTCTACAAGACGAACCACTAACATAAGGACACTAGCATGAGTAGCATCGCCAGAGAGCCGGTATCTATACAGCTTGACTACTCCCGTTGCCAGGGTTGCGGCAACTGCATAATCACCTGTCATACACGGGCAATCGGTATTGACCTGGGTATCCTTGTTATAGATTACTCGCTATGCGATTCTTGTATGGAATGTGTAGAGGTTTGCCCGGTAGATGCCTTCTCGACTACCATAGATACTATAAAAATCCACCCTATTGAATCAAAGAGTTATTCCATAATCCAGCCTATTCTGGACGAGCTGGATTTGCCTCGCGAGTTGCTTCCCCTGGCTGCAAGGGTACTCCATGCCACAACTGATAAAGAACTTGCAGAGTCTCTGTGGTGCAAAAAGGATGCAGTAAATCAAATGGTAGAAGCTATCAGCAAAGGTTACCAAATAATCACCGATGTAGAGATGACTCGATCAGGCTTGACCGGAGCTCTCAAGCAAAAATCAATCTGTGCATTGTCATTTGGAACACAAGTAGATCAAGATACAGGTGACTACTCAAATGCGCCAAGCGTATCTGCCGCCTCTATGGCCAAAGCAGCAAACCAATACCGCAACCATGCACTCTATGTAATCGGCTGCGCTCCTACCGCCCTCGAACAGCTCATAGATATGATAGGATCGGGAAGCGTAAAGCCGGCTGGGGTGCTGGCTCTTCCGGTAGGGTTTATCGGTGCAGAGCAAGCCAAGCACCGTCTTATAGAAATATCGGGACAATGCTCATTCCCTGTCATCACCAATGTGGGGCCAAAGGGTGGGTCCGCTGCCACTGCCGCATGCATGAATGCCATATACAGAATTGCCGTAGAACAGGACAGGATGCCCCATGGATAAGACAGCAGAACATCCCGTGTCACTGATCTCTGGTGCGATAAATAGCGAAAAGGGCTTCGCATACCATGGATAAGACAGCAGAACATCCCGTGTCACTGAGGACAGAGAGGGTTGCCGGATCGCTGAATGGCATGCTGGTGATCGGACATGGGACCAGGTCGCTCAAGGGTGCCCGCCAACTGCAAGATTTTGCCAACTCAGTACAGGAAGCCAGGCCAGATACTCCTGTCGCTTACGGCCTGATAGAGTTTGCACGAGAAACTGGTAGTCCTACGCTGGAAAACGCAGTAGATACCCTGGTGAAGATGGGTTCTGGCAGGATAGTTGCAGTTCCTCTGGTACTACTCGGAGCAGGACATATGAAAGATGACGGACCTGCCATACTAATGCAATCACGCAAGTCGTATACAGAGTTACATGCCATATACGCACGCAACTTGGGCATACACCCACTGGTACTGGATGTTGCTGAGCAAAGAGCACTTGAGGCAGCTGCAGATACATCCGATGCGGTGGTCCTGGTGGGTCGCGGCTCTACTGATCCAGATGCCAACTCCGACTTGGCCAAGATAGCGCGTCTGCTGGCAGACGGAAGAGGGTTGGGTTCAAAAGGACACGGCAAAGGTATCCCTGCCGTTGCTCCACCGAACAGCATAGTACCACCAAGTATAGGTATAGTCGAACCAGCTTTCGTCTCACTGGCTGCACCTGCAATACCGGAAGCATTGGAACGCTGTTATACCCTGGGGGCCAGAAGCATATCTATCGTACCATACTTCATCTTTACCGGCCTGCTGCTGGACAGGATCAATACACAGGCGACAGAGTGGGAAGCAAACAGGCCAGGAACCACAGTTAACGTAGCCAGTGAACTATGGCCAGACAGCCGCTTGGTGGAGTTGGCTTGGCTGCGCTATGACGAGGCACTGGACGGTAACGCTATAATGAATTGCGATTGCTGTATCTATAGGTACCCGCTTCCAGGCTATGAGGACAGGTACTCTGAGATAAAGTGAGGCCGGTTTCCAAAATGTCAGCCAATACATTCACTGGATGCCTGGTGTCAAACGGCCAAAAGCTCGAAAAAGCGTCTGCACCTGCCATGATGATGTATCAAGCCATCATTGGCTCCTCTCAGCCAATCATGTCCATGTCTGGTCAACGCCGGAGGTCAACCTGGAGGTCAACGCTGGAAGGATTTTACCTGGAGATACTCTTCAAGGCCAAAATGACCCAACTCACGGCCGACACCTGATTGCTTGTAGCCACCAAATGGTGCAATGGGATTGAATCCGCCACCGTTCAGGTCGACCTGTCCGGTACGCATCTTACGGCCAAACTGTTCAGCAGTCTCCATATCGCTCGCCCATACTGCACCAGCAAGACCATATATCGTGTCATTGGCAATCCGTACAGCATCATTTTCGTCGTCGTAGGGCAGTATCGAAAGCACCGGTCCAAATATCTCTTCCTGCGCTATCGTCATAGAGCTGTCAACCTCCGAAAATACTGTAGGCTTGACGAAAAACCCTCTATCGATACCCTCTGGCTGTTCCGCCCCTCCTGCAATCATCTTGGCACCCTCATCAATGCCTTTCTGAATATATCCACGTACCCTGTCGCGCTGGACAGCTGAGACCAATGGACCTATACGGGTAGTAAAGTCCATCGGGTCACCTACCTTATAATTGGCAGTCTCTGCAACCACCAATTCCTCGATCTCTCCCAGCATGCTTCGCGGAACAACCATCCTGGTAAGCGCAGAGCATGTCTGGCCAGAGTTCAAAAAGCACATCGACACTCCACCTGCAACAGCTGCACTCAAATCTGCACCCGGCAGTATGACGCATGCCGACTTACCGCCAAGCTCAAGCGTCACTCTTTTCACATTCTCGGCACCCAACTGCATTACTCTCTTACCTGCTCGCGTAGAGCCAGTAAACGATACCATATCTATATCTTTATGTGACGCGATAGCCTCACCGACTACTGTGCCAGGACCGCTCACCAAGTTGAACACCCCTGGGGGTAGACCAATCTCATCGATAATATCTGCAAGTAAAAAAGCATTAAGGGGAGCAACGTCAGAGGGCTTGAGTATCACCGTACATCCTGCCGCCAGCGCAGGAGCTACCTTTGCGGCTATCTGATGTAATGGATAGTTCCACGGAGTAATTGATCCTGTAACCCCTATCGGTTCACGCACTACAAGTGAGTTAGAAATCTCCTCCTCGAAACTGAACTCAGACAAAAGCTGAGCCATCGAAGAAAAACTCATCACTGGCAAACCAACCTGCACCAAATTGGAGATTGCAAATGGAGTCCCCACTTCACCAGAGATCAAAGAAGCCATCTCGTCAATACGTGCAGAGAGTCTCTCTTGTATCATGGACAGGAATTTGGCTCGTTCATCCCGTGAGGTGCCCGACCATTCTTTGAATGCTTCCGTAGCAGCATATACGGCTCTATCTACATCTGCTGCATTCCCCATAGGGATACTCCCCATTACCTCCTCGGTCGTGGAATTGATGACCTCCATGGTCGACGATTCGGAAGGATCCACCCATGCCCCTCCAATATACAACTTATCACGAGTAATCATATTTTGGTACTCCTTTCTTGTGGAATCTTAAGGTTTCTGTTACCCCTTAAGATACAACTCACTCATTTTATTCGTTTGACATTTAAGATCCTGGTCGAACCCAACTATCCGTATGCCTGTATACCTTTAGACATAAGTTTACCATGAATACCATAAAATGATCAAACCGCAAATACAGACTGGATGACGGGATTCCATGACTATGTACGAGACACTACGCTTAATCCGGTCAAGACACGGTCAGGCACACTGCACTATCAGACACAGGACGCAGTTCAACGCACCTACAAATTGCCAGGGCGAAACAATTACCAGTCGGGTATCTGGCAATTACCAGTCAGGTATTTGGTCGTCTATCAACAATCCACGCAGATCTGGCCTCAGCCGAAACACGCGCCCCCTTACTCCCACGCTCTTTAGAATATCGCCCCCAGCTGACACTACCCTTGCAGCATCGGACGAGCTACATATAGCGAGCAATGTGGGACCTGCACCCGACCAGCAAGAAGCCAAGGCACCTCTCTCGAGTAGGGCAGCCATGATCTCAGGTGCTTGAGGAAATAACGTACTACGATAATCCTGGTGCAGCCTATCTGCACATGCATCCTTGGTCAACTTTGCCGCGTCGCCGAGTCCGGCAAGCAGCATGGCCATCCTGCCCATATTAAAGGCAACATCGGAACGATGAACCATCTCTGGAAGAACCGACCTGGCTTTTTTGGTAGAAAGAGACTGATCAGGCACTAACGCAACAAACGCAAGTCTCTCATCAAGTGGAAACTTGACCACCTGTACCCTGTTCCTTATGACAGTTGCCGACACAAGACCACCGTAATACGACGCAGCAGCATTTTCAGGATGCCCGTCTATATCCACGCCAACAGATAGAGGATCACGCGACCCTGCTGCCGCGGCCGCCGCTATCGCCAGGGCAGCAGATGACCCCAGTCCTCTGGCTACGGGAATAGAGGATCGAACCGAAATTGCCAGCCGGTCATGTCCCACAACCTCAATAGCCACCATTGCTGCAAGATGGTTGGCATCACTGGCGAGCTCGGCGCCCTCCCCAACACTGCGAACTATCAATCTCTCCGCAGGTTCTATTGCCACCTCTATATACAGTCCGAGTGCTAGCGCAAGCACATCGAATCCCGGTCCTAAGTTCGCTGACGATGCAGGTACCCTCGCCCTCATATTACTCCATTACCTTTCATCTCTCATTCATACCTCTCGTCTCTTATATACTTTTATCATGTACTTTTGTACTCTTATCACTCCTCATCTCACCAGTTCCACCTCATCTCACCAGCTTCCTGGTACACTGCACCTCACCGTATCGACAAGGAACACTTCAACTGTCGAGCGCCTTCCATATCGCCACATTATCGTTTTCGACCATCTTATACAGTCGTTAAGCTATCATATACACCGATGGTAAGATGAAAAAGCGTTTGGCCATAGCCACGATACTCAGCATTGCAATATTGGGGATAGCCGCTTTGCTCTCCGCTGGCAGCTCTGCACCTCCATCGTCAAAGTCTGTACAACTGTATGCTGTTCCATCCAACGAATTGATCAGAACACTGCGCTCACAGATCGACGCACAGACAATCAGCTACATACAGATGAACCGCCCACACAACAATGGTATCGGTGGCAATATAAAAGAAAGCAGCGTCACAGACAACAGTACCAAAGAGGCCAGCCTCACCTCAGCCCCATCCAGTAATCCGACCACACATGTAAGTCCTATCCAGCTAATTACCGGCATCCCAGCTCTTGTGTGGCCTGCTGGCGGAGAGGCTGCTGTTGGGGCAGAAGGATTGAACTTTATAGATAGCAACCGACCTGCCAGCCCGCCTGTACCTATAGCGAGCCTTACAAAAATAATGACCGCATACGTCATACTGAACGACCATCCGCTCGCTCCCGGTGAAGATGGTCCGGCAATACGCATTGACGGAGCAGATGTAGAGACTACATATAATGACGAACTGAATGATGAAACTATAGTTCCAATCGTTCACGGTGAAATACTGACCGAGAAGCAGGCTCTGGAGGGGCTCATGATCCACTCGGCGTGCAATCTCGCATATGTGCTTGCCCGCTGGGACAGCGGTAACGTATCGGCATTCGTCGCAAAAATGAACGACATGGCTCATACATTGGGACTGGACTCCACCAGATATGTAGGCCCTGCGGGCTTTTCGCCTGGCTCGGTAAGCACAGCAACCGACTTGACCAAACTTACCATGGCTGCAATGTCGATACCGGCATTTGCACACATTGTCGACCACCCGTCTATAAACCTCCCGGATGCCGGGGCTCTCTACAATTATGTCAGTGCTATCGGGCAGAACGGGGTGATCGGAGTCAAATCAGGGTTTACCTATCAGTCGGAAGGCTGTGTGGTACTGGCTGCTATACGCTCTGTAGGAGGAACTGAGATCACTCTGGTCGCTACTATTACAGGCCAGGGAGGTATGGATCCGTTGGGTAGTGCCCAGAATGCCGCACTGGCACTTATAGACTCTATGGCATCCCAGTTGCGTACGAACAGCACCAGCTTAACCGGCGATATCGTTGGCAATATACGACCATCATGGCTGGCAACACATAACAATGCACATAGCAATAGGGCATACTACAGCATCGTCATGTCAGGTCATATCGACCTATTGGAATGGCCTGGAGCAGAACCCAGAATAACCATACAATTCGGTAGGCAGTCCTACGCCTGCAATACCCTACACCCCAATATCCAAGTTGGAACCATGACTGCTTCACTGGGGACATTTACCTCTAGTGTGCCGCTCGTCGTTCCCCGCGTACCGCGATGTTAAATAGGCTTAGAGGCTCAGCGGATAGGCAGGTTGGATCAGGGAGCCGTTCATCCGGGCGAGCAGGGCAAGGCGGAGGAGGGGGGGCAGGCTGGAGCGCCTGACCGATGACGACAAACCATGACCGACTTACGCCACAGGTCATGGCTACCGATTGTCATGCGAAGTCAGGGGGGCGACAAGCCCGAGATGCCTATCCGCTGAGCCTCTTAAGCGCCACTCCTGTGATATGGGGAGATACAGGAGCGCACATAAGGCAGGGCTGGAAACGGAATCTGTGTAATGAAGTCACCTCAAAACCACTCTCTTCTATCGCTCTAAGTGTATCTCGTGATGTGTGGCAACCAGCACCAAAGTATGGCCAGAAGGTGTCCACCGCACGTTGGATAGATGCCAGTACTCGTTCCTGCGCCTGCACGTGTTCGTAGAATCGAAGCTCGCCACCTGGTTTCAATACACGATACATTTCCGCCAGTGCAACCCTCTGGTCCGGCACCGAACAAAGCATGAGAGATGCAACCACCGCATCAAAAACTGCATCCGCTACCGGCAAGCGGGAATCCATACCCCCTACTACCAGTACTTTTACCGGAACATCAATAGAAGCCCGAATGGCCATCGCGCGCATATGTGGTTCTGGCTCCACGGCCAACACACCGGTAACAGCATCACCATAATGGCGAAAATTGAGCCCACTACCTGCCCCCACTTCAAGTACCCTTCCACTTATTCCAGAGAGCAACTCGTCTCGGTGGTGAGCTGCCCCCAGCCTCTCGGCACCGGGAGCAAAGCGTGAGTACATATAGGCAAATACAGGGTGAGACACACCGCCTTTTCTGCCGTTTCTTCCTGACTTATCCAAAGGTCTATCCGTCCAATCGATCTTCTATCTTGTCGCTCTACATTGCAAATATGCGATTAGCCTAAAGTATATTATGAAGAACCATGCTGGCGTGCTCTCATCTCAGATAGCTCCTCAGGGGTCATAAGCACGGCACGCGCCTTTGAACCCTCAGATGGACCGACAACTCCTTTACGTTCGAGGATATCCATAAGCCTACCGGCTCTGGCAAAGCCCACTTTGAGCTTGCGCTGCAACATGGAGGTAGAACCAAGCTGAGCATTTACTACCAGTTCAAGAGCGGCATCGACCAGATCGTCGTCATCCTGCGAAGACGATGACGATACCACTGAAGTACCGGCATCACCCAGATCAATCTCATGCCGTAACGATCCCTGACGCTTCCAGTAAGCAACTACGCTATGCACCTCATGAGTATCTACCCATGCTCCCTGGATACGCCTGGGAACCGATGAAGAGGCTGTCAACATCAGCATATCCCCCTTGCCGATCAACCGTTCCGCTCCTGGTTGATCCAGAATGACACGGCTATCAGCCAACGAAGAGACCGCAAAAGCCAGGCGTGACGGTATATTGGCCTTGATTACACCAGTAATGACATCTACAGACGGACGCTGAGTTGCAAGTACGAGGTGTATGCCTACTGCCCTTGCCATTTGAGCTATACGGCAGACCGACTCTTCGACATCTCGAGCCGCTACCATCATCAGGTCATTCAGCTCATCGACAACCACCACTATGTAAGGTAACTGCTCCAGCTGGGAGTTGGGTAGCTCCTCGTCGATAGCCCCCTCTTCAATGTCGCTTCTACGCTGAAGATGAGCAAACTCACAATCCCCCGCTCCTGCACTTCCTGCTCCAAGAGCCTCTCTACAGGCATCCTCCGTTTCACAATCTCCTGGCTCACTATCATCGAAACCACGATCTCCTCCATCACCATCCTCTGCCAAGGCATCTTCTGCCTCAACAGGTGCTACCCCTGCCTGTCCATCTTTCGGCTGATCGTCTTTCACCTCCCCATCTTTCGGCTGCTCGTCATCCAAGTCAACAGGTTCAGAATACAACGTGCTTACGGTTTCGTTATAGCCCGCAATATCACGTGCGCCAACCTCTGCCAGCAGCCTATATCTCCTGTCCATTTCATCTACTGCCCATGCAAGCGCGTTAGCTGCCTTACGCGGATCTACAACCACTTCAGTAAGGAGGTGAGGAAGACCCTTATATGGGCCTAGCTCCACCCGTTTGGGATCTATAAGAATAAGCCTGACCTGGTCTGGAGTGGCATTGAGCAGTATTCCAGTGATCATTGAGTTTATAAAGGAGGACTTTCCTGAGCCGGTTGCACCAGATATAAGCAGATGAGGCATGTCTGCGAGGTTGGTCATTATACTCTTCCCCGATATGTCCCTGCCCAGCGGTATACTCAGTGGATGCCTTGCGGCCTTGGCCTCTTTGGTAGAGAGAAGGTCACCCAGCGTGATCAATTCTCTCTCCCGGTTGGGCACTTCTATACCTATGGCCGACTTACCGGGTATCGGAGCGAGGATACGTACATCAGGAGATGCCATTGCGTAGGCAATATCTTTGGAGAGGCTGGTAACTTTTGCCACCTTGACACCCGGACCCAACTCCAGTTCATATCTCGTAACCGTAGGGCCTACCGTAAATCCGGAAAGTCGTGTCTCTACTCCATGGGTAGCCAATGCACCGACGAGGGCACGTCCTATGTTCTCTATATCGCGCCTGTCGACGGCAACTTTGACTGAACGTGACAACAATTGGGTAGGCGGTAACTTCCATGCCCCCTTACTGCTAGGGCTGAATATCTTTTGCTGTATGCCTGCCGTATATCTTTCATCTCCCCCATCGATATAATTATCTGCCCCGGTCGTCTCTCCCGTACCCGCTCTCTTCTCATCTCTATCATCATGTGCGCCCACTACAGCTGCACTCCCAACATGACTTCCTACCTCGGCTGTACCCGTATGCTCAGCATTCATGCCCGCTATATCCGACATGCCTGAATCATGAGCTGTAGAATCTTCATCACCATACAGTACGTTCCCAAAATGATCCGAGTGCTCATCTCGATGAAACTTGATGTCCACATCTGACTCATCACTATTCACAGTGTGTAACCCTTCAACGTCATGTGCAGAACCAGCAAATCCAGCATGTCCATTAGCTTCGGTAAACTCTGATACCCCTGTCATGCATTCATCTGCAGAATCCATTGGCAGGCTACTATTTGGCTGATCGAGCACGGTAAACGGCTCTTTGGGTCGCAAGATGCTCCACAGGCCAACAACCATCCCTGCCACGAAACGAAAGACCTGCCGTAAGGTAATGCCGGTAACGACCAATAGGGAGAACAACCCGATTGCAGTCAGGACGATAACTGCACCCGCTGTTCCTATACCTGCATCCAGCACTCCCCCAATACCTACGCCTATCCACCCACCTGCACCCAGTAGACTATTGGACGAATGTGCAGAGATTCCCGGAAGTCCACCGGCAATGTCGGCAAGTCCAGATACACATCCCAGAACGACAACAGATGCTCCAGTTTGCCAGGGTAAATCTCTGACCACCCGACCGTTGAGCAAACGTGTAGGCACCACAATATATACTGCAACAATCAGGAAGAGTGGAGGAAGGGCAAACCGAGTAACCCCCATGAACATGCCAAGAGAATGCCTAGACAGTACTCCGGCCGGGCCCAGAGAACCGACGTAAAGCGATATTGCCAGCAGTACAGCACAAAGGCCAAGTACCAGGGCAATCAGATCTATCTTGTACCGCTTTGATACAACGGCACTTCCGGTCAGAGCGTCACCAGAAGTCTGAGCAGCTTGGCTATCGGCTGAAGCAGCTGCTACGGCTCTGGCGGCATTGCCCCTACCCGCGGAAGCGTTATTTCTGGATAGTCTACCCGCGGGAGCACTCCTTATGATTGTCTTACTGGCCGTGCTACGCGATCCCCCTCTTACGCTATGGCGGCCGCGAGGAGTATTGCTGCTACCACTCTTGCTGCTTCTATTGCTACTGGCGACCCTCTTGGTAGATCTTGATTTGATCGCGGTCGCCTTACGACCGTCTACCCTTCTGGAGGCCGTACTCTTACTGGCATTCTTATTGGCGGTTTTCCGCTTAACAGATGCCGTAGCCATGGCATTCAGGCACTATCTGGAACATACACATACGAACACCAGTTTACACCAATGTAATTCGCAAGTGTTGAATACGTAGAAAGCGCAATCTCTGACCTCAAATATACTCCGCATCCTTAAGCAACTGTCGCACTTACGGCAGATAGGCTAATACTCACTACGATCACATAACTACGACGACAGGTACTATGAGAGGGCGGCGCTTGGTGCGTTCATTGACGAATTTACCCAATGCCCTACGTACCTGCAGATGAAGAGTCTCATCATCCTCTACGCCATCAGCCATAGCCTTTTCCAGGCTGTCACGGACGATATTGGCAGCCTCCTCCAATATATCCTCAGCCTCTTTGGCATGCACCCAACCTCTGGTCACTACCTCGGGATTACCGACCACCTCTCCGGTATGTATATCCACCACTGCCATGACTACCAACATGCCCTCCTCAGCCAACACCCTTCTGTCACGCAACACACCATGACTTACATCACCCACGGTACCGTCCACAAAGAGAAAACCTGACGGTACGTCATCGACTCTATGCAGACCTGCACTGTCCAATCTCAAACTATTACCATCCTCGCAAACGATCGCCTTTAGATCATCCACACCGGTATGCCTGGCGAGCTCGGCATGGCGCATCAAGTGACGCAGCTCACCGTGGACCGGAATAAAGTACTCCGGCCTTACAATAGAGAGGAGCATCTGCAACTCATCACGACGCGCGTGTCCGCTTACGTGTACCTCTTCAATACCGGTATGCACCACTTCGGCTCCTCTGCGAGTAAGACCGTTTATTACCTTGCCGACAGCCCACTCATTGCCTGGAATGGGATGCGCACTTATTATTACCAGGTCATCCTCGCCCAATTTCATTGTCTTGCTATCTCCAGCAGCGAGCAAAGCAAGTGCAGATAGAGGCTCACCCTGCGAGCCTGTACATACTACACACAGTTTGCCTGGATCCATATCGCCAATAGAATCTGCGGACACCTGATCATCTTCAGGAAGATCCAGTATTCCCAGCTTCCTGGCAAGCTCAATGTTTTTCTCCATAGACCTGCCCAAGGCGGCTATCTTCCGTCCTGAATCTATGGCAGCATTGGCTATCTGCTGTATCCTATGAATGTGGCTCGCAAAACATGCCGCAACGATACGTTTGTCAGGATTGGTGGCTATTATCCTGTCTATGACCTCTCCCACTACAGACTCCGAGCGGGTATAGCCAGGTTCGTCGGCGTTGGTAGAATCGGAGAGTAGAAGCCTGATCCCGTTGGACTTGGCCAACTCCCCTATTCTCGCCAAATCGGTAAACCGATCATCTACTGGGGAAAGATCCAGTTTGAAGTCTCCCGTATGCAGGATAACCCCCTGATCCGTATGGAATGCAGTGGCAAACCCATCCGGAACCGAATGAGTCACTGGAATAAACTCTACGCGAAATGGCCCTATCTGGACTACCTCGCCATCCTGTACCACTCTATGGTGAGCCCTGCCAGCAAGCCCTGCCTCCTCGATCCTGCTGCCAGCCAATGACAATGTCAGAGCTGAGCCATATATAGGAGCTTTCAACTCCCTCAAAAGGTAAGGCAGCCCACCGGTATGATCCTCATGGCCGTGGGTGAGGATGATCCCATCTACTGAGTCTGCCCTATCGTATATGTAGTCAAAATTGGGCAAAACAAGGTCTATCCCGGGCATATCCGGCTCCGGGAACATGATCCCGCAATCGAGTACGACCATCCGACCACCTGATTCAATACAAGCGCAGTTGCGTCCGATTTCACCGAGTCCACCCAAAAATGTAATCGTTACCGGCTCATCGCCTCCATGGCTAGTGGTCTGTCCCGTAAGAGGCTCAGCGGATAAGCCACTAACCACGGCTGTTACCTGCGGTAATATTCTCTACCGTACCAACTTCCCCAGTGCGCTCCATTTCCATTGCTATGTCTCTATGTATCTCGAATATCTCATCACGAATAGCCGCTGCCTCCTCGTATCTCAACTCACTCGCTGCATGTTGCATCTCCCGTTCAAGAAGCTCCAGCCTGGCCTCCAACTCAAACGGAACGGCACCGGCCTTACCACCAATACCGACTTGAGCACCGGCCTTACCACCGGCACTGGCCTGAAGGGCAGCCAGCTTGGCTGCGGGCTCGTTGGCGTCCAATGCGCCACCTGATTCGGTACCCAATGCTGCCCCGCCACCTCTTGCCACCCTTCCCTGTCGTGCCACCCTGCCACGCATTCCTCTACCTGACCCTGCCGTCATCCCAGATCGTTCCTGGGTAGAGCGTATCGAATCCAATATGTCAGAGACCGCTTTGTGTACGGTAACCGGGTCAATTCCGTGTTCTTCGTTGTAAGCCTTCTGGACAGATCTCCTTCGCTCCGTCTCCTGAATAGCCCGGCGCATCGCACCTGTAATTGTGTCGGCATACAGCACCACCTTACCATCTACATTACGTGCAGCACGACCAATAGTCTGGATCAACGATGACCCGGAACGCAAGAAACCCTCTTTGTCTGCATCGAGAATAGCTACCAGTGCAACCTCAGGAAGGTCCAGACCCTCCCTCAGAAGGTTGATACCGACCAAAATGTCAAACTCTCCAAGACGTAGGTCCCTTATTATCTCAATCCGCTCTATGGTATCTATATCGGAATGCATATAACGCACCCTAAATCCTGCTTCAGAGAGATACTCCGTCAACTGTTCAGCCATCTTCTTGGTAAGGGTCGTAACCAGTGCACGTTGAGAAGCCGCCACCGTAGCAGCAAGACGTTCGCAGAGGTCGTCGATCTGGCCGGTAGTAGGATGTATAGTAATCTCCGGATCTACAAGTCCTGTCGGTCTGATTACCTGCTCTACCACCCTCCCGGAAACCTCTAATTCATATTGACCGGGAGTAGCCGACAAGAAGATCATCTGGGGAACCCTGGCAATGAACTCATCAAAGGTCAGCGGCCTATTGTCGAGTGCCGAAGGAAGTCTGAACCCGTGTTCCACCAGTGTGACCTTGCGCGATCTGTCGCCTACGAACTGGCCATGGAGCTGAGGTATCGCTACATGGCTCTCGTCTACTACAACCAGCATATCTTCCGGAAAATAATCCAGCAACGTATAGGGAGACTCACCGGCCTCTCTACCATCCAGATGGCGGCTGTAATTCTCCACGCCGCTGCATGTACCTATCTCTGCCAACATCTCCAAGTCGTGTTCTGTGCGCATTCTCAGTCGCTGAGCTTCAAGCAATTTCCCCTCTGTCTCAAGATATCTGAGCCTCTCACCAAGTTCAATCTCGATCGACGTTATAGCCTTTTTCAAGCGTTCCTCACCTGCAATGTAATGAGTGGCGGGAAGTAACACGATACCATCGAGCGAGCCCAAGACCTTACCGGTTACGCTATCAAATTGCTTTATCGACATCACCTCATCACCGAACAACTCTATCCGTATGGCGTATTCCTCATAGGATGGATGCAACTCGATCATGTCACCACGTACCCTAAAACGACCACGGCTTAAATCGATGTCATTGCGCCTATAATGGAGCTTGACGAAACTACGCAACAGCTCACGCTGATCGACATTGGAACCGACTGCCAGAGCTATCATATTGTCACGATATTCGTGTGGAGATCCGAGTCCATAGATACAAGAGACAGATGCAACTACTACCACGTCTTTACGCAAAAGTAATGCCGAGGTTGCACTGTGACGCAACCTATCAATATCTTCATTCAAAGATGAATCTTTCTCAATGTATATATCGCTGGTAGGAAGGTATGCTTCTGGTTGATAGTAGTCATAATACGATACAAAGTATTCGACCCGGTTGTTGGGCATGAGCATTCTCAATTCGGAAGAGAGCTGAGCCGCCAATGACTTGTTTGGCTCTATGATCAAGGTCGGTCTCTGGACAGACTCGATGACCCAAGCCATAGTTGCGGTCTTGCCGCTACCGGTAACCCCAAGAAGGGTCTGGTACCGGATGCCCTGCTTCACTCCCTCCGAGAGCGCCTCAATGGCTTGCGGCTGATCACCGGCAGGACGAAATGGCCCGATTACCTGAAACTGCTCAGCCATGCCCGCACCCTCTCATCGGC